>DFQC01000026.1:13061-60720 GCA_002377585.1 Anaerolineales bacterium UBA3499 | reverse complement strand
TCTGTCATATTCAGAGGTCAATCTAAACGCTTTTACCGCAAGCTCCTTCCTAATATCGACGTTAAGACTATTATTGTCGATGTTCTCAACAATAATGTCGTAGTCACCAGGTGACGGCACAACAGTACATCTATCGTAATTTTTCGCGGCCGCCCGCAATAGTGCAACACCCCCTACATCAATATTCTCCACAGCCATTTCAATTGTTGCCGACGGCTCCGATACTACTTCCTGAAACGGATATAAATTTGCCACGACCATATCTATTTGCATCCAACCCTGATTTTGAAGCTCCATTCTGTCAGCCGCAGACCTCCTAGCCAATATCCCAGCATGAATAGCCGGATGCAAAGTTTTGACGCGTCCACCAAGGACTTCAGGACTACCTACATATTCGGAAACATCAACGACGTCCACGCCACCGCGTCTAATATGTGCCGCAGTCCCACCTGATGCCAGTATTGTCCATCCCCTTTCCAACAAATCTTGACAAAATTTTTCCAGCCCTGTTTTGTCCCACACCGAGCAGAGCGCGACTTTCATTGATGCCATAACCCTTTACCGACCCCTTAAACCGCGCCTAACCAACACTGGCCCCACTCAACCGATTGAACTCAGCAATTAGGGTGTCTAGTGGTTCAACGCTTTGCCTAATATCCTCCCAATAGCCGTCATCATGCCATTGAGCTTGTATTTCATCGTAAGACTTGCCTTGCTGTTCCACCCAAGTAAAGTATTTCAAATTGTGTATACGCTTTTTGCCGTAATAATCAAGTTCCGTCATGTAGTCAGTAGTCGCACCGATAATATCTCTTCCGTACACTAGGTGTGCATCCATTTCGGTGAACCTACCATGGACCTGGTTCAGCTCCGCCAATCTACTCTTGTATAGTTCCATACCATCCGTGAGTACAGTCACTACTACATCCTCTGGTCCTAATTCATACCATTTTGCAAATTTTATTGCTGAAATCATATTGCTTACACCACTAATACCAGCTAACGGCAGTTGGGCTAAGACTTCGCTGTCAACACCCTGTTTTTCAAGATACTTGACGCCTTCTGTTTCATTGAACAACCTAGAAACACTCATCGCCGCCTCGTCATCAACAGCGATGACCATATCAGTATTTTTTACATTATGTATCCATGGTACATGCTTATCTCCAATTCCTTCTATTCGATGTGATCCAAATCCATTCATAAGAAGGGTAGGACACTGCAGCGCCTCGCTTACTGCGATTTTTGATGTCGGCCAACGCTCTTTAAGATAGTCACCGCTAGCTATCGTCCCGGCGGAGCCTGTTGAGCCAACCATGCCAGCGAGCCTTAAACCGCGTTTCTCGTATATCTTCAACACATCAGCTATTGCCCGACCAGTTACATGGTAATGCCACAGATAGTTACCAAACTCCTCAAACTGATTAAATATCATCAGATTCTCGCCCGAAGCCCGTAGCTCCCAGCATTTGTCAAAAATTTCCTTTACGTTACTCTCTGTACCCGGTGTTTTTATCACTTCACCAGCAACATTCTCGAGCCATTCGAACCGCTCTCTACTCATTCCTTCAGGTAATATAGCAACCGACTCACATCCCAACAAAGCTGCATCATACGCACCACCTCGACAATAGTTACCAGTAGATGGCCACACTGATTTCTGGTCGGCTGGATTAAATTGGCCAGTGACCAACCTTGGCACCAAGCATCCAAATGCCGCACCAACTTTGTGAGCACCCGTAGGAAACCATTTTCCCACCATAGCAACAATTTTAGCTTCAACGCCGGTCAGATTGCTTGGAAATTCAAAGTAGTTGGGGCCGCCAAAACTTCCCCCAGTTTCAACCGGCTCGTTATACCAACTAATCCTGAACAGGTTACTTGGGTCTATATCCCACAGACCAACGTTCCCAAGAGAAGACTTAATTTCTTGCGGTATCAGACTAGGGTCAACCATCTGTGCAAATGATGGTATTACTACCCCCCTACTTCTAGCAACCTCCAGCGACTTTTCAAGGCCATCTTTATTAATTGTAAGATCGATCATATTTACCTCATCAAATAATGTCTTTACCGCACAACGTATCAGACAGCGCCTTCATATTGGGCTTAATATTTGTATATCGTTCCGTTGGTGTCTTTATTGTTCCTACAGTTTTCAGTCCGTGTCCAGTAATAAGCATAATCACATCATCCGATGCATTTACCCATTCAGTATCCTGAAGTTTCTTTAGCCCTACATACGCAACCGCTGCAGACAATTCCGCAAATATCCCAGTTTTCGATGCCAGTTCATTCGCGGCTACCACAATTTCATCGTCACTCGCAGTGAGGTATTGACCCCGTGAACTTTTTACAGCATGCATCGCGCGGTATCCGTCGGATGGCCTATCTGCTGAAATACTATCCGCAATAGTATAAGAATTGAACTCATCAATCACAGGATTTCCCGACATATAGGCGTGAGCTATCGCCGCCGACCCTTCAGCCTGTACACCCACAATCTTCGGTATACGACTGGCCACCCCTATAGACATAAGATCAACGAATCCCTTGTAGACACCAGATATCATATTTCCATCGCCAACCGGAACAATAACCACATCAGGTACTTTCCAATACGCTCCTGTTTTTCTACCTTCTACCATACTCGAAAGTTGTTCGCAGATCTCATACGACACTGTTTTTTTTCCTTCGATTGTTAATGGATTATAACCAGTATTGCGGCAATATAATCCCATTTCAGTCGATGCCTTTACAGTCAAATCATATGCGTCACTATAACTACCATCCACAAGCACTAGTTCAGCCCCGTATCCAACAATTTGCTCGATTTTAGCCACTGGTGCATCTCTTGGCGCCACCACAATCGCCTTCAATCCTCCAGCAGCCGCCATGCCCGCAAGCGCCACTCCAGCATTACCCGTTGATGCAGTAATTACTGCACCGATACTTCTTGCAATAGCTTCTGATACTACTACGGCGCTAGCCCTATCTTTAAGTGATCCAGTTGGAAGAAGACTATCGTTTTTTATCCAAACTCTTTCACCTATATTGCTATTTAATTGTCTGGCATATGTAAGAGGTGTGCCTCCAACAGAATTGAGTATATCGTTAGCAGATGGAGGCCTCCTAACAGGAATTAATTCCCCAAACCGCCACATAGACATATTTCCTGGAGTTATGACCTCAGGTTCCCATCCGTTGCGCACAATACCTACATAGTCAAGCTCAATTTCAAGAACCGATCCATCCTCTGGGCATAAATACTGTATATTTTCCGTGGCAATTTTTCTACCACACTTAAAACAAACATATGTCCGCATAGCTAGGTCTATTACTCCAAACTCATTTTCTGCGCCTAGACGATACTTCAATTGGCAGAGTTGTCCGCCGCTGTCCATCAAATTGCTTAAGGGCATTTGCAACCGCCGCAGCAGTTGGCACCAAGCCGATTTCACCAACTCCCTTACCGCCGTAAGGCCCATAAGTATCTGGGACCTCAATACCTATAATTTCCATTTCCGGCATCTCCTTAGCGCGCAAAATGCCGCAATCCCTTAATTTCAGACTGTCTAGCCTACCTTCCGTCATCGGCAAATTTTCAGCAATAGCATATCCAAGCCCCATATGTATGGAGCCCTCAATTTGCCCCTCAAACATTGTCGGATTAAATATCTTACCTGCATCGTGCGCTGCAACAATCTTTTTGACATACCCCTGATCATCTAGCGCAACTATCTGTGTGGCATAGCTATATGAGTAATGAGTTTGCTGCGGTTGGCCACGATCGCTTGACTTAGTAGTCCAATCAACACCCCACTTACCTTTGTATTTTCTGCCCCACAACTGATCTAAACCATAGCATCTGATATCCGATTTAAGCTCAACGCATGCATCAATAATGGCATTGCACATTAGCGAAGTCGCGCGAGACGCTGTAGTCATGCCCGTATCATGCCCAGACGTAGTGTCAACACTAACCCTAATCATTTCCGGATCGATACCAGTCTCATGACATAGTGCCTGTACCGCCATAGTATTAACCCCTTGACCCATCTCTGTCCATCCATGCTTAACTGCAACCACCCCTTCCTCCTCGAGCGATATAGACACTTCGGAAAATTCCTGCATACCATTTCCGACGCCAGTGTTTTTTACGCCACATGCAATACCCACCGTCCGCTCTTCATTAAATTTTTCCTTAACAGCCTCAAGAGTGGCGCGCATGCCAACTCCACCTTTCAATATTTGTCCAGTAGCAGTCATGCTCCCATCTACGAGCGCGTTATCGTAGCGGAACTGCCACCGGTCAAAAGATCCCTGCTCACATAGATCATCTATACACCCTTCGATCCCGAACGTTGCTTGATTTACACCAAAACCGCGCATAGCACCACTCGGTATATTATTTGTATATACAGCAAGCGATTCAATCTCTACACTAGGTACGTGATATCCGCCCGTAGCATGTCCAGCACAACGCTCCATAACTTTCATTCCGACAGATGCGTAAGCACCAGTATCGCCCACGAATCTTGCCGTTACATACTTGATGATACCGTTTATATCACACCCAACGTCATATCTCATCCATATTGGATGACGTTTAGGATGCATAGCAATTGATTCCTGTCTATTTAGCCGAACTTTCACCGGCCGTCTAACTTTCGAAGCAAACAGCGCTGCATGGCCTTGTACAGACAAATCTTCCTTGCCCCCAAATGCTCCTCCATTTGATACTAGATGCACCTCTACATCTTCAATGCCGACATCAAGAATACTAGCTATTTGTTTTCTGTCTTCATAAACACCTTGCCCTTGCGAAAACACTTTAGTGCGATTATCCTCTACATACGCAACTGCACACTCAGGCTCCATAAATCCGTGTTCTATTCGTTGAGTCTCATATGTCACAACACTACGATATACGCTCTCTTTTTTTGCTTTTTCAACATCTCCCCGCCGAATCATAGTCTCCGACAAGATATTTGTAGACTCACCTGCATGCACAACATCATGCTCATTTGACAATGCATCAACCGTATTTACTATTGGATCAAGAATATCGTATTCCACTTTTATAGCGTCCACTGCCAGACGTGCCGTCTCTTCATCTTCAGCAATAACTCCGGCTATTACATCACCGATATAGCAAGTAGTGTCCCCAACACCCACCATCAATGGCCAATCATTTTTTATCAAACCAATATAGCGCTTACCCGGAATATCGTCAGCCGTTAGAATTTCTACGACACCTTCAATACCCAGTGCATCCGAGCAATCAATGCCGTTAATTACGGCTCGCGGATGGTCACTGAACTTTAGTGCTCCATACAGCATATCATCCATCCTGATATCATCCGTATAGTCGTGCTCACCCAAAACGAACATTTTGCCATTGTATCTAGGCTGTCGCTCTCCGATTGTTCCGTTTGTAGCAATCAACGAAATGGTATCACCCACCTTGATAGCTCTAGCTGCTTCAATGATCGCATCAACAATCTTTTTATAGCCAGTACATCTACACAAGTGAGGCGTTAATACCTTTTCAACATCAGCGCGACTTGGATCAGGATTACGCCTAATAAGTCCATCTGCTTGCATCACTATCCCGGGTATACAGAATCCGCACTGCAGCCCACCTGCATTCACAAATGCATTTGCATAGACCTGTCTTCGGTATTCGCTCACGCCGTCTAATGTGGTAACCTTTTTGTCTGCCACATCCCTCATTTTTTTGACACACGACAATACAGGCTTTCCATCAATTTGGACAACACAACAACCGCATGCCGCTTGCGGCGCACAGCCATCCTTAGGCGTTGTAATATTAGCCTCCTCACGCAGGTAGCTTAACAGAGTCTTGTCCAGATCCCCGTGGTATTCAACAGATGCACTATTGATTTCAGTACGCACTTTTCTCTCTTATCTCTAGCATTCTAATAGTGTACGACTTCATTACACTCGCTCTTCCCGAACATACGGTATACCTAGCGCCGCCGGCGCTCCAACCCTTTTACTTAAGGACTCAAACCACGTCACAATAACTAGCACTACAATTGTTAAGATGTATGGCAACATATTCAACAATGAAGCTGGGATTGTAGTTCCTGCAGCCTGCAGTCTAAACTGAATTGCATTAACACCCCCGAACAGCAATGCTCCTGCAACACTACGTATCGGGTCCCAAGTCGCAAATATAACAAGGGCCACGGCAATCCATCCTCTACCACCAGTAATATTCTCTGTCCAACCTGGAGTATAAGACAAGGACAGATGAGCACCACCAAGTCCAACCAGCATACCGCCAACTATCGTATATGCATATCGTACCCTAAAAACATCGACGCCCATCGCATCTGATGCCTGCGGATTCTCGCCTACTGATCTCAATACTAGTCCAGCTCTAAGTTTATAGATAAACACCCAAACTATTGGAACCAGAATATACATTAAATATGTGAGTATATCCCGATTAAAGACCGAATCACCTATAGAGCCTAGTTCAGACAGTACTGGCACCGCCATACGCTCAAACCTTGGTCCTATCTGCCCTACCAACGGCGCTCCGTCAGTACCAAGTCGTTGCCCCAAGAAACTTGCTAATCCAGTCCCAAGTAGTGTCATCGCCAATCCAGACACTACCTGATCTGCCAATAGCGTAATCGTTACAAATGCATGTATTGACGCCATCATAGCCCCAACCAACATAGCCACAATGACGCCCCAGAATACGCTTTCAGTGTGAAACGCTGCGGCAAATCCAGTAACAGCGCCCATAATCATTATCCCTTCGACGCCTAAGTTCAGTATTCCAGCCCGTTCAGTTAAAATTTCACCAACAGTAGCATATACAAGCGATGTGCCAGCAGCGAGTGCAATACTAACAATTGATGCGATCAATGCAAAATCCATAATATAAGCCTATCAATATTATCTTTTCACTGTCAGTCGGTAGCGCTGGAAAAATTCCCCACCAAGAACACAAAATAACATTGCCCCTTGCAGCACATGAGCAACAGACCCAGGCAGCCCCATAGTCATTTGTATCTGATCTCCTCCAACAAGAATGGCCGCAAACATGTTAGCCACCAGTACTATACCCCACGGATTCAAACGGGCAAGCCACGATATTATTATCGCAGTAAAACCATAACCAACATTCAACCCTTCCTGCAAGCTATGCGATATCCCTGCCACCTCGACCATCCCGGCCAACCCAGCTAATCCTCCAGACAGCAACATCACACCAACAATATTTTTTCCAATATTAATGCCGGCATACCTAGCAGCCGAGACATTCTCTCCGATCAACCTAATCTGGTATCCCCACTTGGTCTTATCAAGTATTATCCACATAATAAGGGCGCTGATAAAAGCCACTGCCAATCCCCAGTGTAGCCGCCCCGAGATTCGCGCGATTTTGCAACATTCACCAAACTTAGCAGACCCAGGAAAACCATAACCAGCAGGGTCTTTCCAAGCAACATTGAATAGATACTGATACCACAATATAGCTACATAATTAAGCATCAATGTAGTAATAATTTCGTTAACCTTAAGGTACGCTTTCAACAAAGCAGGAACCACCGCCCATATGCCGCCCGCAATAATTCCAGCAATAGCCATCATTGGCAAATACACCCACGCCGAATCAGGTATCCCTGGAATAAGATCTCCCATCCATAGCGCTACCGCCGATGCGCTGACTCCACCTAGTACAAGCTGCCCTTCAGCGCCGATATTCCAGAACAACATTCGGAACGCTACTCCCACAGCTAAGCCAGTCAACATCAATGGGATAGCCTTAACTAGCGTCTCCGTAATACTATAATACTGGCCAACTTTCCACTGCTCCGGACTCCCAAATGCACCTTCGGCCATTGCAGCGTAGGTCTCTATAGGATCAGCACCAACAATCGACATCAAAATACCGCCAAATACCAAGGCCATTGCAACTGAGGCAATAGGAACGAGCACTACAATCACTCTTGGCGCATCAATCCGATTCTCGATAACAATTCTCATAGTGCGCTCTTATCCCCACCCGCCATCATAATACCAATCTCGCTAATATCGGCTTTATCACCATCTACAATACCCATAATCTTCCCAGAAAACATCACGGCAATATTGGTACTTATACTAAGAATTTCATCTAAGTCATCCGATATTAACAATATGGCATCTCCCTGCTCACACTGGGTAAGCAGTAGTCGCCTTACAACCTCAGTCGCTCCTACATCCAATCCCCTAGTAGGCTGCACAGCAACCAATAATCCATTATCACGAGTCCCTTGCTCAGTCCTTGCCATTATTTCTCGCGCAAGTATAGCTTTTTGCTGATTGCCACCCGACAAATTACGAACAGGTGTATTTCTATCAGGGGTATCGACATCAAAGTCATTAATTAATCTATCAGAATAATCACGCACAGCTTCGTTTCGGAGGAAGATCCCCCTCGATACAACACCCCCTCTAAATGCCTTCATAATCAGATTGTCCGATACCGACAAATTTCCCGCAAGACCTACTCCTATCCGATCTCCTGGAATGTGTCCAACACCATTAAAAATAAATTTATCCGGCGTCCTATTAGTCAGATTAATGCCACCCACTTTAACCGTTCCTTCCGTTGACCTACGCAAACCGGTTATAACCTCTGCAAGCTCTTGTTGACCATTACCGGACACACCGGCCACACCAAGTATTTCTCCTCCTTTTACACTAAAAGTTACGTTTGACACAGCATCTACGCCCTTATCATTCTGTGCCGTCACTCCGTCTACTTCTAGTACAGGATTCCGCGCCTTGAAACTAGGTCTTTCAACCGAGAACACTACGTTCCGACCAACCATGAGGTTAGCTAACTTCTCCTTATCTGTTTCTGCCGTCTCAACCGTCTTAACATTGCATCCATTTCTAAGCACCGTAACTCGATCGGTAATTTCCATTATTTCATCGAGTTTATGGCTTATGAAAACCACGGCTTTACCTTCTTTAGCCATAGCCCTTAAGGTTATTCCCAGCGCTTGCGACTCTTGCGGTGTTAGCACAGCCGTCGGTTCATCGAGAATCAAAACATCAGCATTCCTGTATAACATTTTTAATATTTCGACACGCTGCTGCTCTCCAATCGACAGCTGCCAAACATACGAATCCGGCTCAATATGCATCTGATAGCGCTCTCCAATAGCAGCTATACGATTAGCAATCTCTGTATGGTTGATTATTATGCTTTTATCTGAAAGTCCCAGGATGCAATTTTCAGCGACCGTATGACTCTGAACCAATCTAAAATGCTGATGAACCATCCCAATACCAAGCTGTATTGCCTCGCGCGGTGAACCAATATTCACTTTTTCTACAGCATTTCGTTCGGTACCAAGAAATATTTCACCGTCATCTGGCATGTAAAGTCCACAAAGAATACTCATAAGGGTAGTTTTGCCAGCTCCATTCTCTCCCAGCAAACCATGCACCTCTCCTTTACGAACCGAAAAATTCACTTGGTCAGCCGCAAGAACACCTGGGAAACGCTTAGTAATTAAGCGCATATCCAACCCAATCCCATTTTCGAGGTCTATGTTTGGCGACATAAACTATCCATCACCAGTAATACTAGTACCAGCCTCACCACGCAGAGAAGCCGCTAAATTGTCAATATTGGTAATTATCGCTCTTTTACAGTTGCCCTCGACAAATCGTACGATTGAATGTACTTTTGGCCCCATACTACCTTCAGGAAACTGGTTGTCCATAGCGTGTTTCTTTAACTCAGATACTGAAGTTCTATCTAACCAATACTCATCAATTTTCCCAAAATTTACAGCAACTCTGTCCACATTAGTTGTAACAACGAACACGTCAGCATCAATGCTCCGTGCGAGCATACATGATACATAATCCTTGTCCACAACTGCTTCAACACCCCTAATAGTCCCATCCTTCCTTTCCACAACAGGAATACCTCCTCCGCCACAGGTAATCACTACTGTTTCAGAGCCTATTAATCCTTGAATAAAGTCCAGTTCCACAATATCTTTTGGATAAGGCGATGGCACAACTCTACGCCACCCGTGCCCGGCCTCCTCAGAAATAGACCAGTTGTATTTATTGGCCATGTTTTTCGCTTGAGTACTGGACATATAAGATCCAATTGGTTTGGTCGGTTTTACAAACGCATTATCTTCAGCCGACACCTTCACTTGGGTGACAACGGTAACTACTTTTTGGGAAATGTTTCGTCTAACAAATTCATTTCTCAGAGCCTTTTGAAACATATACCCAATTGCACCCTGAGTATCAGCTCCTGCATAATCCATTGGCACCGGATGAAGCTCATCGAGCGCAAGTTCGGACCTTCTCAATATATACCCAATTTGTGGCCCATTTCCGTGAGTCAGGACAACATTCCATCCAGCTTCAACGATATCAGCCACATTCTTCATAGCCCGTTTCGCAGCGAGAAATTGGTCCGGAACAGTTTTATGGCTATCATCCAGAACCAATGCATTTCCACCTATCGCAACTACGGCAATACCACAAGTATTCGATTGGGCTTTTTTCATACAATTCACCCCATAGTGAGAGCCATTACCGCCTTTTGAACATGCAATCTGTTCTCAGCCTGTTGAAATACGACTGATTGCTTACCCTCCAGAACACTATTTGCAACCTCAATGTCTCTATCAGCTGGCAACGGATGCATATATACAGCATCGCTATTTGCCTTAGCCATAATACCCTCATCAGCTATCCAATCCGCATGCTTATCCTGCATGGCTTTTCCTTCCTCGTCATTAGATGTTGTCATTAACGGTCCCCACGATTTCGCATATACAACATCTACACCATCACAGCCTTCTTCCATGTCGTCCACGATATCGAATCCCGTACCGTATTGATGCGCCAGGTCACGCGCTTCACCTACTATATCTGGCATTAATTCAAATCCAGGAGGATGCGCAACTACCACATCCATCCCGAACCTGGGTAGTTGAAGGATCAACGATTGAGGGCATGAGATAGGCTTCAAGTATGATGATGCATATGCCCAGCTCACTGCTATTCGCTTGCCTTTGATATCACCATTGAATACCTCCATCATTGTCATCAAGTCGGCAAGACATTGGTGAGGATGGAAAATTTCACATTGCATATTTAGAACGGGAGCAATTGACGCCTTTGCTACGTCTTTAAGATATTTATTACCCACACCCCAATCACAATGTCTAATAGCAATCCCATCGAAGTATCGTCCATAAATCTGCCCAAGTTCCATTTCGGTATCACCGTGCGATATTTGCGTTGTCTTCGGCTCAATAAATGCAGCATGTCCCCCTAGTTGCGCCATACCTGCTTCAAAGGATCCACGGGTCCTAGTCGAAGAGAAAAAGAACAGCATAGCAAGCACCTTATCTCTGAGTAATGCATGCTCAACACCTGAAGCTCTCTTCTTTTTTAACTCCCAGGCTAGTTCTAATACATACTCGGTTTCTTCCTTACTGAAGTCTAGATCAGATATATAGTCTCTGCCTCGCATGTCCATAGTGTTACTTCCTCCTCCTATCTTAATACTTCTGTATCTCTAAATATTTTTAGGCAACAACGCATAAAACTCAGTCGCTTTTACGACATCATCAAGTCTAACAGAATCATTCACAGTATGTGCAGTCTCTTCCTCACCCGGACCAAACCCAATTGACGGAATCTCAGCCTTTCCCGCCCAGTAAATCCCGTTAGTAGAAAAATCCCATTTACCAGTATCGGAATACTTCAACCCCATGTCGCTACGAGTTGCTTGACCAGCCAGGCACAATGGATGGTTATTATCCATAAGCCATGCAGGAAAATATTTTTCTACCGGATACACATATCCTGTATACGAAGCCTCATCATAGAACAATTCTCGAATAGCTATTTTTTTTCGCGACTCCCGCGGGATTAGTTCCTTTACCTGATTAAACACATCCTCTCTAGTCTCACCCAGGGTCATCCTTCGATCAATAGTTATCACAGCCTCATCCGGAACAGCATTGATGCTTGCAGTTTTTACATGCATATCGGTTACGGTAATCTTGCCGCCACCAAGAAACTCGTGCGTACCAAGCTCAGGCTCGAGTTTATTTATCGCGTCAATAATAGGCAACAAGTTGTAAATGGCATTATCCCCAAGATGATTGCTTGCAGCGTGAGCGCTCCTTCCGCGAGACACAATTTCCATCTCAAGTCGACCCTTTTGCCCACGATACACTTCCAAATTGGTCGGTTCACCAATAACCACATAATCTGGCTTTATCATTGGATCAACTTCGACAAACGTATTTGCAGCTATACCATCGCACCATTCTTCCATATTTCCAAAGTACCAAATGGTCCAATCGTCTAGGAATCCAAGCTCTTGCGCAATAGCCATCCCATATATCATTCCTGGCGTACTACCTTTTTCGTCACATGCGCCCCTCGCATATAGAACTCCATCCTCAATTTTTCCTTCAAAGGGGTCCCACTCCCATGAGTCGAGTGATCCGATACCAACTGTATCAATATGGGAGTCATATACTAAGATTCGGGACCCACTACCTACACGGCCCATAATGTTCCCCATTTTGTCAAAGCGTATATCATCGAAACCCAATCTATCCATTTCTCTGGCAACCCTTTTTCCAACCTCGCCAATTTGCCCTTCCATACTTGGTATCGCCACAATCTCGCGAAAGAAATTCAGCATTACTTCCTGCGCCTCTCGAACTTTCTCTTGTACCAGCCCTACATGTTTACTCATGTCACATACCTCGCCATACCATAATATAGAAATCAGTTATCACGACACCATTTCCGCGCTAATTCGGTTGTGTCTTTTCACTACGCTATCCATACTCATCGTCTGCAACATACCATCTTGGACCACGACTTTCCCGTTGACCACTACCACGTCAACATTATGGCTTGCACAAAACACTGCGGACGCAACAGGATCGCTCAATCCGCCGGCGTAATATATTTTGTTCATATCTATTGCAAAAAAGTCTCCGCACTTTCCAACTTGGAGTCGCCCAATATCAGTGCGACCGAGTGCCGCTGCCCCACCAATCGTACCAATTTCTAACGCCTCTCTCGCAGTAAATTGCCTATCGATTGGAGATGCAATTTCATCAACGGATTCTAATGCGTCCGCCAATCTTGCCAACAACATCGCTTGCCTTATTTCAGCCAACATATGTCCACCATCATTTGAAGCACTCCCATCAACCCCTACACCTACATCCACTCCTTGTTTCAGCATTCGCCGTATTGGGGATACTCCCGACCCCAATCGCATATTTGATGACGGACAATGGGCAATTGCAATTCCGTTGGTCGCTAGTGCATTAATATCACTATTACAACAATGGACCATATGGGCAAACCAGACGTCATGGTTGTCCCAACCTAAGTCCATTACATATTCCAGAGGACGTTTACCGAATCTTTCCAGACAATACTTTTCCTCATCTTGAGTTTCAGCCAAGTGAGTATGCATTCTAACGCCATAAGCTCTTGCCATTGAGGCTGTTTCTATCATAAGGTCCGAACTAACTGAAAAGGGCGAACACGGAGCAAGACCAACCTGGAGCATCGAACCCACCTCGGAATTATGGTATTTTTCGATCAACCGTTGCGAATCTCTGAGAATGTCAGACTCTTTCTCTACCAAATTATCGGGCGGGAGTCCACCATCTGACTCACCGACACTCATAGAGCCTCTTGTCGGGTGAAATCGCATGCCTATTTCGTAGGCAGCTCTTATCGTGTCATCAAGTGTCGCCCCGTTAGGGTACATATACAAATGATCTGAACTTGAAGTGCATCCAGATAGCAGCAACTCCGCCATACCAACTAACGCTGATGCATACACGGCGTTACCATCCATTCTCCCCCATATAGGATAAAGCGTTCGTAACCATTCAAACAATCCAACGTTTTGGGCCCCAGGCACAGCCCTCGTAAGCGTTTGATACATATGATGATGTGTATTAATAAGCCCAGGAAAAACAATATGGCCCGATAGGTCAAGAGTCTCACTTGGCCCACCTGCGCTTAGATTATTTCTATTGCTAATCTGTTCTATTATTCCGTCGCGAATTACAATATTCACATCAGACAACTCGGAACGCTCATCATCCATAGTAACAAGCACCCCAATATTTTTTGCGATGAGATTGGACATATACCGAGTTTACAGCAAATATATTCCGTGTCAAAGTATATTTCTAAAAAATGAGCTAAACTAGGCGAATAGTTCTTATCAACTTGCAAATAATGTTTGACTCTTGACCTATATTTAACATCTGCATATATGAAACAAAACAAGCCCGTTCATTCACGGATTCTCACTATCAACTTACGAGGAAAGATTCTCAGAATACTACTATTAATTGTGGTGGTTACTTCTACTATCGCAATTTTTTTGTACCGGGACCGCATCGAGGCCCTTAGTCAGTACGGCTACTTAGGTGTTTTCCTGATAAATCTAGTCGCAAGTGGAACCATACTCCTACCAGCCCCTGGAGCCTTATTTACCTACGCAATCGGAGCTCTACTTGATCCCACTGTTGTGGGTCTCGCCTCAGCAGCTGGCGCATCGTTAGGAGAACTCAGTGGTTACGCCGCAGGTGTATCCGGTCAAGCAGTAATTTCAAATACAAGACTATATAGGCGACTCTACACCCTAATGCAAAGCCACACGAAATTTACCACTCTAATATTACTTGTTGCCGCGATTATACCCAATCCATTCTTTGATCTAGTTGGCATGGCATCTGGCGCATTAAGACTGCCATTATTACGTTTTCTATCAATAACTTTCCTTGGAAATCTTCTCAAGATGCTGTCGATAGCCTATGCCGGACATTACTCATTACAGTGGTTCATCGCATAGCTTATCACTACCAATTTCTTATGCTGATCCTTCCGTCCGGAAAACAATTTTATAGCCAGCGGCCTCCCAACCCAGCATCCCGCCACCCAAAACCTTCACATTTTTATATCCCAAAGTTTTCATCATATGGGCTGCACGCAACGACCGCCGACCCGATCTACACACGAGGTACACGCTCGACTCTTTTGCCACGCCCTCAATGCCTTTCATGAGATATGTTATCGGCAGATTTGATGCGCCTGGAATATGGATTCGTTTATACTCGTCTTTTTCTCGTACATCAAAAATTAGCGCTTGCCCAGATCCAGCCCCTATCGCCCTTTGCAACTCCTCAGCTGAACAATAATCCACCTGATGTTGCTTTAGTTCTATTCCAGTTGTCGAATCACTGATATCGCTCGATTTAATCACAGGCTGACATTCAGCAAAAACACGGACATTACAATGATATCTGCATATATTCTTTTCCAGTATGTTGTGAAACAAGTGACTTACTGCGCTTTCGCGAGACAACAAGTTTTCCCTACCGATATATTCGATAAAGCCACTTGCCTCCATCATATCAACAACCTGCGGCCTAGCTCCCACCACATATACATCTCCGTTTCTGTCCCGATACCTCCTTACTACTGCTTCGAGCATATGGATTCCACTTACGTCACACTTATCCACCAAATGCAGACGTAACAATAGCAAATACTGGTCCGGATGTTGTCTAGAATTAAGACGTATCGCATTCTCCACATGATGAACAGCACCAAAATATAAGGAACCTTCAATAGCTATCATTCCCAGCTGTGGACAGACCGATCGTTCTTCTTCAGGAAGAAAATACCGAAAGTTATCATCTGGAACTACTGGCCAAACACGCGGAGTAGCCGATTGCACCAAATATTGCGCGAATGACACAAGCATCCCAGCCAGTACCGCAAATTCGAGCGGCAAAAATAATGTGGCCATAAACGTTACAATCATAATTATCGTATCGCCATTCGACGACCTAAAGATACGGCTGATCTCTACCCTATTTACCATTCTCCATGCCGTCACCATAAGTACGCATGCCAGCCCAGCCCGAGGCAGATAACTAGCAAACTGCCCAAATATCATGATAGCCACGAGCACCCATATCCCAGCATAAACGCCGGACATCGACGTACGACCTCCACTGGAGTAGTTAACAACTGTTCTAGTAAATGACCCTGAGCACGAATAGCCACTGAACAATCCTGCGAATACATTAGACAGTCCCTGGCCAACAAATTCTTGGTTACTATCAATCCGTTGGCCACTGTCAGCAGCCACAGATCTCGAAATTGAAATTGCTTCAACCAACCCAATTGCTGCGACGGCCAGCGCCCCCGTAGAAAGCTTGCCTATCAATTCGAGGTCGAGTATTGGGATATTTGCAATTGGCGGCAACTGTCGCGGCAGTTCACCTAACACAATAACATTTTGTTTCTCGAGCCCGAAAATTACCACCACAAGCGCTGAAACAACCATACCAATAAATGTAATTGGCATCCCAGGTTTTATAGTACCAACACCAATCATCACAGCTAATGTGACAAAACCCAAAACGACGCTTGGGGGATGTATTCCAGCTGATCCCTCACCAATTTGCACTAATATACGGTATACACCCGGAACATATTCAACTGGAGTTCTTAGTAGATGAGGAAGCTGACTAACAGCGATCAATATCCCGGCACCTGCTGTAAATCCGGTGATTACCGAATCCGATACAAAATTCACTAAAACACCCATATGGGCAATACCGACTAGTACCTGTATTACACCCACCATAACGGCCATGAGTCCGGCAGCCACTATAAATTCGTACGAACCAGTCTCTGCAACCGATAACAGTGAATAAAACATAAGTAGAGATACTGCATTAGTTGGACCAGTTTGCAGATGGTACGAACTCCCCCAAAGACTACCCACAATAGAAGCCACAACTGCAGCATACAAACCCATGTACGGTGGCAGGCCAGCGATAAGCGCATAAGCAATCGCCTGCGGAACCAAAACAACTGCCACATTCAATCCCGCGATAATATCCGGCCGCAAATTCGAAGGTCTGTAATCATGAATCACATGCAACGGCTTCGCGAAGAATTGAGGAATATCACGTATTCCACCGACTATCCAATCAAATGCAGCATTACCATTTAGTCCATTATTTTTCATAACTATTTATCTGTTATCTGTATCACGGGAGATCATAAGCGTCATCGATCGGTCTAAGCGGTCGATTGAACCACAAGGGCCGACGTCTTCCATCAGGACTATGGGTTGCTGCAGACTTAACCATTTTCATCCATTCCTTGTATACTGCTAGTGATTTATTGGTGTCGACATAAACATCACCAGCCTTATCACCAATACTTGCCATTTTTACGCTAATTGCCTTCTGGTGCCAGCAGTGACCACCACTAATTGGGTCAGGATGCACTCCGTGGGTCAAATTTTGCGGTACACCTACATTTTGCCACCAAATCCGCTCGGTATCTGGATCCCCAGACACCCATGAGGACGCACCACGAATAACCGACAGCTTATAAATTCCATCACCTTCAGTATTGATCGAGACCAAATTACTCATACCTTCACCAACGCCTTCTCCATCGTTTTCTCGCCATCGCCCAAGATGATGGCTAAGTGCTATAACACCAGGCTTCACAGCTTCGGTTATCCATACTCCATCAACAAAATATCCAATTTCAGTTTCCACACGAACTAAATCACCCTCACTAATATCTCTATTTTTTGCGTCCACGGGATTCATCCATATGGGATTCTTATGACTAATCTCATACAACCATTTTGCATTAGCACTACGCGTATGGATCAATGTCGGCAACCTGAAATTAGGTAGCAATAGCATTTGGCCATTGTCGGTATCAATATTGTCCCTATGCACATGGCTTTTTATTTGCCATGGAATCACATGACATAAATCTTCCCATCCCCAATTTGATATAGTACTACTGAAAAATTCGAGCTTTCTACTAGGTGTATCAAAGCCCCGCAAGACTTTATTTCCATTATCAATCCCTACCGCCTTCCCATCACAGTACACCAGTCCATTTTTTGTAATATACCGACTGTTAGCGGGAAGGACTTCCTCAAAGGGCTTCGCTGCACCGGATTCAATCTCGAATGCACCATATTTTTTCATATAAGCAAGAGCACTCAAACCTTCTTTATTTGCCGCCTCAGGAAGTCCCGGCACACTATTCTCGAAAATCCACCTATAGTAATCATCCTGAGAGTAAGTTTCACCCTTCCGATAAGGACTTTCGAACCATTGTTTTATACCCAAGCTACCATCCGCATCCATCCGCACTGACAGTTCCGTCCAAAACTCGTTTTCCTCCCACACTTCACCCGGATTACTATCAATAGTGCTCTCACAGTTAATTCCGTTTCTCTCCATCGCTACTCGAACTACAGGTTGCCGGAACGCTATCCATTTACCTGCGTGGGTTTCCTGACTAACAAGATCGTGTCGTTCGCTAGCATGCCCCATAGGTAAAACATAATCGGCATATACTGCCGTCTCATTCCACGTCGGAGTCAATGCTACAAAACACTTCACCTTATCAATATCTTGCAACATCTCCATCCACATAAAACCATCGGGATTGGTCCAAACTGGATTGTATACACGCGTGAAATACACATCTATCTCACCGCGTCCCTCGCTTAAAAAGTGAGGCAGCAAATAACTCATCTCATACGAAGACAGCGGCCATTCCTGGGGCATCTGCAATTCATTCCAGGCATTAAATGCCGGTGGCACAGACAGCGGCTTTGGCACAAATTTATTCCACACATTAGCGGCCACACCACCCTTAGTCCCAACACTTCCAGTCAAAACATTAAGGAAAAACAAACATCTTGCAACCTGCCATCCTCCAAGATTGCCAATGCTAGCACTCCGCCATGTATGCGAGGCCAGTCTTCCTTTGCTTTGCGCAACATATCTAGCAGCATCCTCTATCCTATCGACTGGAACCTGGGATTCTTCAGATGCTCTCTCAAATGTGAATTCACGATACAATTCGGCGAGTAAATTTTCAAAATCTTCGAAACAATATTCTTCGGTATTTTGGCGTTTAAAACTGTCTCCCTCTATTGGTAGCTTACCAGTTGAAGCGGCTTCCAATGTCTCTTGCCAATTAACCCAGTCATGGATAAATTCCCTGTCGTACAACTTGTTTTGGATTATGTAATTAGCAATTGACAATAACACGTACTGTTCACTACCTGGCCATGTCGGAAGCCATACATCGCTCTTACTTGCCGTGTTGCTTAGGCGCGGGTCCATCGTAATGATTTTTGCGCCTTTCACCTGCGCCTCGATAATTCTCTGAGCGTGAGGATTAAAATAATGCCCAGTTTCCAAATGACTGGATATAAGCAGTATTACTTTTGCGTTACTATAATCAGGACTAGGCCTATCAAATCCCCCCCATGTGTAGTAACCAAATCTCGCGCCGGATGAGCAAATATTTGTATGACTATTGTGTCCATCCACACCCCATGCAGTTATACATCTATTAGTGTAGTGGTCATCACCTGGCCGCCCAACATGATACATGATTCCATCACGCCTCACTTTTCTGCTAGATCTCATTTTCGCGCTGATTTCGTTTAAAGCCTCATCCCATGAAATTTTCTGCCACTTCCCATCCCCTCGTTTCCCAACTCTTTTCATTGGATAGAGGATTCGATCGGGATCATTTATCTGGTTATGAGTAGCGGGACCTTTAGCGCAGTTACGTCCCCGACTCCCTGGATGTATTGGGTTTCCTTCAAATTTACGTACCTCATATGTATCCCTATCAACATACGCCAAAAGTCCACAGCCACTCTCACAGTTAAAGCACACTGTCGGAACTAGAGTGTAGTTTCGTTCTTCCTTGCGTGGCCAGGCCTTACTGTCATACTCAGTCCAATCGTGCCACATATCAGGTGGCGGATAACTACTAAGTCTCCCATCAGGCTGTTGCACATGAATCATTTTTGTCTTTTTCATATCAATTCACTATATACCATTAGCTATTCGAGGGCTCCTGACCTGCCAATATAAACCCATATTCGTAGCAAAACAGACCCGCTATTACGCAAACTCCCGCAATCGATCCAAGTACCTCCCCTCTTATAATCAAAAGCACCATCGGCAAGACATGACCAGAAAGTATTCCACCTAGCCAAAACCACCACCTGTAACTTCCGAACATGAGCGCTTGATTTGCAATCCTTACTGCCGTTGATGCTGACCTATTAATAACATGTTCGTAACATATAATGCATCCACTTACAATCAGTCCACAAATTACTGCCGCACTAGTATATTCATGAATTTTGCTCATATTTTCTAGCGAGTCGGCAAGAATTAAGCATATAGCCAAACCTGCAATACCTGCCTGCACTCCCATATGAAGTGGTAGATATTTGCCTTGCCACAATTCACGTCCCCTTGCTTGACGAAAAAGATAAGCAGTGTAAACGGCAGTGCTTATTGCTAGTACCGATGTAAATATTCCCCATACCGCAAACGATGATGGACTTAACAGAATGTCACCCATAGTAACAAACGTATCAATCTCGAAATACACACCTAAATTAACCATCAGAAGAATTGCCGACGTTGCGCCAAACCCAACCAAAATCCAGGCTCCTTTCGAGAGCCAGCTACGCCATTGAGGCCTCATAATAACGCGCAGGAAACGTTCTGGCCGCTCAAGATCAATACAAAGGAAAGATCCTGTCGCGATCGTAGCGCCTAGTACGATGACACCCATGATTGTAGCGAACCAGCTGCCAATATCTGACAATCCCAAAGCAACTGCACCGATCAACATTACGTAGGTTCCCGCCGCTATGGCCTTGGTCGTCAAATAGGCCGCGACAGGCCAGTGCCAAGATTTTTTGTGATTGACATCATATGAAACTTGGACCATATGATGAGCCACTTTTCCCCCAATCTGAACAGGACCATCATCGCCACCGGCCTTTTTTACAGTACCACTATTAAAATAATTCGATGTGTCGCCATTTACTCTATGTGAATCAGACCACATATATGTCGCGGGTTTGTCAGTCACGATATTTGGATCAAGCGTAACACGCGAACCCTCTATATAGAATAAGTTTGGTTTAGTTCTACTTTCTGGTTTTCGAACTTTAACTTGGTTATTATCAATCAGCTGCCTGATCCGTGATTGCGGATCGTCTATATCACCAGCGATAATTGCCTGCTCCGGGCATACCACAACGCAAGCCGGTTCAAGCCCTATTTCCGTTCTATGCGCACAATAATGGCACTTAGCAGCCGTAAGCGATTCAGGATCAATATATATTGCGTCATATGGACACGCCTGTATGCACGCCTTACATCCTATGCAAGCGTCACTATCAAAATCCACAATACCGTTAGACCGGGTAAACATAGCAGATACCGGGCATATCTCTACGCAGGGTGGATTAGCACAATGATTGCACCGCGTAACCTGAAACTCTCGACCACTATTCGGGAAAATTCCAGTCTCTACATACTTTACCCATGTACGATTCACACCCAGAGGTACATCATTTTCTGACTTACATGCAGTTGAACATGCATGACAACCAATACAAAGGCGGTTATCAATAACAAAACCGTAATTCATATTTTATTCAATGCTTGAAAGCCATCTTTCCGCATCAATCGCAGCCATGCACCCGGTCCCTGCTGCAGTAACAGCTTGTCGATACACACTATCAGCAGCATCTCCACACGCAAACACACCCTCGACGCTAGTGTGAGTGCTATGCTCTACAGTATCAATGTACCCCTCATCGTTCATGTTCATTTTACCGCGAAATATTTCTGTATTAGGAGTATGTCCAATTGCAATAAACAACCCACCAAGAGACAGCTTAGAAGTATCATCAGTCTTAAGGTTCCGTAACGATACAGCTTCCACCGCAGCTCCATCCTCACTAATAACCTCCTCTACTACACTATCCCAAACAAAGCTAATCTTCTCGTTACCTAATGCGCGCTTCTGCATTATTGCACTTGCTCTCAACTCGTCCCTTCTATGTATAACATGCACTTGACGAGCAAATTTAGTTAAAAACAGAGCTTCTTCCATTGCGGTATCACCACCCCCTACAACACCAACAACTCGATCTTTAAAGAAAAAACCATCACATGTAGCACACGCCGAAACACCGCGTCCCCTTAGTTTTGTCTCGCTTTCCAAACCCAGCCATCTTGCAGATGCACCAGTTGCTATTATAAGAGACTCACATGTAAGCTCTTTTCCACCCTCCAGATGCAACACAAATGGTCTTCGTCCAAATTCGACACCAACAACATGTCCATTTACAAATTCTGTTTCGAATCTTTCAGCTTGCGCGCGAAATTGTTCCATCATCTCAGGTCCTTGGACGCCATCCGGATACCCCGGGTAGTTTTCGACGTCAGTAGTTAGAGTGAGCTGTCCGCCTGGCTCATTACCAGCCAATAGCATTGGCTTAAGATTAGCCCTACCCGCATATATAGCAGCGGTTAGGCCTGCTGGGCCTGACCCTAAAATTATCAGGCGCCTATGACCGGAATCATTTCCTATACTCATTCGTTTAATCCTCTATATAAAAATTTCCTATAAGGCCGTGATATTAACTCGACATCTATATGCAAATATTCAGCCAATATTCAGTGTACAATAATATTACATTACGGGAAAGCGCACTCACAATGTTCCACGGCGGCATGGGTGGCTGGTGGCAGTATCTATCAGCCGAAGACGGCAACGAATCAAATATTGATCGCCAACTGCTTCGACGAGTATGGCAATATGCAAAGCCATACCAACATCGTATCGTCATCATTCTTATAGCGATCAGCCTATCTGTTCTCCTCGGGTTACTTCCACCACTTATATATCGACGCCTAATAGACAGCACGTTACCAAACAAGAATTACACCGAACTAAACTTGTTGGCCATCTCAATGATAGCAGTACCTATAATCACCGGCGCTATACAAGTTGCCCAACGCTATCACAGCTCAACGGTAGGCGAAGGCCTTATCCGCGACCTACGCCAAAAGCTTTATGGCCATATGCAACAAATGTCGTTACGCTTCTTTACCAACACAAAGACTGGTGAAATAATGGCCCGTTTGAATAACGATGTTGTCGGAGCTCAGCGAGCAGTTACTGGAACTTTAATTAGTATCATAACAAACACCACCCGCGTAATTTTTACATTGTCAATTATGTTTTCCCTAAACTGGCAGTTAACAATTATTAGTATCGCGATATTGCCACTCTTTTTGGTGCCTGCGCGAAAGGTAGCAAACCGGCTAAGAGACATAACGCGGAAATCATTAGACCTTAACGCCGACATGAACATACTTATGAATGAAACCTTGAATGTTAGCGGGGCACTTCTAATGAAGTTATTCGGTCGACAATCGGATACCTACCAAAAGTTCCAGCGCAGAAGCAATGCGGTCGCAGATATCGGCATACGATCAGCCGTTATTGGTCGCTGGTTCTTTATGGCGCTAGGAGTCATAAGTGCTACTGGAACTGCTCTTGTGTTTTGGTATGGCGGTCACCTGGTATTGACAGGAGCCTTCACTATTGGAACAATCATAGCTTTCGCAGCATACTTACGAGATCTTTATGGTCCAATAAGTTCATTGGCTAATGCCCGAGTCGACTTTACAACATCAATGGTTAGCTTCGAAAGAGTATTCGAAGTCCTCGATCTACCTCATGAAATAGTCGATTCCAACAATCCAAATGACCTCATTAACCCCAATGGAAAAATCCAATTCGAAAAAGTCTATTTTTCATATAACAGAGATGCCAACTCCGCCGACATAACCTCATCAACTTCATTATCAGCAATAACCCGCCCATATGCACGACGCCGTGACATCTACGCTACAAGCAGTCAACCCAAACAACGTACCAAACCAGGTCCGGACCAACATTGGACACTTAACAATATCAATTTCACTATTAAACCAGGTCAACTCGCTGCTTTAGTTGGGCCTAGCGGCGCCGGTAAAACTACATTGACCTACTTATTGCCACGCCTTTATGATCCAACCAATGGATCCATACAAATAGACAATATAGACATCAAAAATATTAGCCTTGACTCACTCTCCCGAACAATAGGCATGGTAACCCAAGAAACATACTTGTTCCACGACACATTGGAGGAAAATTTACGTTACGCTAAACCACAAGCAACTGCACAACAAATTGCCAATGCATGTAAAGCGTCAAACCTAACAGAATTTATTAGCAGATTACCAGATGGCTTAGAGACAATAGTCGGAGAACGGGGTTACAAGCTTTCAGGCGGCGAAAAACAGAGAGTATCAATAGCAAGAGTCATCCTCAAAGATCCCCGTATACTAATACTTGACGAAGCCACATCATCTCTTGATTCGCGTTCCGAATCACTTATTCAATCTGCACTAAAACCGCTCTTTATTGGTAGAACTAGCCTCGTAATAGCTCATCGCTTATCTACCATATTAGCAGCGGACGTCATTATAGTTATCGAAAATGGCTCAGTTGTTGAGATGGGTTCACACTCGCGCCTATTGGGCTCTAAAGGTCTATATTCGGAATTGTATAATACGCAGTTCAAGAGTAATTCGATAGATGAATCTTAATATCATATGCCTATACGCATACTATAAGGATAAATGAGTATCAGCGATTCCATAAGTTTATATATACATATCCCATTTTGTCGGTTAAAGTGTTCCTATTGCGATTTTAATACATACGCAGGGCTCGATCCATTAATACCCTCATATGTCGACGCGGTCTGCACAGAAATAAGGCACTATCAAGGCTGTGAAATTACAAATATTGGCACTATCTTCTTCGGTGGAGGCACACCATCATTGCTACCTGCAAAGTCATTGGCGCAAATCCTGACCGCAGTAAAAGCCACTTTCGAATTGAAACCTGACATTGAGTTAAGTCTTGAATCTAATCCAGGCACACTAAATCCAGTCTACCTCAACTCTCTATTAAACCTAGGGTTTAATCGGATCTCCATAGGTGCGCAGTCGGCAATATCCTCCGAACTGCAACTTTTAGACAGATTGCATACATTTAGACATGTAATCCAGTCATATAAGGACGCATTATCAGCAGGCTTCAACCAAATCAATTTAGACCTAATGTATGGTCTACCAAATCAAACAGAGTCGTCATGGAAGCACACCTTATCACAAGTCGTAGATTTGGGAGCTCAACATCTATCACTATACTCTCTCCATCTGGAACAGGACACTCCAATGTTTTCTAGAGTCGACTCAGGATATTTACCACACCCAAATTCAGATATCACCGCAAACATGTATAAATATGCCGATACCTTTTTGAAGTCACATAATTACAACCAATATGAAATCTCTAACTGGTCTATAACTTCCAATTATTCCGAATGCCGACACAATCTCCAATACTGGCAAAATCTACCTTATATAGGTATAGGAGCTGGAGCTCACAGCTGGTACAAACAGCATAGATACACGAATACAAAATCACCATATGAATATATAAAGCTACTTAACTTAAACGTTTCTGCAAAGGAACATCGCGTGGATTATCCAGGAACACCCGCAATGATTCAATCTACACTGATCGACACAGATACTGAAATGAACGAAACGATGATGCTAGGCCTACATCTATTGGCGAGCGGAGTAAGACACAACGAATTCCAATCCCGCTTTGGAGCCAATCCAAAAAACCACTACAAATCCATTTTGTCCCAACTCGTTAGTCAAGGACTACTCCACAACGACCACAACGGTATACGTCTAACTACCTCAGGGCGCCTACTCGCCAATAGAGTTTTTTCAGAATTTACTTAACAGAATAAACCTATGGTTACAGGCCGCATAATATATAATAAGCACTCTCGTTATAAACACACACACCAATTATGTTGACCAACCGACTGCACATAACCATCTTATTTGCGACAGCTCTAATTGTCAGCGCTACATCTTGCACCATCACATCACAATCCGCTATACCTAAATTAAACCCTGAAACAGCAGCCTCTCTTGCTCCTGTAGCCACTATCGATATGAGCCCTTTGTACACAAAAATATCAGCTAACGGTGGCCAGTACTTTGCCAACGTACACGACCAGACCATTACCCTCACAGATTTGCTTTCCCAAACCAGCATAACCCTACAGGCCCCAAACGCACACTTGGCTTTTATGTCTAGCTCCGGCAAATTATTAGCCTCAACCTCCTATACAGACCCAATTTCCATATGGGACCTACCAAACCCCACGCCAAAGCACTTATTTGGCCCATATGGACCCATTCTCTCCATAGTTTTTTCAGAAGATTCGACCATGCTCCTAGCGCTAGACACCAACAAGATGATATATCTATGGGACCTTGCAACTGACGACCTTATCGCGCTATACGACTTCAAATCATGGCCTGCTCAAAATAGACATATCTCATCAATAGATCTATCTCCCGATAGCTCACACTTTGCAGCAATTTCAGCAGATGATATTCCTGCGATTAAAATATGTGACCTTTCTAACCCGAACAATTGCAGGACCATAGAGTGGCCACAGAGCGCTCGCCAATTCTATGCAGTTGAATTCAACACAAACTGGACACAACTAGCGTTCATATCAGGCGCGTCGGCTCAGTTGTTCGACATCTCCACCAATAAGCTTGGACCACTATTGACCCACGAGGACGCAATAAGCAATTGGCGTTTCACCCCAGACGGGGAAATCTTAGCAATATACACGGCAGGCACAATCAATCAGCACTACGCATCACTAATAAAATTATGGGATACTTCTACCGGCGATAACACCCAAACATTTATGCGTAGCAAATATGCCCATGCAACAACAATCAATCCGCAAGGCACCCATATAGCAACATCCTCTGATACCGGATACATCCACACCTGGGATATAGACTCAGGAAAGCAAGAAACTGTATATTCAAACACTGATAGTAACACCGAATATCTTTCATTGGCATACTCTCCAGACGGAAAACTACTTGCTGCGGTTGACGCCAATGGTAGCATCACTCTCTGGGACACTAAAACCCACCAGGAACTTTCAAGTAGCTCAGTGCCCAATATTTCACCAACTACTTTAGAATTTTCCGTGAATGGAAACTGGATTACCACGTTTTCGGATAATGACTATGTAACAATTTGGAAGCCTTCAGATAGCATCAGATAAGATAAGCAGAACCTACATTTCATGTCTAGACCATCAACATCTCTACAAACCGCAGTCAACAATGCCATCTCATGGACACCTCACCTCGTTACTGCAAGCGGCCTCATATTTGGATTCTTATCTATAGTGGAGATATTTGCCTTGCACTACAGAACAGCACTCATTTGGATGACAGCGGCAGTAGTGTCAGACGCTATCGACGGAACGATAGCACGAAAGCTGAATTCTGCCGAAAATATACCTAATTTCGACGGCGCTTTACTCGACGCAATAGTAGACTATATTACGTATGTTATGGTGCCAGTCATCTTTATATACAAAGCCCAACTAATCCCACTCACCTATAACAATTGGGTACTTCCATCAATACTCATCGCTTCAGCGTACCAATTTGCACAATCAGAATCTAAATCAGCCGACAACTTTTTCACTGGCTTTCCATCATACTGGAATGTGGCAGTACTCTACATGCTTATACTTAAACCAAGCCCCACTAACAATCTCATACTATTAGGCGTATTAATAGTACTAATATTTATCCCGATAAAGTATTATTACCCCAGCCGCACGACTAAGCACAAGACTACGATAATGTCGGTGGCCATAATATGGGGTATATCGGGTTTCATCTTAATATATACTTATCCAACAGTTTACCCTGCTCCTCTTTGGATATCAATAATATGTTCAACTTACTATATAGCAATAAGTATCTTCAACACCTTGTTCCACAAATCAATCGACTAAACATTTATCATATTAGCGGATAGTACTTTGTCAGCCTACCAGCTTCCACCAAATCATATGGTGTATTCGCATTAAAAAACGACATCGCACCCGGATCTATATCTTCAATTTCCTTCCTTTCAACATACCGCACATCAATTTCATCATAAAACCCAATTGCTTTGCGTCCACCAGTTTTCAAGTAATTATAAATCTGCTTTAAGCAGTCATTTCGATATAAAGCGCGTAAGGGTTCCGGATGAGATAATTTGTCCATCCGCGGTACGACAGCCTGATATTTCTCAACAATATCTAACAAATATACCAATATACCTTGGCAAACAAAAGGCATGTCACAGCTCAGGATCAGTGTATAGTCATTCTTGTCGTAGTCAAGAGCAGTATAGACGCCACCAAGGGGGCCAACATCCCTAATAACATCCCCCACTATTGGATAACCAAATTGACTGTATCCTTCTGGTTTATTAGTCACTATAAATATATCTTCGAACAGATGTGAAATCTGCCGTATAATGCGCTCAACAAGGGGGTACCCGTCTAACATGACCAAACCTTTGTCGCTCCCCATTCTACTGGATTTTCCACCAGCTAATATAGCAACCCCAACCTCTTGGACACCAATACCCATACTATTCCTTCTAGCCGTTTCGCGCATACGCAAATATAAATCCTAATTGATTAAACAAACGCAACACCCAGCAGTTTCGACGCACCCATCAGTATCGCTAGCAAAAGTACCCACCTAACAAACTGTTCACCTCGTTTAACCGCTAACCTAGATGCAACCATAGCGCCCATAGCATTTCCTACCGCCAGTGTAAGACCGATCTTCCAATCAACATACCCATTTATCAAAAACACGCCGAGTGCAAACACAGTAAAACACAGAACGATAAAAACTTTTACCGCATTACCTTTTATCAAGTCGTATTGACCAGCGTAAACAAGGCCCATAAGTAAAAATATACCTACACCAGCCTGTATAAAGCCACCATAAGCACCTATTGCAAAAAATATTATTGCCACTGAAAAAGAGTGTTTTTTTGTTTTTGCACCTAGTCTGTCGTTAAGCCACTTTTTTGGACTCCAAAATATAAATGGAAGCATAACAAGCATCAACACACCGATAATTCTTTCCATCTGCACAGCATCTACATCAACAGCAATTTGTGCGCCTGCGACAGCGCCTATAATCGCGGGGGCAGCATATTTGACCGCCGGCTTTACCTCAAGCACATTTTGAGCCCGAAAGCTACTTACAGCGACAATATTTTGAATAACAATTGCAACTCGATTGGTTCCATTAGCTATAGGCGCAGGAAGCCCAAGAAATATTAGCAACGGCAATGTGATTAATGAGCCACTTCCGGCAAGAGTATTTATAAAGCCGCAGGCAAATCCAGCAATAACTACTGCCCCAATTTGTGCAAACTCATTCATTGCCATCTCTCCGAGATACTATCGTCGTTGTTATTTGGATTAAAATGCTTGCCCAAAATACATCCAAACTACATAAACCAAATATCCGATCACTAAAACTAGCCCCTCTTTCCGCCCCAACCGCCTTCCAGTCAACATAAATATATACAATATAAACACCGATCCCAACAGCAGCCAAGTGGATCCAGTAATCCCC
The DNA here is from genome assembly GCA_002377585.1 of Anaerolineales bacterium UBA3499. Taxonomy (GTDB): domain Bacteria; phylum Chloroflexota; class Anaerolineae; order Anaerolineales; family UBA11657; genus UBA11657. The sequence continues at coordinate 31,126 of DFQC01000026.1, read as the reverse complement.
TCCGACATGACTTCAATGTACTCACGTCCGCTAAAGATTATCACTAGCCACGGAAGGCCAAGCCCAATCAATATATCAAAGATATTAGACCCAACAGCATTAGCGACCGCCATTCCTCCTCTACCTTGTTTAGCTACAACAATCGAAGATATCATGTCAGGCACGGACGTGCCCGGAGCCAATATAGTCAGCGCTACAATAACCGGAGGTACTCCAACAGCGTTAGCCAACGCAATACCACTTTCCACCAAAACCCAACTAATTAAGCTAATCAAACCAATCGATACAATAAACGCTCGTATATATTTTGCTCGTGGGTCGCCCATAAGACTATGGAACACGCGATCAATCAATAAGGTCAACTTTCCCACAACAGATTTGCCGCCACTATCAAAATTCCTTTCTTCTTTACCGTCATCAAAGTTTTCAGTATCAACTCTTCTTTGCGCCTTGCTCCACCAAAACAAACCAGCAACATATAAAGCGTAGAACGCAATAAAAATTGCAGCCTCTCTAATGTCAATTTTATTGTCGGCAAAGGCCCACAACAACATCCCTACACTTGCACAATACACAACCACGTCACGAGTAACGACCGCCCAGGTTATACGTAACGGTCTTGCTAGCGCCGAAGCACCTGTAATCACAAGGATATTAAACAGGGCCGACCCAACTATAGTGCCAATCCCCACGTCACCATGCCCTCCTGGCTTCAATAATGCAATTAACGCAATAGCAAGCTCCGGAGCAGACGAACCCATAGCCATCAATGTGGCGCCTGCCACATCATTGGACAGCTTCAAGCGACCTGATATCTCGTCCAAACTAACGATAAAATATTTGTCAGTTAGTATTGCGAGAAGATAGACGGCCACAGAAATTACTGCTAAACACACAACTATAGTCAAAATCATCTAACACCCTTATAATTTTTTCAATAACTAGCTGTTTTTACATATTAACATCATCCCGACAAAACTTCTACAATCTCATATTGTCCTTGCCAACGTTTACCTGCTAAGGTAATATTACGCCAATAATTAGTTTTAAATTAGACAGATTACCCACCTTTAGAATAAATCATTACCATTTATATCATATTTGAAATAGAGGCACTAACAGCCTACACATGAATGCCACAGATCTTTCAATTGGATTAGCCTTTATCGCTGGGACAGCATCGTTCCTATCACCATGCGTTTTTTCTTTAGTGCCAATTTATATTGGCTATTTAAGCGGCCAAGTTATAGCGAACCCAAATCAATCTAAAGGTCCTGGTGCGACCCACCGCCATGCGCTAGCGCATGGCACGGCCTTTGTATTGGGGTTTAGTTTTGTCTTTATTACGCTAGGTGCAGCTGCTACCGCTATTGGCAACATACTATATGACTACAGAAGCATTCTTTCTCAGGTAGGCGGTTTAGCAGTAATAGTATTTGGATTGCATGTAATGGGAGCTATCACTATACCTTGGCTCTATTCCGATTCGAGACCACAGTACAAGCAACCTGGCAACAAAAGACTTGGGTTACTATCATCCTTCCTTATGGGAGTATTTTTTTCGGCTGGTTGGTCGCCCTGCGTTGGACCAGTGCTAGGCGCCATGTTAACCATGGCTCTTACTAGCGAAGGGTTAACCACCGGAGTCCAGATGCTAACCAGTTACTCGGCTGGCCTCGCTATACCTTTTCTGATAGCTTCGATAGCCGTCGATAAAGTTTCACACATCTATCAAAAACTTGGGCCCAAACTACATTACCTGCAAGCAGCTAATGGAATACTACTTATAATAATAGGCACACTTTTATTCACTGGAACGCTCAGCCTACTAACCATAAGATTTGCACAATTGCCAGTTCTATTAGATTTACAACAAATTATCGACAATACAATAATTAATCTTTGGGCAACCCTAAATCGGTAAATAAGAATTCGTTTCTATTGACTCAAACCATGTCTAAAATATTAGCGTCACTCTCACACAAAAAAGAACTACTTGCCGGAACGATACTTGGTCTCATATTAGGAATAATCCTATATATAACAAATCCTGCGTTAAACGATATCCACATCGACCTGGTTTCCAAACCAAATGACATCAGCTCGACTACCACTGACACGATCCTACCCGGCTCGATAGCCCCTGACTTCGAGCTGCTAGACGCAGCCACAAAACAACCAGTAACACTTAGTCAGTTTAATGGAAAACCAGTCATCCTCAATTTTTGGGCTACCTGGTGCGGTCCATGCAAGGTAGAAATGCCTCACCTGGAGGACGCCCATACAACCTATTCAAGCTCCGAACTAACAATATTGGCCATCAATTACGGAGAAGATCCAACAACTGTTCTTAGCTTTGCGTCTAGTCTAGGGCTTACATTCAGAACACTATTGGATGAAACAGGAACAGTTCAAACGCGATATCAAGTTCGCGGCTATCCCACCACAGTCTTCGTCAAAACAGACGGCACGATATCACACACTCATATAGGAATGATGAATCCTCCTATGCTCACCGAACAAATAGACCAACTTCTAATCCATTAGCCTATAATGCGCTCTTTCCCAAACCTAGCCACATTCGCGCCTGTCAAGTCAAAAATCATCAAATATTGGACGAACATCGCCACCATACTGTCAGGCATCTACATATCTCTAGCACTACTTGCACCTATGTTACTCTCCACCGGCCTACATAAGCCAGGCAATTTACTATACCGAATATTCTCTGCTGTATGCCATCAGAACTCATCAAAATCATGGTTCTTTTCAATAAATCTAAAAACTTCAAGTTTAACTATTTTTCCATCGCTCGAAGCAGCGCTTCCACCTAGTGTTGCCCCATGCGTCGAGTGTAGCGCCTTTCTTGGTGCTCCTGAATTTGGTTGGAAAACCGCCTTATGTCATAGATGCACAGGAATATATCTTGGGGTATTTGGCGCCAGCCTTATATTTAACCACCTAAAACACAAGCACTTACGGATACCTAAGCTAACTACATATTTGTACTTATTTATTGGCCTGTCACCTATCATTATTAATACTATGATGCCCACTGACGCCACAAACGCATTCAATACATTCGCAATACCCAACTCGCACATCATAAGCACAGTAACTGGCTTCCTCTTTGGCTCCTTGAGCATATGGTACGCTTACCCCCAAATCGATTCACACGCCGAAAAATATATTTATAAACTGTCCCAGCAAAGATTATCTAAAGGTAATAATCAGCAATGATGATATGCCGCTCAAGCAATAAGATCACATACTTTACTTTCGACACAATGCCAACGACTCGTATTACACATGGCATCTTTGGACGATTAGGAGGGGTCAGTCCTCATCCTTACGAGAGTCTAAACATGAGTACAAGCACCGGAGATAGCAAACAAAATGTTGACACAAATATAGCCCTTGCATACAACTCCTTAGGCATACCAATCGCCTCTCTTAGGACAGTAACTCAAGTTCACGGAGCGCGAACAATAGCAACACACACCAAGCAGTTTCGCAATAATATAAATGCTGACGGGCTAATTACTAAAACACCCAACACATCATTGTTCATGCGTTTTGCCGACTGCGCCCCAATAATGTTATATGATCCAATAAACCACGCGATTGCCCTAGGCCATGCAGGCTGGCGCGGAACCTTAGCTGGACTCGCCTCCTCAATTGTAGCCACAATGAAGTCCACTTTTGGTTCTAAGCCAGACAAACTATTAGCCGCCATTGGCCCTTGCATCACAGTCAATAATTACGAAGTAGGCCAAGAGGTAGCTGACTTATTTCATGAGGCATTCGAGAAAACAGATGATATCATTGTGTACAACAACAACTCAATACGCCTAGACCTGATTAAAGCAAACATACATTCGTTAGCTTCATCCGGTGTACAATCAATTGAAACCAGCAATCTATGCACGTCTTACAACAACAACTACTTCTACTCGCACCGAACAGAAGCAAAACCGTCAGGTAGGTTTGGCGCTGTAATATACCTACCTTAGCACTTCTCATGCAAAACTTAAATGCTATCTCATCATCGGACTCATTGACAGCATCTTACCATGCAACACTTGCACAAATCCAAGATGTTGCAGAAAGGGCAGGCCGTACCCCAGACGACATCACCTTGATTGTAGTCACTAAGACTCAGCCAATCGAAGCGATCAAACATCTATACAAACTAGGACATAGACATTTTGGAGAAAACAGAGTAGCAGAGGCTTCAACAAAAATAGACATGTTATTAGGTCAGTTGCGATCCAATTCTATCCCACCCATTTGGCACATGATAGGACACATTCAAAGTCGAAAAGCACGCACATGCGCCTCATTGTTCACTCACATTCACTCAGTCGATTCTCTCAAGCTTGCCAACCGCCTATCACGATTTTCGTCTGACCACGGAACTACTGCATCGGTGCTGTTGCAATGCAATGTATCTGGAGAACATACAAAGTCAGGCTTCGCCGCAACCAATACCGCCACAAATACGTCTCAATGGTCCGATTTAGCCAGTTCGATATCTCAAATGGCAGAGTTACCAAACCTCAACATTGTTGGCCTTATGACTATGGCGCCAATATCAAACAATCCTGAGACATCACGACCAATATTTCGAAACTTAAGGCTCCTCAGGGATCAGATAACACAACACTTCCCACAATTACCTATGAAGCATCTATCCATGGGAATGAGTGCCGATTACAAGGTAGCAATTCAAGAAGGTGCTACAATGTTAAGGATCGGAACATCAATATTCGATCACAGACATACTAAGCAATAATATATAGACAAGGATCCGCTATGGAAGAAATACTTATCAGACCAATCGGCTTCATTTTTTCGATAATACAATTTGCAATACTCGGTAGAGTGCTATTGTCATGGTTACGCCCAGACCGATCTCATCCTGCAATACAACTATTGTACGAATTGACTGAGCCAATACTCCAACCAATCCGCAACTTAATGTCTGACATGAGCGGGGGCATGTTTGATTTTAGTCCGATAATAGCCCTTCTGCTGCTCAATGTACTTGAAGGCCTAATAAAATATATTATTATTGGCTTATTCTAGGTTATTCCTTAACCCTAAACCACAAATAATCACTGCTATCTGCTCAACCCATCAACTATTTTCGGCATGCAGCTAGCTCACCCTCATGCAAGTGTGTTCAACACAATTGCTCGCCAATCTACAAACGAGCAGTTTATGAAATCACTTCACGTACAGGAATCTATTGCAGTTGTCACAAGTCACGATCCTACTGCCGCTACGCGCAGCCTGTACATGACCAGTTGACACGCCTAATCCACACCCTGAACACATACCATCGTCAACTAACGCCACCGCTAACCCACGGTATTTCGACCTGGCTAGTTCATACCTATCAATCAACTCATCAGGAATTGAATTAAGCGCAACTTCACGTTCTCCTTCTAATCTTTCAATATCGTCCAAAATAGTCATACTTTCAGAATCCATTTCCCTCTCAAGTACCTTTCGTTCATGTAGGGCGACTTCATGATTCCGATTAGCTCCTTCTAGACCTTCCTTACAATCTTCCTCTACAATCATAGCTTCTAACTTTGCATCCTCCAGCTCCGCTATACGCCGCACAAGAGCCTCTCCTTGGTCCTGCAAGTCCTTGAGCTCCTTTGGGTTAGTCACTGTACCGCTATACAATCTCTTCTCACCATTTTCGTATTTGCTTGACACAATATCTATCTCTCCCTGAACCCCAGCATGCTTTTTTGTTGCGGAATCCATTAAGACTGATGCCTCTTGAAGCTGCCTTAAAGTCTCGACCACAGCACTATTGTCATCGAGCACGCTATTTATCTCAGCAATCCGCTTCTTGCTTCGATCTATTTTTGTGTCAACTTGTTGCAATATATATATTCCAGCTACAGAGCTCATGATTACATGGATTATATCACCACGGTGTATAATCCGAACCATTACTAGAAAGGAAAGTAATAACTAACACCAGAAATACTAACGACCACTAACACGACATCCACCCTTGCGAAACCATATACTAATATCAGTATTTGTGTCAGGCATGACCACCCTTGCAGCCGAAGTATCTGCATTTCGACTAGTCGGACACATCTTTGGCACATCAAACATTGTCTGGTCAAGCATCATCGGCCTAATGTTACTGTATCTATCAATTGGATATTATATTGGTGGCCGAATAGCAGACAAAACACCGCGTACCACAAAATATTTCACGATTATTTGTTGGGCATCAATCACAACAGCATTAATACCAGTAATCTCGAGACCAGCACTATTGTATGCCGCAACCGCCTTAGCATCATTAAATGCCCCCGTTGTAGCAGGAGCATTTGCCGGAACGATGTTTATCTTTGCAATTCCTATAACTTTACTTGGATGCACATCTCCATTCGCCATCAGACTTCTAACAACCAACTCGTCAGAGGCAGGCTCTGTAGCAGGTCGAGTTTATGCTCTATCAACAATAGGGTCCATACTTGGTTCGTTCCTTCCCGTACTGGTAACAATCCCAACTTTTGGCACACGTTACACCTATATTGCATTTTCCGGAGCCCTTTTAGTAACAGGACTTATAGGATTATGGAAACATTCATCTCAAAGTCCGCCTACATTCACGCTATATATGGTTATCCCATTTTGTTTTGCAGCTTACCTATGCTCTCAAGGAAATATAAGACCATACGATGGGCTAATCCATGAGAAAGAATCCTCATACAATCTGATACAAGTTGTAGAACGTGATGAGGCGCGCTATTTACTTCTTAACGAAGGTCAGGGAATACATTCGATTCACGATCCAAATTCTCTCTATACTGGCGGCAGCTGGGATTATTTCCTAACCGCACCATTCTTTAATCCACCACCTCACCAAGTATCACAAGTAAACAATCTACTAATCATAGGTCTCGCAGCAGGCACAATATCTAATCAATACACCCAAATTTATGGTGATATACCAATCACAGGAATAGAAATAGACGAAGATATTATTGAAATTGGTAACGAATATTTTGATATGAGCAAACCCAACCTGTCAACAATCGCAGCAGACGGCCGTCTGTACCTAAACTATTTATCCGATAAATACTCGGTAATTGCCGTAGATGCCTACCGGCTACCATATATACCCTGGCATCTAACCACTAAAGAATTCTTTCTTGAAACCAAATCACTGCTAACGCCAACAGGTGTCATTGCGATCAATGTGGGTCGGACAAGCACCGATCGACGCCTAGTAAATGCTTTGTCAGCAACCTTATTATCAGTTTTTCCTACAGTACACGTCATTGACGTCCCAGAAACATTCAACTCAATACTAGTAGCAACTAACATCAAAACATCAGCCTACAACCTGCAAGAAAACTTAGCATCACTACATCCAAAATCGCACGCACTTCTACCAGTGATGTTAGACAAGACAATCAACAACCTTGTACCTACAAATCCGAACGACATGATATTTACTGACGACCGGGCACCAGTAGAGCAGCTCACCGATTCCATTCTACTCAACTACCTTCTAGGCTCACATTCGCTCTTAAGCGAAAAAATCGCGACGCGTCCGGAGCTATAGCAATACAAAACACCAGTTACTGCTTACCAATTATCACTTCCATCATATGGTCATATCCTAGCTTTGATTCATTGTAAAACACAAGTACCAAGGGATGGTCGTATACGGTAAAGCTTTCATCAGCGACAACAGACCTATGCATGTAGTCATAATGTTTTTTATCGTCTCTGAGGTTTATCCCTGCCGAACCAATAGGATCCCCTCTCAGAGATATACCAGAAAAACTCGGGTGTCGAGTTTCTGCAAGTGCCAAACTATATCCAAGCGTACCATCGAACAAACCTTGATAGTATTTCACGCTATATGGAAACAATTCCGAGTTTCCATACACGGGACCATAATTTCGATTACTTGCAACGATTATGTAATCAGCTTGCACTATATCCTCAACGATAGGTGTGAATTTCTGTTCAGTATCTGGCAGCTCAGCCAGATTCATTGCCACAGTATCAAACCCTTCTTTAAACACCAGCTTGTCTAGCTGCCTTACTTGAGGCATTGGAAGCGGGTGATCCCATTTCTCAATCAAAACAGTATCTCCTATGTCAACATTTCTATACATCCAGTTAGAAGCCACTATCCAGGGGTGAGGTTGCTCATACATCCTTACATATTCAATTGCATAAACTGCAGTGGTGCTGACTACAACAAGGACCACTGGCAATCCATAAGTGACAGATATTTTTAGAATCCGTACCAACAAAATGGCAGCAAAAATTATCTGAATAGGGATTATTGGTAGCATATACCGCGGGTATTTCACATAAAGCCCACCGATTAGCATAAAATAACTTAGTACCCAAATCAACAGAACTAACCTTTGCGCAACATCATAGCCCGTTTTCTTAAGTGGAAATCTTGATATAACCTGTTTTCCAAGAACCATTGTGCCCGCATACATAAAAATTGTTAGTGGCCATCCAATGGTCCATCGCCCCTGCTCGATAATATGATAAATATAAGGGGTCGTATTTTTATACTGTAGGATAAACGGCCAATCTACTAATCCCCTTACCATGTAAGATTGCAACGCGATATTACTGAGATACTCCTTCCATTCAATTACAGCATATGGATTGCATACTATAAACACGCCAAGCGCATAAAGACCCGGCACAATAAATAGTTCTAATATCTTGCGCGCCACACGAAGTTTAACATCCTCTACACGAACGAATTCGTAGCACAGTATTGCCGTAAAAGCAGGTGCCACCAATAGCAGTGCGGTTGCCTTAATGCCAACAGCTAAACCTATAGCCCCACCCGCTATATTCAGGTATCTTACTTTTCCAGACTCTACATACAACACTAGGACCCAAAGAACTGCAGTAACTGCTGTAGTTAGCAATGAATCAAAAGTTCCATAGTGAGCCTGTTGAATAAACTGAACAGAAGCAGCGAATAAGCCCGCCGACATCAAGCCGACTAATTTGCCTTCCAATTTCTTTGCAATAAAATAGACAATCAATAGCGTAATGCAGTCAGCCAATACCGAGAGATAACGACCAACAACAACCATTTGCAATATCTCTAAGCTATCCCCAGAGAGAAATAGATGTCTCAATACGTAGTCATCGATAGTACCTAAAAATTTGCCGACAAAAGACAAGCCTTTTGCTACAACAACGCGAAGATAGAGTGGCGCATGGCCGTAGGCAAACAATCTTGGTTCGCCACGTGGAATCTCAATACCACGAGTAGTTTTAGTATCAGGCCAGTAAAAAGGGTTGAGTCTCGACTCTGAACCATTCGCATCGCTTGATGTACCGAAAAATTCTATGCTTGTAGCTACTAAATTTATATACCTTTCGTCCGGATGGGTTTGAAGAAGGTCGTCCCATGTTATATGCGATCCTCTACAAACGACACAGAACGCGATAATCGCAATAATACCAAGCTTACTTTGGTTACCTACAATTCGACTGACACTATAGCCCCTAAAATATGCTTTTATCACGCTTCGAGAATGTCTACAGGGTCATCTCCACTACGGGGTATACGGACCTCCTCGTGATATGACCTATCAGTATTGACAGACCAAACATCATTTGTCTGGCCAGTTAGAACATTGTTTACGGCCATAATAGCGGTCAACATCGAATGATCTTGATTGTTGTACTTATGAAGCCCATTCCTTCCGATAGTATGAAAATTGCCAAGTCCAGCTACCCATTCCTGGACAGTCGCAAGCAAAGGACCATATACAGTATCATATACCGGATACGCTTTTTGCTGACGCATTACTATTCCATCGAGCACATTTACTTTTTCAGCCAAGCCAAGTTGCTCAATTTCGATAGAGCCCAACTCTAGCAGTTCAGTATCGGACATATTCCACAGCCCGTCTCCTTCATTACAAAAGTATTCAAGACCGAGGCTTGTAGTACTATTGTCCGGAACCATATCGGCACTCCAGTTCTTGAAGTTCTGTATACGACCTACCTTCACGTTGGGGCTATGAATGTACACCCAGTTATCATCAAATACGTCAACTATATCAAGTATTAGTACAACGGTAAGAAAATCTCTATAGCGGAGACCGTCAGCTGCCACAATCACCTCTTCAGGCGGCGCAGGTTCAATCCGCCTGATCAATTCATTCAATGGCATTGTAGAGAAAAAATCAGTTCCTTCAATATATTTTAATCCATCCGAATTTCTAACCTCGACACCATGTATACGGTCCTCATCCCTAAAAATACGAACAACCTCGGACTCCATCTCAACACAACCACCTTCCTCGCGAACAAGGTCTGTTACTTTCTCCCACATCATACCCGGCCCTAAAACTGGATAATGAAATTCCTTAATAAGTGTTTTTATTACCTCGCCTCTCGGAGGAAAAAGCGCATTCTTTATTGCCGCTGGTAGAGTAAGCCCCTTTATCCGCTGGGCAGCCCACTCTGCGCGTATATCCGTACATTTAATACCCCAAACTTTCTCTGTATATGTCTTGAAGAAAATCTCGTACAGCCGTTTACCGAATCTATTTACAACCCAATGCTCAAAACTTTCTTCTTTTTTATAAGGAAAGAACTGAGCAATTACATAACTAATTACAATTCGAACGCTCTCTAATATACCAAGCCCACGTAACGCATTAAACATTCTTAACGGATAGTCAAAGAATTTTCCTCTGTATAGAATTCTTGATTTACGGGGCCTAATTACAAATTCTTCCTGCATCCATTCATGCCACAATTCCTCAACCTCAGGAACCATTGTAAAAAACCTGTGTCCTCCAATATCAAATCTATAGCCTTTATATTCCTCAGTTCTAGCTATTCCGCCAACACGACTGTATTTTTCAAATACCACCACTTCCACATTCGCTTTTGTCAATTCCCAGGCCGCCGTGAGACCTGCCGGTCCAGCACCGATAATTACCCCTGTTTTTTTATCCATTCTTAATCCCTTACCCGTAGCACCGCCATAAACGCATCCTGGGGAATCTCAACATTCCCAACCATCTTAAGTCTTTTCCGACCTTCTTTCTGTTTTGCCAAAAGCTTCTTTTTACGAGTAACATCTCCACCATAGCACTTAGCCAGAACATCTTTGCGCAATGCCCTGACATTTGCCCTCGAAATGATTCTTCCCCCAGCTGCGGCCTGTATAGCAACTGGATATAATTGCCTCGGTATAAGCTTCTTGAGTTTAGTAATAAGACGCTGACCAGTACTATAAGCCTCATCGCGATGCACGATCATTGCCAAGGCATCAACCGACTGCTCGTTTACAAGTATTGACAATTTGACCAAATCTCCAGCTCTATAACAATCAAACTGATAATCAAGCGAACCATAACCACGTGTGCTCGACTTTAGCTTATCAAAGAAATCTACAATAAGCTCTGACAACGGCATTTTAAACACAAGAACCAGTCGACCTCCTCCACTATGATGCTCTTCAACAAACACACCCCTGCGCTTTGTGACTAATTCCATCACAACGCCATAATACGTTGCGGGCAAATACAAATTCACTACCATCCATGGCTCCCTAATCTCCTGAATCTTACCCTCGTCAGGAAGTCCAGCGGGCGACTTTACCGTTATAACATCACCATCTTGAGTCTCAACCTCATACTCTACAGAGGGTGCCGTAGCAATTATATCCAAATCATATTCCCTTTCGAGTCGCTCCTGAACTATCTCCATGTGAAACATACCCAGAAAACCGCATCGAAAACCAAAATTAAGAGCATGTGACGATTCGGGTGTGTACACAAGGGCTGCGTCATTTAGTTGCAATTTCTCTACAGCATCTTTTAGTACCTGATAGTCATCACCATCTACAGGGAAGAAGCCAGCGTACACCATGGGTTTGACTGGTCTATACCCAGCCAAAGGTTCTATGACAATACCACCTTCCTCTACGATAGTATCACCGACTCTGCATTCGCTAACGTTCTTAATACCGGTAGCGACATAACCCACTTGCCCTTCTAACAATTTTCCTGTTGGTTCCATTTCTGGCGAAAACACTCCAATTTCTAACGGCTCAAAACTAACGCTGCTTTGTAGTAGACTAAGCCTATCCTTCGCATCAATATTGCCACTTTTCATCCTCACATATATAACAACACCTTTGTATGGGTCATAATGTGAATCGAATACTAATCCTCTACTACCTTCGGAACGACTTAACTCAGGTGGCCTTATATACTTTACGATTGCTTCCAACACGCTTTCAACATTAGTGCCAGTCTTTGCGGACACTGTCAAAATCTCATCTTCATCTACTCCTAGTAGTTCACAGATATCATCCGTTACTTCAGCTGTTCGTGCACCTTCAAGATCTATCTTGTTTATAACCGGAATAATATCAAGGTCAGTTTCAAGTGCCAGGTAAAGATTTGCAAGAGTTTGCGCCTCAACCCCTTGACTAGCGTCCACTACTAACAATGCTCCCTCACATGCCGCCAACGCCCTGCTCACCTCGTACGAAAAATCTACATGTCCTGGAGTGTCAATAAGATTCAATTCATATTCAATCTTGTTAACGTCCACGTACTGCATTTTTACAGCAGACGCCTTTATAGTAACTCCTCTTTCTCTTTCAAGCTCCATTCCATCTAACAGCTGTGCGTGCATATCTCTCTCCGCCACCGTCCCTGTCATTTGCAAAAGACGATCAGCTAGAGTTGACTTGCCATGGTCGATATGGGCAATGATACAAAAATTACGTATATTAGTCTGCCTACTCATCAATTTCATCCATTACATTGTCAATTAGTTTTCCGGTCTCTACAGCGTCTATATCTGTTTTGTTCGATAGGTATGTCATAAACTCCTTATTTCCTGCAGGCCCTATTAGAGGACTCTTAATCAAACCCAAAGGTTTCAGTCCAAGCGCGATCGAGTGCTCTAAAATTCTCTCAATCACCTCACGATGCACTTTTGCAGACCTCACCACGCCACCTTTTCCCACGTCCTTTTTACCAGCCTCAAACTGTGGTTTGATCAGCGCTAGTATACGTCCACTTTCATTTAGCCATCCTTGCACCTTATCCAATACCAGTCGCAGAGATATGAACGACACATCAATAGTAACAAAATTCGGCTCCTCCGGCAATCCAGTTAGGTATCTAGCATTCGTATTTTCTAGCAAAATCACTCTCTCGTCCTTTCTGAGTTTCCAATGCACTATGCCTTTACCAACATCTATGCCGTATACTCTACTAGCTCCATGCTGGAGCATACAATCTGTAAAACCTCCTGTTGATATACCAACATCCGCACACACCATACGTTTCATCGACAGACTCCACGCTTCTAGCGCAGCTTCAAGCTTGATCCCACCACGACTGACATATTGCATTCCTTTCTTGATTTCAATTTTACAATTTTGTTCAAGCATGGTCCCTGCTTTGTCAACCATAGCTCCATCAACAAATACCTGGCCCGCCATAATAAGACCCTTAGCCTTTGATCTCGATTCGACCAAGCATCGGCTCATTATAATTAAGTCCAGCCGCATCTTTCTCATTACATAATTTTATCATCAAGCTATTCGATATATAATATACAGATGCAACAACTAGCTCTCATGCTTTATTCAACCAGACCACGCCAGTGGGTCAAAAACATGTTTCTGTTTGCTGCTCTGATTTTCGACAGAAAACTCTTCGTAATCCCATATCTCACAAAAACTATCTATGGGTTTGTCCTCCTCACATTAATTAGTGGAGCAATATATATAACTAACGACTTCCTTGACATTGAGAAAGACAAACTACACCCAGTCAAACGGCTGCGGCCCCTGCCATCAGGTCAATTGAGTAAACTAGTAGCAGTAGTTATGGCAATAGTACTACCTCTAATAGCTCTTCCTTTAGCATATCTTCTAAATCCATGGTTTGGACTTATACTGCTACTTTACTGGCTACAAAACATACTCTACTCAATGTGGCTGAAACACATCGTTATACTCGATATACTGCTAATAGCATTGGGGTTCACTTACCGCGTAGCAGCTGGCGCAACATTAGTTGACGTCGAACAAGGACCCATAGGTTCTCCCTGGATATACATGTGCGTAGGTTTTGGAGCCTTACTAGTTGTTCTAGGTAAACGTCGCAGCGAATTAAACTTACTTTCAGATCTAGCGTCCAGCCATCGTTCAGTCTTGGCGTCATACAATAAAACATACATTGATTTACTAATATATTGTGTCTCTACATCCACTATAATCTCCTACTCCTTTTACACTTTCAATGCAACATACCACCAAACTAAAAACCATAGCATGATGCTTACAATACCCTTAGTGGTATATGGTATTTTTAGGTATCTTTACTTAGTATATGTAAAAGATGAAGGTGGTACGCCAGAACAGCTAGTTTTCAAGGACAGACCACTGATGCTATCAATAGCTCTATGGATAGCCACTGCAACGGTACTTAGGTACAACTATTAGTGTTCAACAAGAATTGCATCACAACATCTGCTACAGCACCAGCCAAATACATAATCATAGGCGAACATGCTGTGATATACGGTAAACCAGCAATAGCTGCACCATTAAACTCAATCAGCAGCATTGCTACAATCACTCCTACGGAACGCAACAATTACGATGGTTTATATATTGACGCTCCTGATATAAACCTGTCAAACACTCTTGACTCTATACCAAAAACCAATCCAATTGCTCATGTTATACGCCAGACACTCAGAGCAATAAACCATCGTGAGCCTATTCCCGCAAACCTAACTATTACATCTACCATACCAATTGCATCGGGTTTAGGTTCAAGCGCATCCGTTTCTACTGCAATATCAAGATGTATAATCAATTACCTTGGCTATACCTTAACAAACGACCAAATATCAAACATTGTGTATAAAACGGAATCTCTCCAGCACGGCAACCCCTCTGGCATAGATAATACAGTAATAGCCCGTGATGTACCAATTTTATATTCTAAATCAGGTCCTATTCAACATCTACGTCCCAATAAACCTCTATACTATGTACTTGCAGACACACAACAACCAAGAAGCACTCTAGATACCATAAACACCTTTAAAAAACAAAGTAATATACACCCAACACTTTTCAAGGAAAACATACGCGCTATTGGCACACTAGCTAAAGACGCATCCGTTGCTTTTCAAGCTGGCGATAACATAAGCCTCGGAGACCTAATGACAAAAAACCATGTCTTACTACAGAGATTGGGCGTTTCCACTCAAAAACTTGACAACTTAGTCGATATAGCCACCGCATCAGGAGCCAACGGCGCAAAGCTGTCTGGAGCTGGTCATGGAGGACATATTATCGCTCAAGTAAGCAAACACACCATGCCTATTGTTGTCAAGGCACTAAAAGATTTGGGGGCAAATCCTCTCACAACCATTATCGCTCCATAAATCATATGAGCAAAACCAACAAAAACCTCATTTACATAAAACTCGGTGGCTCTCTAATCACAAATAAAGATACCGAGTCAACCTCCCGAGTACGCGTCATAAAAAATCTCGCGTCGGAAATAGCCGATTTCAAATCTGAACACAAATCAACGAATATAATTATTGGCCATGGTGCAGGATCTTATGGACATATCCAAGCACTTCGTAATAATCTACACATATGTCGACACACCGCATCAAGATGGAATGGAGCACTCGAAGTGGCCAAATCAGTATCTAAACTATCCCGCATCGTCCTACATGAACTTCAACAAGCGGGAGTGCAATCCAAGCAGATTAACCCATCGGAATCAGCAATTTGCAATAATGGCAAATTAATGTCATTAGATACCACGCAAATTAAACATGCTCTCCACAGGCATATAATCCCATTGACTCATGGTGACGTATGCTTTGACGATGTATGTGGCGCCTCGATCATCTCAACAGAAGCAATCTTTGCATATTTAGCAACAAAACTACCGCCCAGCGACATATATATTGCAGGCAATGCCAAAGGAGTGCTTGATAGTTATCCTAACGGAAACACCATACCCAAAATATCAAATTCGTCAAAACGACGACTATTAAATCTCATCTCTACTTCTACGTCCCCAGACATTACTGGTGGAATGAAATCTAAAGTACACACCATGCTACAGTTAATCAAACAGCAACCTGGATTAACTGTACATATTTTCTCCGCAAAAACACCAGGAGCTCTACGCAAAGCGCTAGCGGGATCCACCTCCAACACCACTATACTTTCTGACAATCATACACGTTCATTATCCCAATCTAGTCTATAATTAGTGCAGACTATTTTCAATAACTATTGTGACCGCTAAAGCTCCTAACGACATATTGAAGATACCGCGAGACGCAAGCCCTGACGAGATTGCAGCGGCAGTCAAAATACGCACTGCTCATCTCAGGGACCTTTCAGACGCAACCTCGCAACAACAATTGGCTGAAATATATCAAGCCGCCGCATTTTTACTGTGGGAGACAAGGAACAACGCTCGTGCACGTACTGCTCCAGGGTCTATACCTCAAATCTCAAACGCCGCACCTCCTGTGCCCTCGACCCGAGGACGGAAACCACGGCCAAGACCTCGCAAAGTCAGACCTGCGCTAGCACCCCTTATGATCATGGTTCCTACATTGGCTGCCGTATCGTTATTCCTACTATATCCCGACAATACAATGTCTGCTGCATGGACACTCGTCGATAAATTTACAGAAATAACAAGCGAATTGACCGAAGCACCATCAGGACCTAGCCAACCAGCCCTCCCCACAGTACCACCTATACCAACATTTGACGCACAGCTTTCATCTCCAGCCTCAAATGCCGTAATTATAGCTACACCTCCAAACTCAGCACCTCAACCTGAACCCACAGAACTCACGGAACCCGTTAAGATACGTGGATGTGTCACTATATCTTCATTAAATGTACGCTACGGGCCTGGTGCATCCTACGATAAATTTACCTACCTTCTTGAAGGCGAATGTGTAACCTTGATCGCACAAAGCGCCGAAGGCACATGGGGATTAGTAGATACTCTACCGCGTTCAAAAGAATCATCTGGTTGGATATCATTATCCTATCTCAACTATACCGAACCCAGCTCACCATTACCAGTTGCAACCACGGCCAATACACCATCTTCCGAGGAGCTGACCCAAGAATAAAGATCTTGTGTAATGTGCCAGCACTGTAATTAAATTCTCAAAGTAAATAACCACTACATTATGCAAGAAATCTTTTTCTTTGACGACGGACCTGCACCACTTCCAAAGAAAGATGTGCATATCGACCATGTAAAAGCACATCCATACCCTGACGGGAAGCGTGTTCAAGTGACTATCACATTGTCTCCTTTTCTGGAAAAACCAAACCTAGCAATACGCATTAATGATCATAACAACGAAGTTATTGTCACCGCCGAAGTCCTAGAGCCCATCTCCGTCACCACCGAAATCACTCTCCACATTAAGCCAAGCTCACCCCAACTAAGCCATTCGCTTATTGTGGACTTGTACTACGAGCAAGACGAGCCGCAAGACACTAAATCTGTAGACTTTTATCCCAGCGGCGAAGCACCCACCTCCTAAACGTCAAGATTGCGGACTTCTTTAGCATGTGTCTGAATAAAGCGTCTCCTTGGCGGAACAGCACTACCCATCAGCATGTCAAAAGTCCGGTCAGCTTCAGCAGCATCCTGTATAGTAACTTGTAATAACATTCTCACTGCAGGGTCCATCGTTGTATCCCAAAGTTGCTCAGGATTCATTTCACCTAACCCTTTATATCTCTGAAGGGTAGGCTTACCATTTTTTCCCCACTTTTCAAGCATTTGATCTTTTTCATGCTCATTATAAACATACGTACTTTTCTTGCCTTTGGCAACTCTATATAGCGGTGGTTGAGCAATAAATAGATGTCCTCCTTCTATAAGACTTTGCATGTACCTGAAGAAAAAAGTCAAAAGTAAAGTTCTTATATGACTACCATCAACATCAGCATCTGTCAT
>DFQC01000026.1:7022-12757 GCA_002377585.1 Anaerolineales bacterium UBA3499 | reverse complement strand
TCAGCATCTGTCATTATAATAATTCTATGGTATCTAAGCCCCTCGAGATCAAAGCCATCTGAAATTCCAGTTCCCAAAGCCGAAATCAACGCCTTAACTTCATTGGATCCTAGTATCTTGTCGAGCCGAGCCCGCTCAGTATTCAATATCTTGCCGCGGAGAGGCAGAATAGCCTGAAAATGCCTATCCCTGCCCTGCTTAGCTGAACCTCCAGCCGAATCACCTTCAACGATATAAAGCTCACACTTTGACGGATCTCTTTCAGAGCAATCCGCTAACTTGCCCGGCAAGGTCAAACTTTCCAGCGCACTTTTTCTTATGACTAAATCTCTTGCCTTCCTAGCTGCGTCGCGTGCCCTGGCTGATGTCAAACATTTTTCAACAATAGACTTACCCATGCGAGAATCTTTTTCTAACTGCTCTAAGAGATAATCGCCTAGTGCTTGCTGTACGAGCGCAGACACTTCCGGATTCATTAACTTTACTTTAGTCTGACTCTCGAACTGAGGATCTCTATGCTTAATACTAACTATGGCTGTTAGCCCTTCTCTAGTATCCTCGCCACTAAAGTTTTGATCTCCATCCTTTAGTAGATTAGCCTTTCTAGCATAATCATTCACTGTTCTAGTGAGAGCCGATCTGAGGCCGGTCATATGCGTACCACCATCTGTAGTGTTTATCGTATTCGCAAACGAGTATGTTGATTCAGCATACCCATCATTGTATTGAAGGGCTACCTCAACACCAGTGCCATCGATTTCTTTTTCAACATGTAATACGGAATGTAATGACCGTCGATTGCGGTTCAAATATCTAACAAATGATTTTATTCCACCCTCGAAGTAAAAAGTCATCTCTCTATCATTCCGTTCGTCAACAAGACATATTGTAACGGCCCGTGTAACGAAGGCCATTTCCCTAAATCTTTGAAGCAGAACTTCAAACTTATATTCGTTATCTTCTTTAAAGATCGTAGTGTCTCGCATAAATTTTGTTCTAGTACCACTCACACCTTTTTCTGCTTTACCTATCTTTTTTACCGCAGCTTGAGGCACACCCTGTTTATACTGTTGATACCAGACCTTTTCGTCGCGTGTTACCCAAACTTCACACGTACTCGACAATGCATTGACCGCACTCACACCAACTCCGTGCAATCCTCCTGACACTTTATACCCACCCCCTCCAAATTTCCCGCCTGCATGAAGTTTAGTCATTACAACCTCCAGAGCAGACACCTTTTCCGCCGGATGTTTATCGACTGGTATGCCACGCCCATTATCAGTAACGGTTATGCTTTCATCTTCATGTATAGTAACGGCCACAAAGTCACACTCACCAGCCAAAGCTTCATCAATAGAATTGTCAACGACTTCGTATATTAAATGATGCATTGCACGCGAATCAGCACCGCCCACATACATCCCGGGTCTCCGCCTAACAGCCTCTAGACCTTCTAGAACCTGGATGCTGCTTGCACCATAACTGTCCGCCTTATTAGATTTCTTCTTCGTTATCTTCTTTTTTGTGCTTTTTGCCATTTCCTTATCACCTCTAAGGCCCCCAATTGTTACATTCGACTATAACTTTGCATTCTCCTTAGTAAATTCTTCTATCTCAGTACACCATCGCAAACGATCCCTATAGAAATGAAAAGTTGACGCATACAGTCCAGTAGCCACAAACGCATGCGCAATTATGCCTAGAAGCAACGCCCAAGAGTCAGATGACGGTATTAACCACAAATATCCAAGCCCCCAAAGCAGTAACATGATCAATCCAAATAGACCAACAACTGATGGCATGTTTAGCCTCACTAACAACAAACTATTCCCCAATGCAACTCTAACCGTCTGATTGTCCATTACTATCCCATGTACGGTAAAGGCAACATAGAATAAGCCCCATACCCATACTGCAACCGCTAGTGAAACAACAAGCCCACTAACACTAGAATGCACTAAAGACGCTAAACCCGCCAGCATCGAAACAGCAACGCCGAACACAATCATGACAGCCACAACCGAGAAAGCAAACCCGACCAATCTAACCCATCCTATCCATATGTTCTCAAGCAAATCTATTTCGTCAACCTTAAGCTCATCGGGCAATGTACCACGAGCAATCACAGCGAAATAGATAGTGCCTATGAACAATCCTGCTAGACTAATCACAAAAGCAATCACTGTCACAGTGAACCAACTCGTAACGGGTATTACTAATCCATCTCCCAACGGCGAAATCCCCACTTTGCTCACCATCATACTAGGCACACCCAGTGGCGAAGTACTAAGAAAGGTAAACAAGTTTAACGATTCCGCTAAACTATTAAAGCTCATCTGGATAACCCTCGCTGACTCAGCAGGTACATTCTCGCCGGTACTTAAGAGAGCTCCAAAGTTATTAAACAGGCTAGCGACACTCAATCGCGGTCCGAGCCATAGAAATAAATCTAGCAGTAGCGGTATAGACAAGAGGGCAAGATGAGTCGTAACTGTCTCGAAACCCTTACCAAATGAATCAATCACACCAATAGGTGGTGCCGGTTCTTTCACTGTAGTACTTTTCATTCGCCGGATTTTACCATTAACACATGTTCAGAAGGTCAAAATAAGCTCTAGTACCTAAGGATAAGGTTGACCATGTAAGCACACTCTATTACAATTCATACCTATATGTGCATTGGGGGCAAAAAACTATTTATTTTCTGACTATATCTCTAATTCCAGCTCTGCACATACTATAACTATGGAACAATTCATTATTAAAGGGGGAGTACCATTAAATGGTACTTTTACACCGTCCGGCAACAAAAATGCTGCTCTTCCGATTCTAGCCGCATGCCTACTTACCAAAGAACCAGTAACACTACACAATATACCTAAAATCGGAGACGTACTAACTCTAAGAAAATTACTCGAGCATCTTGGCGTAACAATTACCGAACAAGGCACTCACACATGGGTAGTTCACGCCAAATCAATAGCAGGACATTCACCTGACCCAGAGCTCTGTCGTAATATAAGAGCATCAATATTGCTAGCCGGACCCATGTTAGCGCGTCATGGTCAACTAACACTACCCCCACCTGGCGGGGATGTCATAGGGCGCCGCCGTCTAGACACTCATATTCTAGCCCTTGAAGCTCTTGGATGCACAATCGCCGGAACAAATCCCTTCAACCTAACAGTCAAATCCTTGTCCGGAGCAGACATACTACTAGACGAAGCTAGCGTTACCGCTACGGAAAACGCAGTAATGGCATCAGTCCTAGCACAGGGCACCACCATACTGCGCAATGCAGCCTCCGAACCACATGTACAAGAACTTTGTGAGTTTCTCAATAGTATAGGTGCGAGCATTACAGGCATCGGATCCAATATGCTTACCATAGAAGGCGTAACCGCACTCCGTGGAGGAGAACACACCATAGGTCCAGATTACCTGGAAGTAGTAAGCTTTATCGGAGCAGCAGCAGCAACTGGAGGCCAAATCCGAATAAAGGATGGCGGTGGCCCACACCTTAAAATGGCGGAATTAGTGTTTGCCAGGTTGGGTATATCATGGAGAACCGACTTAGGAGATATTATTGTACCAAGCACTCAATCACTCAAAATAATACCTGATCTTAACAATGTAATCCCTAAAGTTGACGATGCGCCGTGGCCTGGTTTTCCCGCAGACATGATGAGCATAGCAATAGTAGTCGCTACCCAATGTAAGGGCACCGTTTTATTTCACGAAAAATTGTTTGAAAGTAGGCTTCATTTTGCCGACAAGCTAATAGCCATGGGAGCACAAATTATAATGTGCGACCCTCATCGATGTATCGTTCAAGGACCTACAATGTTACAAGCAGAAACGCTCGAAAGTCCCGATATTCGAGCAGGAATGGCTCTTCTAATAGCCGCGCTCTGCGCAAACGGCGAATCAATAATCCGCAACATCAATCAAATTGAACGTGGCTATGAAGGCATAGACCACAAACTACGGTCGCTTGGAGCAAACATACACCGAATATGAGTTTTTTCTGTGTAACCTAATATCTTAAACCAAGCTGCTGGTTGGTGTCTGTCTAGTCAAAAGTCCAAGCTATACCTACACCACCCGGACCGACGTGAGCTCCAACCACAGGACTTAATTCAGTCATCAATGTTTCTACAGCCCCCACGGACTTATTGCATTCTTCAAGCACATAAGCTGCATCATCCGGAGAGGACGCATGTATACCGGCCAATCTAATGCCTTGTTTTCCAGACACCGCCTCTGTAACACTGTCAATCAAATGCTTAAGCGCCTTCCGACGTGTACGAACCTTCCCCGCATCTTGCACTATTCCATCTCCCACTGTTAGAATCGGCTTTATATTCAGTGCTCCACCCAACAACTTCCGAGCTCCTCCTATCCTGCCTCCCCGATGCAAATACTCCAAGCTATCCAAAGTAACTAAAACTCCTACATTTTCATTTGCTCCGCGAGCAGCAGCTACGCAGTCCTCAATACTTCCGCCGGCCCTCGCCTGTCTAGCCGCAGCCAATGCAACATAACCAGCAGCCATTGACATCGTTCGAGTGTCGATAATTTCTACATTAGTTTCAGTATACAAACTTTTAGCCTGGACGGCCGAATTCAATGTGCCCGACAACTCGCCGGACAAGGTAATGACCAATATATCACTCGCTTTACTCCCAATCCTTTTATACAGCTCCTCAAACTCCGAAACACTTGGTTGGGTTGTGCTAGGGAAAACAGGGTCGTTTCTCAACTTATCGTAAAAATCTGCGGCGCTCATTTCGACACCATCAAGATATGTATCGTTACCCCAGACCAGTGTAAGAGGTATAACATGTATACCATACTCTTTTACAATATCTTCCGGAATAGTTGAAGTGCTATCAACTACTATAGCTACATTATTTTCGTCCATCTCCCACCTCCTATATTTTGGATCAAATTATATACTACGAAGATCTTACGATACCTTACCACTATTTTTTACAATCATTACTTAACGATGCACGTTTTGTATATACCACATATCCTGTTGTTACAAAGAGCTTGCGGACAGTAATGCCTCGTTCAATATGTCAATTTTACACAAATTATACGATATCATCATAGAATGTTATACTTCTTACATAAACTGATAAATCGCTAACATCATCCTTGAGTACTAAATGCAGACTAACGTCACCTCTCACTCCAAAGATCTAGCAACATTAGCTGGCGGATGCTTCTGGTGCCTCGAATCAATTTTCGCCAAACTAAATGGGGTAACCAAAGTGACATCAGGTTACGCAGGCGGGTCCACAGTAAATCCAACCTACGAGGAAGTCTGTACGGGCACCACTGGACACGCCGAGTGCATACAGATATCGCACAATCCTCTTCAGATCACTTACGGCACATTACTTGAGGTATTCTTTGCTTACCATGATCCCACTACTCCTAATCGACAGGGCAATGACATCGGAACTCAATATCGCTCAGCGATTTTTGCACACGATGACACTCAGACAATAACCGCAAATAAGACGATTGACCAATTAACTGATGCTCAAGCCTTTGATAAACCGATTATTACCGAAATAGTTAAGTTGGATACATTCTACATAGCCGAAGACTATCATCAATCATATTTTATCAACAATCCGAACAATCCATATTGCAATGCTGTAATCACGCCAAAATTAGCCAAACTCCGGCAAAAGCACTTACACCTTATAAGCTAATAA
>DFQC01000026.1:1041-6704 GCA_002377585.1 Anaerolineales bacterium UBA3499 | reverse complement strand
CTAATAAGCGCCGTTTTCATCAAGAGAGATATTCCCCTCCATATACTTAACAGCAGTACCTGATATTAAAACTCTGTTGCCAAGAATCTCACAAGTTACATTTCCGCCTCTTGCTGAAACCTGCCTAGCCTTCATTCGCTCTTTTTTCAATACTCCTGACCAATATGGTGCCAGTTGCGTGTAAGCTGATCCAGTAACTGGATCTTCATCAACCCCAAGTTTCGGCGCAAAAAACCGAACAACAAAATCAAAACTTTTTGACCTTGCGCTTGCTATCACACCTCGCAACGGCACACTCTCCAATTTTACAAACGCTGGCCTCAGGTTCTCAACCTCGGATTCGCTTTCAAAAACCACGAGGTAATCCTCATTGCTCAAAACTTCAACCGGTTTTGCCCCAAGACCATCTATAAGGCCAACCGGTGTCTCACACTTAGATGGCGGCTGAGATGGAAAATCCAATATCATTTCATTATCTCTTCTTCTAACATATAATTTTCCAGACAAAGACTCAAATTGAATTATATCCTGTACGTATCCCAACTCATAAAATAATACATATGCTGCTGCCAATGTAGCATGCCCACACAGCTTGACTTCATCTACTGGCGTAAACCACCTGATCCAATACCCTCCATTTTTCTCGACAAAAAACGCGGTTTCTGATAAATTGTTTTCTGATGCCAAGGATTGCATTACATGGTCCGGCAGCCATTTACGTAACGGTATAACTGCAGCCGGATTGCCCTCAAATTGTTTTGAGGCAAAAGAATCAATAAAGTACACTTTCAGCATACCAAAGATGCTCTCACAGTCATTTATTCACACCTTCTACCAAAACAATTGCACATATTACAATTCCAAATATATTAATATCTCGCTAATACTAAACCGATATAATTTTAACCATAATTTTCTTATTGTAAAACATTATGCCGCCTATTAACCAGTTAGCCTATATCATTACACATCACTCACCATCAGTCTATGGCAATCTACCTTAGCTTCAAAGAAATCTGGCGCAATAGAACTAAGTATTTTCTATTTAGTTTAGTTATTGCGTTGATCTCAGTACTCGTACTATTTACAGCAGGACTAGGCGAAGGTCTCGCCACTAACAATAAGGAATATCTCGAAAAATTAGATGCCCAACTATTGGTGTTTCAAACAGATGTCAGCTTTTCAACAATTGAGAGTAGACTCGACTATAAAAAATATAAGCGTGCGCGCAGAATCGATGGGATAGCCGACGCAGGCCCAATAGCATTCAGTAACGTGAAAGTTGTTGTAAAACAAGACGAAGAGCCGGTAGATGTGTCATTTATTGGAGTAGAGCCTGATCGACCTGGCGCACCAAAAGCAATATTTGGAACTGATCTTCGATCATATCCATCTAAAATCGCTCTAATAGATCAAAGCACTGCGGATCTTATAGGAGCTCAAGTCGGAGACAAAATAACAATCAAATCTACTCAAGGCACCGAGGACAAGTTATACGACCTTACAGTAACAGGGATAGCTGGCGGGCAGCGTTATTTTTTTCGCCCGTCAATATTTGTCTCACTTAGTACATGGGACAAATACAGACCTAAAGCCGATCCTGACAGCTACAGCACACAGCCCGTACTCAATGTAATCGCAGTAAAGGCTAAAAATTCAACCAACCTCTCCTATTTAGAATCAGCCATCACTAACATAATCGATGATGTAGAAGTCACTGATATACAAACGGCATATGAATCCGCACCTGGATACTCCGAACAACAGGGTACCCTAAACACCATCAAGGGCTTTACGTTTTTAATCGGCACATTGGTAATCGGCGGATTTTTCCAAATTCAAATATTACAAAAACTACCACAAATTGGTATGCTAAAAGCTATCGGCGCACCAAATCGCCTTGTCTCTGCGACTGCAATATCACAAATTGTGATAGTTAGTCTGTTTGGAGTCATTATAGGCACATTAGCGACCTTTGCGCTCGCCGCAACACTGCCGTCAAATGTACCAGTTTACTTTACCACCTCCTCCGTAGCAGTTACCATAGTGACCCTACTGCTCATAGGACCAGCTGGTGGCATGCTATCAATTCGCATGGCGCACAAAGTGGAGCCACTCACTGCACTTGACATGTAATATTATTATGGACCGCTACATTCTTAATACCATCGACCTTAGCAAGACCTACAGATCCAACGAACTAGTAGTACACGCAGTCAGCAAAGTGTCTCTTCAGGTAAAGCCAGGCGAGTTCATAGCTCTAGTTGGACCAAGTGGGTCCGGAAAAACCACCATGCTAGCAATGCTTGCGACGCTCCTCGAATCTACCTCAGGTCACATCTACATTGACGGCGAGCCCTTTGACGACATGAACCAAAAACAACGCGCAAAGTTTCGTAGAGAAAAAATCGGATTTACATTTCAAGACAACAATTTAGTCCCCTACCTTACTGCTATTGAGAATGTAGAATTAATGTTGAGGTTGAACAAAATTTACAGTACATCTGAGGCAAAGAGAGCTAAAGACCTTCTCCTTCGTCTAGGTCTTGACGAACAGATAAATTCACTCCCGTCCCAAATGTCTAAAGGTCAACAACAACGTGTAGCAATAGCTCGTTCACTTATCCATGACCCAAGAGTGGTCCTAGCTGATGAACCAACCGCCAGCCTTGATACTCAAAGGGCAAAACAAGTAGTGCAAATTTTCTCCGATCTAATCCATGAGGAGAAACGCGCCGGAATAATGGTTACGCACGATCTGAGGATGTGTAAGTATGTAGACAAAGTAATTCAAATGGTAGATGGAAGCATAAATCGTATAATTGATGAACCAGCCGATATAGATGTCCTTGCTGGGACTAGTGAATTCGATAAATTAAGCACTCCGGCTCTACTCTAACCCACTGATATATTGGACAAGACATTACAAAAGGAAGATGTACATGCTTGGAATAGAAATCTGGTTATACAGTTTAGCGCCATTATTAATTTGTACAATATCGCTTTGGGTTTTTAGCCTCTTACTCAAAAATGCGTCAATTATCGACATATTCTGGGGGTTAGGCTTTGTGACTGTATTTTGGCTCACAAGTACTCAATTACAAAACGAAAATCGATTTCAAATGACCGTGCTTGGAGCAACAGTCACCCTATGGGGCCTACGACTTTCTATCCATATATTCTTGCGTAGCATAGGAAAAGGTGAGGATGCAAGATATGCAAGATTTCGCACCAATGCCGGTCGCACATGGTGGTGGTCAAGCCTCTTCAAAGTATTTATATTTCAAGGTCTACTAATTTGGATAATATCAGCCCCAATATCTATTACCCAAGCCACACCAATGCAAAGGGGACCACTAGTGTATTTTGGATTCTGTATTTGGTTGATAGGATTCATATTTGAGGCAGGCAGCGATTTACAATTAGCTCGCTTTAAATCACTTCCTAAAAACAGGGGCAGTCTACTCACAACAGGATTTTGGGGTCTCACTCGGCATCCCAACTATTTTGGAGATGCTACTCAATGGTGGGGATTCTGGTTAATGTCACTATCTCAATACACATGGTGGACGATATTTTCGCCAATATTAATGACAGTTTTATTATTGAAGTTCTCGGGCGTACCCATAACCGAGAGAATGATGCGCAAAGACAAACCAGGCTATAAAAATTATATCGACTCAGTACCCGCATTCGTACCAAACATTTTTAATGTCTTCAGGAGTAATCAATGATCCACAGACTGGTAACAACCCAAGTGATACCCCAGCCTATAGAAATAGTCTGGGACTTTTTCTCTACACCAAAAAACCTCAATACGCTCACACCCCCAGGCATGGGATTTGAGTTTATACAAGGTGCCGACCAATCCATGTATTTAGGCCAGCTTATACAATACCGAATACAAATACTCCCCATAATAAAAGCAACATGGCTTACCGAAATCACGCATCTAGAACATATGTCACACTTTGTAGACGAACAACGTCTTGGCCCATATCGATTCTGGTACCACGAACACCGTTTCAACGAAGTGCCAGATGGAACACTGGCAACCGATACTGTAACATATGCCGTACCTTTTGGACCTTTAGGTGGTGATATAATCCACTCACTTGCAATTAGACCAAAGCTACAATCTATATTTTCATATAGACAATTAAAAATAAATCAATTATTCAATAATGACTAATTTCCTAAACAGGACTATTTCCCGAGCTCTAATACATTGTGCAATTTTTGCTATTACTCTTACGCTATTAGGAGCACTACTTGTCCCAACCCAAACAGCCTCGGCCCATCAGCCATTTTTCGAGGATCCAGACACTACTCAGACTAACCCATTATCCATTACTGATCCCACCATATCTACCGCCCTATACGCCACGATAGATTCCTTGACCGACATAGACTACTATATATTTGATGGTACAAAAGGCACTAATATTCTTGTTGGAATTACAATACCCCAAATAGATGGTCAGCTTGACTTTGCCCCAACCGTAGCAGTTATCGGACCCGGATTACCTGCTGGCGTTCTTCCAGCAGTAATAACCACGGACTCAGAGCGTCCAAATGGATCTATACTCCTTACACCAACCGACCCAGAATCTTTCTTCGAACCATTCTCACGCACCAGCTATTGGCGTAGACAACGCCAATATGTAACTATTCCAAAAACTACTCAATACACTATCGCAGTGTGGTCAGAATCTGATGTGCGAACTGGCAAATATGTTCTTGTCGTAGGAGATCGAGAAATACGAGGTGGTGACCCGGACTTCTCATCAAAACTACAAGAATACTGGACTCCAATGCAGGAGCAACCTCATTTAACTGATTTGCCTGTATGGGAAAGACTGGTCTTTTGGATAAAACGGATGCTCAGAAGCTAATATCCACTATTACCTACTACGTACCACAAAAAGTACGAGAAACAATCTCATCATCTGTTGGGGGAGTTGCATAATACTCCAAACCTGACCGTTGTAGATACGGATTCTTCAACACTTCAACCAATTCATTGAATGGCCCATAATCAACATTGTCTGTCGCTTCAGCAATCACTTTTTCAACAACGTGATTCCTAGGCACATAAATAGGATTAACACCATACATCAACGCCTGTCGCTCCTGCGACGTGACATCTTCTCTACCGCATCTATCCCTCCACCGAGCGATCCACTCATAGTATCGAGTCGAAAACTGAAACAAGCCTCCAGCATTAACAGCATCATCGTTTTCCATAGATATATCTGACAGCCTTCTAAAGGCTAATGTAAAATCATCCTTTTCTTTACCAAGAATATCAAAAAACTTTTGAATCAGTTCAGCATCTTCTATTTCCTCAGTGGTTAAGCCAAATTTTGCTCTAGCCAGTTTTAGATAAGAACGCGAGTATAAGTCTGGAAAAGTTCCAAGAACCTTCTCTAGCCCTTCCACAGCTTTGTCCTTATTTACATTTACAATTGGAAGTAACGCCTGAGCCAAGCAAGCGAGATTCCAATTACAAATCCCTGGTTGATTCCTGTACGAATATCTTCCGCCCCGATCAATCGAACTATACACTGCATCCTCGTTATACCCATCAATAAATGCGCATGGCCCATAATCAACAGTTTCGCCACTAAGTAACATATTGTCTGTATTCATCACGCCATGAA
>DFQC01000026.1:577-757 GCA_002377585.1 Anaerolineales bacterium UBA3499 | reverse complement strand
TGTATTCATCACGCCATGAACAAATCCAACCAGTTGCCATTTCGCAATCAAGTCGGCTTGCCTTGCGATTACAGAGGTTAGCATTTCTAACACATACTCCTGAGATTCCTTCACCTCTGGGTAATGTCTATCAACAACATGGTCGACAAGACACACCAAGGATTCGACATCACCATATGC
>DFQC01000026.1:0-265 GCA_002377585.1 Anaerolineales bacterium UBA3499 | reverse complement strand
GCGAAATATTGGTGTGTACCGACTCGTATGTGACTGCGTGCTATTCGCGTCAGTATAGCCCCGGGCAGCTCACTTTCCCGCATCACCTTTTCCCCGGTAAGTATCGCACCGAGAGCCCGTGTGGTTGGTATACCCAAGTAATACATAGCTTCTGACACGATATATTCCCTCAAAACTGGACCGAGCGGAGATCTTCCATCTCCACCACGCGAGTACGGAGTAGGACCTGACCCCTTAAGCTGTATATCAAACCGTGAATTACCTG
>DFQC01000015.1:116123-121097 GCA_002377585.1 Anaerolineales bacterium UBA3499 | reverse complement strand
TGCCGTTATTAGACTACCACCGGCGCCAGTCAAAGCCCCAGAAAAATATGTCCATGGAACTAGCGCTGCAAAACTAAAGATAGCATATGGAACACCATCTGATGAAATGCGAGCCATGTTACCAAAAACAACCGTGAAAACCAACATACTAAAAAGTGGTTGTATGATTGCCCACCCTATACCTAGAACACTCTGAGCATATCTGGTCTTAAGATCACGCCACACCAAGAAATAAAAAAGGTCACGATAAAACCATACCTCTTGCAAATATTTCCACCACCCAAATTTTGCCGATGAATCTATTACTGTAACAAATGGTTTGTCTTCAGAAGTAGGTGAATTCACTCTGATTCCTTAGCTTGATTCTGCACTGCGCTGAACATACCAGTCAACTGTCCGTTTCAATCCATCTTCAAAGTCCATTCTAGCTTTGAACCCAAAATTGCTTTGTGCACGACTAATGTCAAGTCTTCTGCGCGGCTGCCCATTTGGCTTAGTGCGATCCCACACGAGTTTTCCTGTATACCCTACCAAGGATGCAATGGTTGTGGCCAAATCTAGTATAGATATCTCTTGACCAGAACCTAAATTTACAGGATGACTACTGTTATATTTCTCAGCTGCTAATAAGATGCCATCCGCAGCATCATCGACGTACAAAAATTCACGAGTGGGCGACCCGTCACCCCATACAACCACTTCTTGCTGCCCACTAAGCTTAGCATCCAAAAATTTCATGATTAGAGATGGAATAACGTGCGAGTTTTCGCTATCAATACTATCTCCAGGACCATATAAATTCACCGGCAACAGAAATATAGAGTTAAATTCATACTGCTTCCTATAAGCCTGACTCTGCACCAGTAACATTTTTTTTGCCAGTCCATAGGGTGCGTTTGTCTCCTCCGGATAACCATCCCATAGATTGTCTTCTGAGAATGGCAGTGAAGTAAATTTTGGGTAAGCACATACTGTGCCAATGGCTACAAACTTTTCCACCCCATATGCCCAAGCTTCGTGAAGCAATTGTGTCCCCATCATTAAGTTATCATATAGAAACTCTGCAGGTCTCGCGCTATTTGCGCCAATGCCCCCTACAACAGCTGCTAGATGCACTACTATTTGCGGACGCGTCTCAAAGTACAGTTTTTTTATCGATTCATTAATGCGTAAATCAAAATCACGACTGCGAGGAACAATCAATTCACCACATCCTAATCCACGCAACTTGCTAGTTATAGTAGAGCCCAAGAATCCAGCACCACCAGTTACACAAACCCGTTTGTCCTTCCAGAAATTAGTTTTCATATCACTTATACAATAAAATATTTAGTAAATTAAAAATACTGCGGGAATGCTCCGCCCTTCCAACACGCACCAATTATTGCGTGGGACCATATATACCAGAAATCACAACTACTTGCTTACTGGTTACATCTATCTTCTTTTAAAAATACAAGATGTAACCATCCACCAACTCACATACATTAACAATCTAACCAACTAAATCGATTGTGTTCACAATACAAATCATGAACATTATGTTGCTGAACCCGATTGATGCATTCTGTTATTTGCTCTCATCTCAGTACATGACTCTAGGTAATAATCATGACCCACACAACGGACCAGCCAATCAGCAGATTCGCTAGTTGATATAACTCCATGCTCCAACAAAGTCAACCTGAGAATATCTGTTGCATCACTATCTCCTTGCAACAAAACGCATTCAATTCCCTTACTCTGAATATCAACAGCCGTTTCCATAGCTGCTCTACGTAACTTCCGGTAAACCCGAAGAGATTGTTCCATATACTCAGCTGTACGTCGTCCCAACAATGCAACACCCTCAGGTGTAAGGTGGTACTTCAAGCGAGTACGATGCATACGGGTTGCTTTTACATAACCCTTAGCAACCATGCGCTTAATGTACCAATTAATACTACCAACTGCTACACCCAGTTGAGCTGCAAGTCCAGCTTGAGTTACCGTAGGATTATCAGCAATAGCATCCAGTAACTGAAACTCATAGTCTCTCAAAAATGCACCTTTATTCGAGTATTCAAGTTTTGAATTCTAACCAACGGGTTTGCTTTAGTCAAGCATATATTAGAGCGTAGTAGAGAAATCGTAGAATGAACGTTACTTTGACCTACCTAGGTCGAAAACCACCCTGCTACCATCACGTTCAAATAAAAATGGAAGTTCACGTAAGTGACTTAATGCACTCCTAACATTATCTTGAGCAGCCAAAGGCGCATATAGTAACAAGAACCCTCCGCCACCTGCGCCAGCAATCTTACCTCCAATAGCACCAGCCTTTCTACTAGCATTATATAAATCATCAAGGTCATGGTTGCTAACACCACTAGCAAGACCTCTTTTGAGCTCCCAACCATTATGCAACATGTTACCGAACTCACTTAAATCACCGTTCTTCAAGCAGTCACAAGCTTGCACAGCAAGCTCACGCAGTCCGGCTAACCTATCTTCACGTTCTGAAATGTTTTCTCTTTGTTCTACAAGAATACTTTCAGATGGACGAGTGATATTTGTGTAAAACAACATCATATTACGGTTAAGACGACGAATCAACTCATCATTCAAGCCCAATTTCGATACAGTCACAACATCATCTTTTTCGAAAGATATTGCCCGAAAACCCCCATAAGCCGCTATGTATTGATCTTGTACCCCTATGGGTTTATTACATCTGTCAATCTCAATCTCGCATGCATTCCTTGCAAGAGTCTCTGCAGTTACAAGCTTACCACTATATGAATATAAAGCCTGTAATAGACCAACCGTCACAGTGCTAGATGAACCTAGTCCAGTTCCACTTGATGGAACATCAGCAAGAGTCGTAATCTCCACACCTCGTTTAACTCCGGTAATTTGCATGGCCTCCCTTACTAATTCATGTTGTATTTCATCGACATTTTCTACTATTTCTTTGCGCGAATAGTTGACATAGATCATATTGTCAAACCTTTCCTTTACAATTACGTATATATATTTGTCAATTGCTGTTGATAGGACCAACCCACCATGATTACGATAGTAATCCGGAAAATCAGTACCACCACCCAAGAAACTTATACGTAAGGGAGTCCTTACCACAATCATAAAGTCATTTCCTCTCAGAAGAATTAGATTGATTAATTACACCATCACTACGATAACTACGCAAGATGGTTTCCAAATCATTCTCCGGTAGATTTAGTGCACTCGAAATCCATTTTTCTAATATTTCTAAATCAGGCTTGCTGTACTCATTCCTACCAGACAACACTCGGTAAATCTGAGCATGATCAGTAGCTTCGCGGCTTTCTTCATTTTCTATTAATTTCTCATGCAACTTTTCACCTGGCCTGAGTCCTGTAAATTCAATTGGTATATCAATTTCTGGACGCAAACCGTGCAATCTAATCATACGTTCAGCCAATTCAGCAATCCGGATACTTTCACCCATTTCTAGCATAAACAAGTCTCCGCCACGAGTAAGAGCTGAGGCCTGGATTACTAATCTCACAGCCTCAGGTATAGTCATATAAAATCTAGTAATGTCAGGATGAGTAACAGTAATGGGACCTCCAGATACAATTTGCTTCTCAAAAAGTGGGACAACACTACCTCGACTACCTAATACATTACCAAATCTGACGCAAGCAAATAGAGTACCAGAGCTTGCTAGAGCCAAGCCAGCAGTCACTTGCTCTGCTATTAGCTTGGTCACTCCATAAATACTAGCTGGTGCAACTGCCTTGTCAGTAGAGATCAATACAAACCTTTCCGAACCAACCTTCCTAGCAGCCAAACCAACATTTAACGTACCTACAACATTCGTGCGCAGAGCAACACGTGGGTGCAATTCCATCAAAGGAACATGTTTATAAGCTGCAGTATGAAACACAACTTCAGGATGATATCGCTCAAATATTTCTGTCACTTGCTCTAGATCAGTCACATCTGCTACACACACATTAAGTTTGCGCTGACTATTCATCATACTTGTTGCAGCTTGCAACTCATACAAACCAGTTTCATTCATGTCAACAGCCACAACCAACTTTGCATCAAAAGCTAGGGCCTGCCGACATAGCTCCGTTCCGATAGAACCTGCCCCACCAGTAACCAGAACAGTGCTACCTTGAATCATATCTCTGCACACCTCGATATCAATTTCAGCAGGACTACGACCAAGAAAATCATCTACCGTTACATCCCTTAACAAAGATTTGCTCGCGCTATTTGCAAGTTCCTCGAACACATCGGGGACAATCTGTATCCGAGCTGGAGCATTCTGGCAAACACTCAGAATCTCACGAAACTCTTGTCCAGAAATAGCGTGAATAGCCAATACAATTAAATCCACATTATGCAGAACTACCAATTCTAACAATTGCGCCCTGCCACCCAGTATTGGAATCCCATGAACATTAAAACCATGTTTATCAACATCATCATCAATGAATCCAAGTAATTGGTATGCGCGACCACCACTTCGATTTTGAAGTTGCCACGATAGTGATTGACCTGTTTCTCCAGCTCCAACTATCAAAGTGCGTATAGCACTACCACCACTTGTTGTTTTTTGCCCTGCGCGTCTTAACCTAAAAATTAGACTAACCAATACCCTAGTTCTATAGCGAAGCATAGTCAATCCAGCGGCAGCAAGGAATCCACCTAACGCCAAAGCACTCAATGGCAAAGGTCGAATCGTTGGCTCAAGACGAGCAGCTGGGAGCATATCCATCAACATCAAAGGAATTGTTGCACCCAACCATGCCTGCACAACTATCAGAGCATCCGGAGCACTGGCGAAACGCCACAAACGACTATACATTCCGGCCCAATAATTCGCTGCCAAATGGATAAATACTATAAAGACAATATAGGTATTCCATGCCTGTAGGTAATGTGCGTTTGGAGATGCACCAGCAAAACGTCCGGTCAATGCCACACGATAGGCGA
>DFQC01000015.1:91910-115742 GCA_002377585.1 Anaerolineales bacterium UBA3499 | reverse complement strand
GTCCAGATTGGAGGCATAATAAAACCATTATAACTATAATTTCCTCAACCATTGTATCTCATGTGCCAAACCATTCTCAAAACCCAGTGGTTTATATCCCAAATCTCTAGATGCTGCACTAATGTCGAAGGTCTTTTCCTCTCCAAAACGAAGAACCTGCTCAAAAGTTATACCTAGTCCTATACCACCTAACAATAATGACGCATACTTGGCCATTACATATGGAACATGTACCTTGTTGGTAGATCGACCAAGTGCTGCAGAAACAAGATCAACTATATCTAAGAATGAGATAGCTTCTGCACCAGCAATATCATACGACCGTCCGATAGACAAATCACTCTCCGCTGCACTAATAATTGCCTGAGCCACATCATCTACGTATACAGGCTGCTGCAGAACATCGCCTCGACCAATAATTGGGACAATTGGCCACTTGTTGATAAAATTGATCAATCTCCAAATATTACGGTCACGCGGTGAACCATATATCATAGTTGGTCGAACGATAGTGTAATCTAGGCCACTCTCAGCAATAACGAGTTCGGCTTTAATTCTGGTAGCCTTGCTTCTAGTGGATAACTTCGAGAAAATCGATGTACTACTCACAAACACAGAACGTTTCACCTCTGATTTGATCAGAGAATTCACAATATTAGGCGCATGGCCAAATCCTAGAGAAGTTACATTTATGAATAGATCCGCACCCTGCAATGCACTTTGCATCGCCTCATCCTGACTCAAATCGCCAAAAAACAAATGTACATCCTGTGTACTTATCCAAGATATATCACTTGTGGGACGCACAAATGCCCTTATTTCCAACCTAGTATTCAAAAGTCGACGTACAACATATTCGCCTAAAAAACCAGTTGCTCCTGAAATCAATACAGTAGTCATTTTAAGATTCTCTTCAAATGACCGATATACTTCTTTGCAAGCATAGTACGGTCGTAATGTTCACATACAAATGGCCGTCCTGACATTCCCATCATTTTGCGCTTCTGAGGATTTTCCACCATCCATAAAATCGAGTCAGTCAATTCACTAACAGATTCCGGAGAGACGATCATAGCAGAACCGGAAATCTCCAGTATTTCTCTCGCTTCTCCATTCACAGACCCGATAATAGGTATGCCACAAGACATGATTTCAAACATCTTTGATGGTACAAAACTGTCAAACAGAGGTACGTCACGCAATGGCACAATACATACATCACTAGCACGATACAAGTCTGGTATATGTTCTTTCGATTGCGCAGGCAACATAACTACATTTTGAAGATTATAGTCACTTTTAATGGTGACCATATCCTTCTTCATAGCACCATCTCCTACTAACATGAAAACTATATCATCACGATACTTTAATGTTGTAGCTGCTTCCATGATCGTTGCCACACCTTGAGAAATGCCATGTGCTCCAATATAGCTAACAACAAATTTACCCGAAATGCCTAAATCACTACACAAATCATCATTCTTGTCACCAGGCTTAAACCGATTTACCGCCGCGCCATTAGAAACAACTACGATTTTCTCGGCCGGCAGTCCACGCTCAATCAATTTACTTCTAAAAGATTTGGTAACAGTTACAACAAGTGCAGCTTGGGTATAAAGAAACATTTCCCAGGATTCCAAAACTCGTATCAAGAAAACATTGCTTAGTATTCCAAGATCAACGAAAACGGCTGGCCACAAGTCGCGTACTTCAAACACAAAGGGTACCCGCCTTATTTTGCTAATCAATAGTCCAGCAAATGCAGACAAAAAGGTTGGTGAACTGACAATTATCACATCTATTTTGTTTAATCTAGGCAAACTAAGCATGACCGTACTAATCATAAAACTAAGATGGCTCAATGTTTTCCTCAAAATCCCTTCATTCGGAGTTGCATATAACCAGCTTCGCAGAACATTAACATCAACGATCTTTTCATCAGCAATGATTTTTCCTCGGTATTCGTCTAACACAATACCATTTGGATGATTGGGCATTCCAGTTAAAACAGTCACTTCGTGACCATCCTTTACCCATTCTTGTGCCAACTCTGATATGCGAGTAGATGGTGCTGAAGGCTCAGGTACGAAATATTGACAAATATATGCTATCTTCATGGGTAGATATTCACTGAAATTTCTAATATTTTGCTCATATAGTAAGATTGACAATCACCTATTAGCTCGGTAGACTGTCTCACATACAACTAGAAACTGTTTTACTTTAATTATAATGAAAGTTCGATCGCATATAAATCTCACTGTCGCATTTCTCCTTCTTACCCAGTTAATGTTAGGAGTACTGCGCGTGCAGATTGTACCACTCGGCTGGAATGTTGATGAAATCATACATTTTGCACACACAAGACTTGTAGCAGCTGCTTGTTTACGAGATACAGTCGGTCTACCGTGGTCTCTTCATCGCGAAGACAGTGAAATAGGCGAAAATGTAACCGAACTGATGGCGTTTAACAAAGAAGAACTTACCAAAGTATACCCAAAAGATTCTCAAAGTTCGCCATGCGAATTACTATTTGATAGACGTAGACTTACCAATTCAGCATATTACATTTGGTCTGGGTTGCCTATGGCACTCTTCAACAATCTTCCAGATCGAACCACAATCAATCTTGGTAGATTAGCAACTCTTATATTAGGTCTTGTGGCGACTGCCTTGACCTATAGTGCTGCACGAAACCTATTTCCGAAAAACCGCATAATGCACATCGGTGCAGCAAGTATTATGGCACTTAATCACCAACAAGCAGACATAACTTCCGGGCTTAATACGGATGCAGGTGCCACGTTTGCTATCAGCCTGCTGTTCTGGACTTTATCAGGGTTTAGTATGAATAATATAAAGTTTGGATCTGTCTTTAGAATCCTAGCATCATTGTCAATATGTTTGTTGACCAAATCAACTGCATATATCGGTATACCTATAACTCTACTATGGCTATGGGCAAATTTGCCTACTAAGCCCCGTAAGTGGGCTCTTATTTTAACTGTTTTTAGTTCAGTCACATTTGTTGCCCTAATGTTACCAGTAAGTTTCGACATACCTGCTTACTGGTTCAAGAATGAACCTGCAACTAAAGATGAGCCGGTGC
The DNA here is from genome assembly GCA_002377585.1 of Anaerolineales bacterium UBA3499. Lineage (GTDB taxonomy): Bacteria > Chloroflexota > Anaerolineae > Anaerolineales > UBA11657 > UBA11657. The sequence goes on along the minus strand of DFQC01000015.1, from coordinate 112,630 downwards.
AATTCGTGCCTGCTGCTGTTGAATGGCATGGTGGTCAAGTAGGAAAAAATGCACTTCTAGTTGACATAACCCAGAATCCCCATGGTATTGTGCAACATCTAACAGAAGAAGATGTGATCAAATTGCGAGGACAAACCATAACTGTTGGTGGATGGGTGAAACTCCCAATCGGCGGGCAAATTGGATTTCCAAACTTTGCCACAAGTAATGGTGGATACACGGCAAGCACTATTGGAAATGGAGCATGGCAGTTTCGATCAATCGTTACAGAAGTTCCTGAAGAAGCAACTTACCTTGCAATACTACTACCTGCAGCTGAGAATGCCACAACTGTTCTCTACGATGGCTTAGTTCTCGCCAAAGGTCAATATCCAGAGGATATACCTCCAGGATTCTCATCCGAAACATCTTCCTACACTAATTGGGGCAATGACAGAAGTTTCACCAACATGATTAATAATAGTGCTATTGAATCTGTTTGGCCAAGGATAGGTTGGAAACATATATTTGGTTTTTCACCTAATAGAGCATTATGGTCATTTTATTATTGGGAACGGACACATTCGGCATGGCTGCGCGATTTGCCTGGGTGGTTATTTGCAATGTACTGGTCCGGTTTCGGAGGTACACAACCCGGACTAAGTCGCTGGCAGCTATACCCTTTACTACTCATCACCCTAGTAGCCGCCACTGGATTATCCAAAGAAATATGGCACGCTAAGCTAGCCCAAATAGCAGGATCGGAATCAAGCAAAACCAAGCTAAAATTAATAGGTCTCCTAATAGCTAGCACAATACTTATATTGATAATGGTCCTACTGAGAACAGATATATATCCACACAGACCGATAATGCTAATTTTTTCTGGTACCCGCTACGGCCTACCTGCAATGCTGCCCATATGCATACTGTTCACGATAGGATGGATGCAATTGTTACCTATCAGATTGCATAAAGTATGCATAGCTGCATTGGTGCTACTCTTATTTTTTGTAAGCACCTTTATATTATTAAAAGTACAGTTGCCTTACTACAACTGCATAATTGATCCACCAATTAGATGTCTCTATCCCTAGAGCACAATTATCTAAGTTGTATCAAATCTTCCCTAGCAACACCTTCAATCCACAATTCATGCCAAAGAACAAAATTTAGCAGATACCACACTAGATCATCCTGTCTGTATATCAATTTTGATACAGATGACCAGCGAAAATAGTCAGTCCTTTTACAAAAGTCGCGCAGTTTCTGTTCCGCAATCAATCCTAGAGCATCAGAAAACCACCGAGTAATAGGTACACGAAATCCCTGTTTTTTTCTATTAATAATATGGTCAGGTATTAAGCCTTGAACGCCCTGCTTCAAAAGATGTTTGGTACGCAGTCCTGGCATCTTCTGTGACTGAGATATACTCATGACCAATTGCACAAACTCATGATCAAGAAAAGGTACCCGAGCCTCCACTGACGTCGCCATAGACATTTTATCTACACGCATTAACAATAATTCGGGCAGTCGCATATGCAAATCCAAATAACTCATCCACTTCAGATAATCAGGATTGGGACAACGATCATCAAAGTTGCTCCTATAGTTCTGAACAATCTCATAAGAACTGAGATCGCCTATACGACTTAGAGTTTCATCTGTGAGTATTTCTCGCTTACCCTCCTCACCAAATGCAATTGCACCTCCCCAGAACAACTCTTCTCCTGCCACACCACGTCGTAGATATTCCATACGTAAATCATTCATCATCGGCCTAGACAATTGTAATGTCAATTGTTTTGCCCAGCTGGGTAAGCCACCAAAAACCTGCCATGGTCCTTGATTTAGTCGTAATACTGCCTGCCAATGCCAATATCCACCAAACAATTCATCAGCGCCTTCACCCACTTGCACTACCGAAGTACCGTTATCCTTAGCCAATTTACACACATAATATAAAGGTACACAAACAGGATCAGCAATTGGCTCATCTTGATGATAAATTAAGTCAGGCAAAAATCTAATTAAATCTTCTCGTCCCATAAGGGTTTCATGATGTTCAGCACCAAATCTATTCGCGACTTGTCTAGCATATCCAATCTCATTATAGTCACTGACATCATCTCCCTCATATCCAATCGAAAATGTCTGCACAGGTCTATCCATTTCTGCAGCCATTAAGGACACATTAGTACTAGAATCCATACCTCCCGACAATAAAGCGCCAAAAGGAACATCTGATACCATTCTTAACCTAACACTTTCTCGCAATGCACCAACAACCCTATCCGCTTGCTCAGCATCACTATAACTAACATCACTATTACTATCTTCAAAAACATCCCAGTACTCTTCGACATGAATCTGACCATCCGAATTAATGATCGCTCGATGAGCAGATGGTAACTTGAATATATCTTTGAACAAGGTTTGAGGAGCTGGTGTAGTTAGAAAAGTAAGATAATGATACAGAGCCTCATCATTGACAGCTCTTTTCAACTGTGGATGTGTCAACAAGCATTTAATCTCTGATGCAAAAAGAAAAGCATCTGGAGTGTAAGCATAATAAAGAGGTTTGATTCCAAGTCTATCTCTGGCCAAGAAAAGACGTTGCTTAGACTGATCCCAAAGCGCAAAAGCGAACATACCTCGCATATACCGAACACAATCAACCCCATGTTCTTCATACAAATGCGCAATTATTTCTGTATCAGTGTCGGAATGAAAACCATGGCCTCTATCCTGAAGATACCTGCGCATCTCCGCATAGTTGTAGGTCTCGCCATTGTAGACCACCCAAATGTTACCATCTTCATTAGTAAAAGGTTGGCGCCCAGATTCTGATGGATCGATTATTGACAAACGCCTATTAGCTAGACCAATATCTGCATTGGGTGATACAAATGTTCCAGAGTCATCAGGTCCGCGATGAGAAATTAAATCGCTCATCTGCCGTAGCATATCTCTAGAGATTGGTTTTTGTCCTGGTAATTTTAACAACCCGCATATGCCACACATGTCTAAACTATCTCAGCTTTTGATGCACAATCCTGATAAACCTTCAGCCAATTATCTGCAATCCTATCCCATCCAAAATGTTTAAGTACATACTCTCGACCGTAATCAGCACGGCTCTCAACATCAACAGAATAATCCAATATCCTAATGATTTCATTTTTTAGTCCTTCAACATCCCCATAATTCACAATTGAGCCAAGATTGTTTTGTCTGACAAACTCTGCCAAACCACAACGATCTGTAGCGATTATAGGAGTACCACAAGCAAGCGACTCCAGTAAAGTTATTGCAAACATTTCATATGCAGACGGAAGAACATATACACTGGCAGCTTGGTATGCTTGCAATTTGTCATCCCCATCCAAATATCCTGTAAATCGTACTTGATTTTCAATACCTAATTCCTGGACTTGATTTTTAACTTCTTGCAAATACCCATCATCAGGTCCAACAATAACCAAAAATGCATCAGGGTTCGCGCGACGCAACAAATTAAAACTAGTAACCAAGAAATCAACTCCTTTGATTTTGTTCACTCTTGCCAAAAACAGTATGATGGGGACTCCTTCAGGTATGTCAAAACGAGCTCGAAATCTCGTAAAAGATGGTAGAGATTGATATTGATCGAGATCTACACCATTTGGTAATATTGCAATCCTTTGTGGGTCAACACCCAAGTCAATAAACTGTTCCCGCTCTAATTCGTTTAGCGCATGCAATCTAGCAGCCTTGTTTAGTATACGTCCACCAAAATTACGATCATAAATAATCTTCAAAGTGTTACGGCCCATAATTCGCGGTAAGCCTCCCTGCGCTGTAAGCACAAACGGCACACCTGTTCTTACCATATAGGGTAAAGCTACTGCATTCTGAAACGAACGAAATTCGTGCAAATGTACAACATCAGCATCCTGCAATGATTCCTGAAGCTTGCTCCCAAAACCCAATGGAAAAAAAGCGCGCCTCCACGCTAAACGATTGCTGAGATTGCGCACTCTATGTATTTCTACTCCATCTACCACTACTGATGCAGGTGTAGAACGAGAATGCTCGTCAAGGGCATCAGTAGTATATACAACAACACTTTGACCTTTGCGTACTAGCGCACGAGCTAGTTCCCAAGCAGCGCGACAAGTGCCACCATAGGCCCAAGCTGGGTAGAAATAGGGGATAATATGCAATATTTTCATAACAAACCAGTTATCATATACTTATGAAATGTCATCTAATCTTTGACTATCCACACTTGAGCACCATCAAAATCAGCAGCTAAATCCAGGTAACTTGCATCTTCAAACCAAGATATTTGCGGCAATTTATCGGGATCTCTCCAGCGCAATCTTGATTGATCCATATCAGACACATTGAGCCACTGTGGGACCACAATGTAGTCAACCTCATTACTACTAATCAAATCATAGGCCTCATTAGAGGCAGGGTCAAGAAAAGCGACTGCCATATTTTTCTGCGAATTGCGCCAATCTTCTGCACCTATATAAAATAACTGGTCACGGATATAAACCGACTTACGCTCAGATATAACTGTTGCCCATTGACCCTCATAACGCCCAGGATAGTTTAACACCTTAGAGTCTGATGGGGAATTATCACGCAACCATTGATAAGCACTGATATCAGCAGCAGTGGCTACCGCACCAGTAATTTGCGGTACATATGCTCTGGTCCACGATACAACAGATTTGTTCATAATCAACCCCGTTCCTGCTAACAATAATATGATTGACAGAGAAACAACAAGCCACTCCTGCCAAAATCTCTTGCCAGCAATCCAATCACCTATAGGTTCTAAACCACGTGATGCTAACAAAGCAAGAGGAATTATAGTGGCATGCCATGCCATACCAAAAGGATAGAAAATCTGCATCGGATCAATTAATGTACGACGGGACAGTGCATCTAAATTGCCTAAACTGGATATTTCTACAATTGGTACAAGCCATGATATGGACCATATATCTAACCAATGACGTCTGCGTACTGCCCACCAAATACCAATTAATGCAAAAAATGGTGTCAGTCCACCATTGACAGTTAAAACCCACAAAAGATGGTGTAACTGCGGTGACTGACGTTCATGCACGCTGATTTGCCCTAACATAGAAAAAGTACTAAATAGCCAAGGTGCACTGATAGCTACTCCAAGCACTGGCACAAGAATCATTATTCTCATATATTCCTTGATACTCAATTTAGGTCTTACAAAAACAACAGTAATATAGAAACAGAAATAAACCAGAACTAAATGTATGATGCTATCAGGATGCCCAAGAAGTACAGCAGACAAGCATCCACCCGCAATCACCAAATCAAAACCTGATTTATTTCTTATAACCTTATCGAGAATCCAAAGAAACGTGGCAGTCAACCATAATCCAAGCAAATTAGTATAAGCAGCATCCATCAGAGTTGTATAGAGAGACAATCCTATTGCAGATGCAACTCCAGCCCACCAACCAGTTTTTCGGCCACCCATGATCATTCCTAAATAGCCAATAGCCGCTATCACACCCACGCTAAGCAAATGTGAAAATCCCAGCATTACTTCATGTATTCCAGCACCTGTGATATCCGCTAATTGAGCACCTACCAAAAAAAATGCGGGTGAGTAATACCAACCGATTTCAGGATAAAAAGGTGCCAGAGTTTTTATAGAACCACTGGATCGCACAGTAGCAATCAACACTCCAAAACCTTGCGCGTCAGTATCAAATGGAACTGGAATAACAAATGCTGGGCCAACATAAATTAAGACTACAAGAGCCAACAATAACCATTGCCAACTGACTAATCTATGCGTCCAAGATTTAATGTTACTGATTTGGTGCCGAGCAAAAAACAACAATGCTATATCCAAGCCTATAGTTATACCCATCTGCAAATAGTATGAATAACCGACCACACTAGCAACTGTAGAATACAGTACAACTACCAGTGACAAACCTATTCCAATACAAGGAACTAGATGATAACCCCTCTCTTTTAGAGAAAGGTGAATCAATATACCCGGTGTTACAAAAAGAACACAGGACGCCAACATAACACTGAGAATAGCCATTAGCGTGTGATTATAGCACTCTGTGACAATTGACAACCAAGCACCTTATATATACGATTAGATCATGCTTATAGTCGATGCACACGAAGACATAGCGTACAACGCTCTGAGATATAATAGAAACTATGCTAGCTCTGCACTGAATATACGCAGGTCCGAAAGCAATAGTCCAAATCTGCATGCGAACGGTTTGGCATGTCTTGGTCAAGATGAGTGGCTAACAGGAAGGATAGGAATAATATTTGCCACTCTATTTTCCCCTCCTTATAGTCATTACTCAGGCGACTCTGCAAAAATGTATTATCAAAACTCCGATCAGGCACATCAATTGGCTCATAATCAATTAGATTACTACCTTCATATGGAAGATAAGGATGAATACCAAATTATTCGAAATCGCTCAGATCTCGAGTTGGTTATCACTAGTTGGGACGAAACCAATAACAAAAAACCTGTGATTGGTCTAATCTTACTAATGGAAGGAGCAGACCCAATAAGATCACCAGATGAAGTAGAGTATTGGCACGAGAATGGCATACGTATTATCGGACCAGCGTGGGCAGGAACCAATTACTGTGGAGGCACTGGTGATCCAGGACCATTGACTAATTTAGGTGAAGAATTGTTAGCAAATATGTCAGATATTCAAATGATTCTTGATCTAAGTCATATGTCTGAACGTAGTTTTGATCAAGCTATTGAAAATTATGAAGGAGTTGTAATAGCATCTCATGCAAACCCAAGATTTGCTGCCGACCTAAGTACACCAGAAAGGTTGCTAACAGATTCACAAATCCGTCAACTTGTAGATAGAGATGGTGTCATAGGAGTGGTCCCATACAACAAATTTCTGAAAACTGGTTGGAGCAAAAGTGATGACAAAAAATCCGTAACTGTGAGGCGATTGGCAGAAATGATAGACTACATTTGTCAGCTTACTGGATCTTGCCAACATGTTGGCATAGGATCAGATTTTGACGGCGGTTTTGGAGCTGAATCAATACCCTTTCCAATGGATACTGTGGCAGATTTAGGATTAATTGGCGATGAAATTGCAACACTTGGATACAATAGAAACGAGGTAATACAATTTATGTCTGAGAACTGGCTGCAAGTTCTCAGACGTGGACTACCAACATGAACCGCAAACCAGTTGCAATTGACGAACTTAGTCAATTGGCTCGTATCAGTGTAGCAACAGTAGTATTCGGATTTACCATTTTCCTAATAGGAATGTTCCCTGTAATAGTGAATCTCGATCTAAATCCTGGAGTTGGCATTCTTCAATTGGTCGTCATACTATTTGGTATAGGTATGATGACGATAGGTGGATATGCATATGCTTATGAAACTAGACATAGGTCAGTTCCGCGACGTCTCCGCGAACAAATTGGGCTAAGACTTATGGCTACAGGTTATGTAATCTGTGCAGTATCTGGTCTTGCAGATGTACTAGGCATAGGCAGCCACAATATACCGAGTGGACTACCCTATTTTGGGCTTTGGCAATCATTAGGTCTTATATCAGGATTGGTTTTCATTGCAATTGGTGTATTGCTCTACGCACAAAGATACAGTCCAAACACTAAAGAAAAACAGTGACAAGTCGTTGACCCTGCCAACTCAGAATGATAGAATCATACATACCCGGGCCGCTAGCTCAATTGGCAGAGCAGGGGCCTTTTAAGCCCTTGGTTACAGGTTCGAGTCCTGTGCGGCTCACTCCCGGAGTAACAATGATACATACTTTGTACTCAATGATAAGCAAAGCGTGGTTTACAACAAATTATTTTTGTACAAATGACAGTGCATAATAACAAATTGCTGGTTGTCGGTGGAGCTTCATCTGATATCCTGCACCTCCAAGATAACATTGCCGAATGTGCAGGAGGAGCTGGAATGTATACTGCTGTAGCAGCAACTCATTGCGGCGCCGAAACTACATTATTTGGTCCACGCCCAAATGTATGTCCCAGTCACCTAACCATAGTCGATGATTATTTATCCGATTGGATAGGTCCAATTGTCCCTGCAGAACAACTTCCGGAATTTGAAATTTCATATCGGAATAACAAAACCGAATATCTAACCATGTCTCTCAACTCCGAAGACAATCTTTCATCTGAAATGTTGCCTAGAGACATGTCAAATTTTTCTTTAGTACACGTAACACCATTGGGTAATGCAATAAATCAATTGTCATTCATTAGGGCCTGCCGAGAGAAAGGTGTCAAGTACATTTCCGCTGGCACAGGTTTGTTCAATGCAAAGGAACAAACACAAGAAGTAAAAAATGTGATGAAACATAGCGACTATTTTTTTATGAATTCATACGAGGCTGAATACATTTTTGGCTCTATAGACTCTGCCACAACACAAATTGGGAAAGTGCTTTATATCACTTTAGGCGCAAATGGTGCTTGCATAATTCAAGGCTCTCATGCCACATTTATTCCTACTGATTCAACTATAGAGATAGACCCAACGGGTGCAGGAGACACTTTTTGTGGAGCCACTCTAGCTTACTTGCTTCAAAACAAACATCCTATCATGGCAGCACGACAAGCAGTTGTCACATCGACCGCTATGATCAAAGATATCGGCCCCAAAACACTTTTCTCTGATAAACCACCTTTGAAAGCACCACTCGATATGCGTGTCAATCTCAACAACAAACAAATACAAAAGGTAGCGGATAAGGTTGCTTCATTATCAGAAGTATCACCTTTCCAATTTGTTAGCCCAGTACTACCTCCGATTGATCATCCCAAAGCATTAGACTATTTTTTTGCAGCCACAGTTCATCAGTTTAGTTTTTGGTCTACATATGATCAAAAATACGACCAACCATTACTAGCCCAATTAGGCGGCACTATGCACAAAGGGTCCGATTATTTGTGGGAATCATTTAGGCTAGCTTTAGAAAAAGATGAAGATTTCTGTTCTCCAGAAAGACAAGCTAATTTGAGTGCAAACGAATTCACAGAAATCTTCAGAGATGATAATGGAAACAACCCAATGCCTGCACTAGAATTACATCTAGAAGAATCACGAAGGTATGGTCAAGATATGCTTGCTCTTAAATTAACCCCGGATTCTATAATGAAGAACGTTAGCAAATCCGCCGACCCGCTACAAACCTTACTAAAACTGCTAGATAATGTTGGAGGATATAAAGAGGACCCATTGCGCAAAAAAAGCGGATTGCTAGCTCTGATATTGAATCAACGACCAGAGCGATTCCTCGCTATACGGGAGCATGAAGAAGTCGATCCAGTAATAGATTATCATGCCATGCGCTTATGTTTACGTGTTGGACTAATAAATGTGCTTGACGAAAAACTGCATGCAAAGCTGATTGATAGAAAGATAGTATCACCATCTGAGGAATGGGCAGTACGATATGCTGCCTATCTTGCCAGAGAACAAATAGTCAAACTATCAGGCAAAAGTGAAGGTGCTGTAGACTACTTCTTTTTTAATGCACGTAATAGTTGTCCTGAAATGACCGAGCCTATATGTGAATTTTGTCCTATTGACCCAATATGCAACCATCTAAAAAACATGTTTCAACCTGTTTTACGTACAACCTTCTATTAGCAATTAATCGGCTTAGATTAGTACACTGATGTGCCACAAATTAGCTATTAACTTTTGTTCTCTTGAACCCATAGCAATAAAACCACCAATGCTAATATATTGAGAACAGCAGCGGCAATACCACTTGCCCCAATGCCAAATTGCAACAAAAACCCTCCCATTAAAGCCCCTAGCATACGACCTAAGGAATGACCTGCTATATTAGCGCTCATAACACTAGCACGTGCCACGGGCATCAGCTCGGTCATCAATGGTAATATGGCAACAACTGCAAATTCAAAAGTAAGATAAACCAAAAACAATCCAATTAATGCTCCTGTCTGGCTTGTACCTAACAAAGGTAGAGCCAGGTAACTCAACACGCTTAGACCTATTCCCCAACCCACCGTGCGTCTTTTACCATATCTATCAGAAAATGCTATTACACCTCCTTCACCAAGCAGATCAGCGACCCCTATAACTACCGTTGCTAACCCTATAGCTGTCAAAGTCATACCAAATGTAATCTCTAACCAAGAAGCAAATACCACATTTAAGCTTTCATTCGCGCCTGCAGTAAACACACCTAGCATCAATCCAGCAAGTACATTTCGATTGGAAAGAACAGTTTGCCAATGAGAAAACATATTAGCAGGTTTGTCACCGTTATTTCTTTGGTTAGACAACATTTTGAACAACATTGCCCCAGAAACAATACCGAAAATAGATAGGAACATAAAAGGACGCGGTAAACCAATTTCTGGAGAAGGAGCTTGCGCAAGCATCCAACCTACAAGAGGTACTCCTATTAACATAGCACCAGCCCAGGCTAGCTCAGTAATCGCTAACACGCGCCCTCGTTGTGCATATGGAACCCGCTCCGATATATACGCTTGATGGGCAGGCTGATACAGAATTTGTGCCAATATGCCTAAGAATAAAAAAGCCACAAATATCCTATATCCTGGCCACAATGCCATAGCGGCCAATGCTGCTGATAGCACAAACATGGCTCCAACCATGATATTCCGCCTACCATACCTATCAGAAAGTCTTCCAAAAACAGGAGCAATCATTGCCAAGGCAGAACGTAACGATAATAGCTGAATAAGAGTTTCTATTGGTACTCCAATCCCACGACTAAAAGCTGGCAGGAATGGATATAGCATTCGCACTGCAGTATTAATCGTCAGGCGAGCCACTATAGTAGCAAATACCTGCATACCAAATGGAGTCTTATTGTTTATGTTTGTCATATCCTTAATTAGGATTCACTGCTATGCCAACAATACCAGTATTAGAGTACTCAATCATTATCGTACAAGTGTGAATGTTTACTGTGCCATTCCCATGCTGTGCGCAGGATATTGTCCAACCCTGAATTAACAGGCTCCCAACCAAGCTCGTGCTTGATTTTCTCGTAACTAGCTACCAATCGAGTCGCATCCCCATGACGTCTATCATCTGAATTAACAGGAATATCGTGACCAGTAACTTCACGTGCCATTTCGATAATTTCCTGGTTAGAATATCCTATACCAGAGCCTAAATTATAAACAAGAGTATCATTGTCTTCTAAAGCATTCGCTGCCAAAAGGTGAGCCTCAGCCAGATCTGCTACATGTACATAATCACGAATGCAAGTCCCATCTGGGGTTGGGTAATCAGTACCATACAAATTCACATAGTCAGCATGCCCCAGCGCAACTTGAAGGACTCTTGGTATTAAATGAGTCTCGGGGTCATGCGCTTCTCCTTGCCGAGGCAATGCGCCACAAGCATTAAAATACCGCAATACAGCAAAGCGCAATCCGTAAATCTTTTGGTACCATGCCAACATACGCTCAACAATGTACTTTGTTTCACCATATACATTTGCTGGATCGATAGGACTATCTTCAGTAAGCGGTTGGTCACTACTCGCATAGACGGCTGCTGTAGAAGAAAGTATAAATCGATTGCATCCTGACTCAGCAGCTAATTCAATAACATTGTTTGAATAGGATACATTGGTGCGAAAATATAATACGGGTTTTTCCATTGATTCTCCCGCTTCAATTAATGAAGCGAAATGAAAGACAATGTCAAAATTCGCAGACGCAAGCGCATTTCGTAGTGTTTTTCGGTCTCCTATATCGCCATTCAAGTATATTGCGCCAGACGGAATAGCCGCCAAATTACCACGTGAAAGATTGTCATATATGGTTACCTGATGACCTGAAGTCAACAAAATCTCAGCTGTAACACTTCCTATATAACCAGCCCCTCCGGTCATGAAAACATTCATTATTCGACATCCTCAAGTTTTAATTGAGCACTCCCTGCGACCAACCTTTTTATACCAACATCATCAAAAGCCACGATCACTAGTTCATCGCCAGACAAAAATTTGCTTTCAATTACAATACCTAATCCAAAAGTATGATGAGATACCCTCTGACCCGATCTAAATTGTATATCAACAGACGACCGAGTAATATTTGAGACCGATTGCGACTTGACAACATTTGTTTGCGGCCAATCTGTTGGATCACTTATGTTTTTTGTACTAACATCTCCCGTCACAAGCTCCATCGGCAAATCTTTTAGAAAACGAGATGGAATCCCGCTAGAGCCGTAACCAAAGTTGTATCGGCGGAAAGTGTGCGAAAGGTAAATTAGCTCCTTAGCGCGCGTCAGACCAACATACAACAGCCTTCGCTCCTCCGCCATTTCTTCTGGTTCATCAAATGATCTCCTATGCGGTAGCACTCCATCATTTAATCCTACTATAAATATTAATGGGAACTCAAGACCTTTAGCGGCATGCAAAGTCATCAACGCAGGAGCACCACCACCATCTAGATCCACCCCTAGGCTATCTACATCTGCCACCAAAGATATCTGTTCCAACACCTCACCCAAATCTCTGTCGTCAAAACCTGAGAATACTTTGCGGAGCTCTTCTACATTCTCCCACCTATCACTAGAGGATTCCTTTCCGGATTTGATAAATGCTTCATAGTTAGTATCATGTATTATTAAATCCAACAAACTTCCGACCAATTCGCCAGCTTCTAGCGCATTCAACCATCCTCTCAATAACAAACCAAATGCTGCTAGCGGACGTGCAGTTCGTGCACCAAGCGCTTTATAGTGTTCTGCATCAGACCCATCATCCGTCAACTTTAAAATTAGTCTAATAGGATTAACATTCAATTTCTCACAGTACTCTAGCAATGCAGAATATGTTTGACTACCTATGCCACGAGACGGTACATTAATAATTCTTTCGAGACTGACTGTATCAAGCATATTATGAATAAGACGTATGTATGCAAGTAAATCCTTGATTTCGCGCCGAGCATAAAAACGTGTTGCCCCCAACAATCTATAAGGCATACCAGCACGAACAAACGCTTCCTCTAATGCTCTGGATTGAGCATTAGTGCGGTACATTACAGCACATTCGCCTGGCCTGATTTTTTCATTTATAGAATTTGCTTTGATTGTATCCACCACAAATTGGGCTTCTTCTTCCTCATCATATGCTTCATGTACATTTATTTTGTCACCTCCAGCAATATCGGAAAATAGACGAACACTGCCGCCACTGTGATTCTTATCTATCACTGCAGTAGCTACGTCGAGTATCGTCTGTGTCGACCGATAATTTTTTCGGAGATAAATTATCTCTGCTTCAGGATAATCAGTCTGGAAACGACGCACATTTCGATAATCCGCCCCTCTCCATCTGTAAATTGACTGATCAGGATCTCCCACAACAAATAAATCTCTATACTGTCCTGACAATAATCTCAACAGTGTGTACTGAGCAAGATTGGTGTCTTGAAATTCGTCTACTAATATTTTCTGATAAAGATTCTGATAATGCTCCCGGACTGCTGAATTATCTCGAAGTAAGAAAACAGCTTCTGCAAGTAAGTCATCAAAATCGAGAGCATTATTCTGCTGCAATAGATGCTGATAACGCTCATATACGCGGGCCACAATTTCATCATAGTAGGAGTCTCGACTGAATTCTGATACTCCTATGAGGTCATTTTTAGCAGTAGAAATAGTACTATGTATGCTATGTGGTTTATATCTCTTATCATCAATATTATGATAATGCATAGATTGCTTGATTAACGCACGTTGATCAGCACTATCATATATAACAAAATCTTTTGATCTTGCATCATTCTCTGACTGCTGCCTAAGCAACCTAGCACACAAAGAGTGAAAAGTGCCGACATTCCGTACCTGGAATTTAGGATCAATCTGGGATTCTATGCGACTACGCATTTCTTTTGCTGCCCTGTTGGTAAAAGTAACTGCTAACAATCTATGGGGTGATAATCCCTCAGAAATAAGATATGTCACTCGTTGAGTCAGTACCCGAGTCTTCCCAGATCCAGGCCCTGCCAATACTAAAACTGAACCCGGACCGGCATTAACAGCCTTTTGCTGCTCAAAATTTAATCCACTAATATTATTCATGTTTAAATCTTAAAATCGTATGAGAATTCTATCATGCCAAGAAAAACCAAATATGGTGACTACACAAACAGGTCTAATATGTGGGCTATTGTCAGTGACAATTCACTTAGGGCATAGCTGCAGAAACAGCACTACATGCTGGACAGCTCTGATTCGGTCTAATTAGAGAATATCCGGCTTGTGGATCATCTTCCATAGTTTTCAATATAGCAAAATCTACATTGAAAATAATAAACAAGCGAATGTTACCAGATTGTCTGGCTAAGGATACTGCCTGACCCAAATATTCTGCATGTTGTGCAACTGTCATATTAATTGCACTGCTAGGATTCCATGAAAAAGCTGACGGCAGATATCCCCATTCTTCACCGCTAAGATATCCTATTTCAGTCAGACAAATGGAGCGTGCTCCTCCAAGGATAGCACCATAAGTGTCTAACATACCTTTAAAATAGCGTGTGTAGTGCTGTGAACTCCCACGAGGATCTCCTGAAGTGGCACTTGGAGGTAGCAGCCCTTCATTGTAATGCATACCCACACAATCAAGATAATTAAGCGCACCCGCATTGACCATAGCCTGCAAGAAAGGTTTATCATCACAACCGTATACAGATCCGATGGAACCACATCCACCAGAAAAAGCACCGGTAGGAGAAAGTGCTGCGCTTATAACCATGGTATTCGGGTTTGCTGCTTTTATTCTAGGATATGCTTTTTTGAGCAATGCCGTATAATTGGCACCGCCCATCTGATCAGCAGGCCACTCCCTATCAAGGTTAGGTTCATTCCACACCTCAATAGCATCAGCACCTAGAGAAGCAACTCTTTCAAGATACTGAATAAATTGCTCCTGATAGTCAGGAGCAGTTATGCGATTATGATTAGCATTATCTTTGATGCTTACCAAAATCTTCAGCCCATTGTTGTGAGCATTGTTAATGTCACCCTCAATTGTGGCACCAGCAAGATCATAGTTTTGTATCTTTACCCAACTCATTTTCATCGCTTGCATTTTATCCAGTGCCAGTAATCCGCCATGTATTACTTGACCACCCAAACCAAATCCACCGCTACTAGCCACGACCACTGGAGCTGTAGTGGCAGTGGGATCAGGCACAGCAACAGTAGGTTCAACAGGCTGAGCAGTAGGCACAGCATCATTTGATTCCGCTATAGGTGTATCACTTGGTATAACCTCAGGAGATGGTGTAGCAGGAATGTCAGTAGGAGGCTCAGTGAATGTCGGTTCTAGTTCCACCTGAGCTGTATCTGTAGATTCTGATACAGATTTTGTATCATCACTCCCAACCTCATTGGCCAAAACTGAATCAACAGGTAAAGTTGATGGGTCAGTAACCATCTCAGATGCAGCTTTAGTGTCCGCATTGCTACCGTCCAAACCTCCCAAAGCCCAGAATAAACCGAAGAAAGTACCCACACCAACCAACACTGTTAACACAACCCAGATAATGGCCAAACTGCGCACCTGACTTGTTGATACCTTATTATTTGGAGATGGTTGCTCAGACATTATGTTAGTACCCCTTTTACACCTAAATTTACAAATACCACAAACAAAATTCTAAATTAGAACAACAATACCGCATACAAGATTAAAGCTGGCGGATAATAACATGCCACTGTGTTTTTGACAAATACATAGACGCCCTATACGCGTTATAATACATTAACATTATAGATAAAACTGTCAACTATACAACCATGTTGCCCACAACTTCTATTCTCACTACGTCGCTACTAATATTCACACTGCGAGTCGGAAACATAGCCCTAGACACGCTAAGAGTAATGTTAGTAGTACAACGTAAACGTATATTAAGTGCACTAGTAGGATTCTGTCAGGCACTCATGTGGATAGTAGTGATAAAGTCTGTACTGGAAAACTTAGAAAATTTCTACAGCATAGTAGCTTATGCAGGTGGATATTCGGCTGGCATACTTGTAGGAATGGCTTTAGAAGAACGCCTTGCTATAGGATTTAGCCATGTTAGGATCGTAACCTCAGAAAATGCTCATCAAATGGCTACAGCTCTCCGGACAGCTGGTTATGGCGTCACTGAGTATCTTGGTCAGGGTAGAGACGGCAGAGTCCTTGAAGTAAATGTAATTGCAAAACGTCGCGATTTGTCAGATATTGAAGAAATTGCTTCGAGGATAGATCCTAAATGTTTTATAACATCAGAAGCCATCAATCCAATGCGTCGCGGACATTGGCGCGTTACATAAATCAATTTGTTATAGCTAAGTTAATATCATCAAACAAAGTTGCTCCTGCTGCAGATAAAAGCCGACGTTTTTCACGATCGACAGCAATTCCCTTCGCACATAAAGAGCTTTCCACGCCAAAATCACGCAATAAACCTAAGACTTCGCTAACAGATTCTATGCTGCGTGCCGAATCCTCAAAAACTGTAACAAATAAATCTTTCCCTACTAAATCAGACAAAGGACCACTCAATATGCCTTTTTTAAGAAACATATCAGCAGCCATTAATCCAGACACTTCATCCTCTGAAATTGCAGCACCAATGGCTGCCAAAGCATGTATTAGAGCAGGCTTAATCAAACTGTTGGGGTCATCCCCAGTCTCCCAAGCCAACCATTCAGTCCTCCCTGAGCCTATCATTGGTATTGATTCTAATCCAACTAATTCAACTGCTAATTCCGCTTCAGGAGAATAATAATGTGCCTCATCATGTACTCCTCTAGGAGCCAATGATGGTCGTGCCGTAAATACAACAGGTCTGATTTCTTTTTTGACTGATTCAGACAATAATTTTTCGCAATTACTACTTGATAAAACTGGAACATCATGTTCAACAATCAAAGAACTAGTCTCAAAAGGTGATGGCATCGAATATGTTTTTACGAAATTCACACTGCCAAGCGCATAATTCTGAAATATAGACATAGTAAGTGATTTCTCTATATCTCGAGCATTCGACAAAATATGAGTAATTAGCACACGAATTGGGTCATGGATTTTTGGATCACAGTTCGAACGAATAATTCTATTGAAAACCCGCAAAGCAGCCAATGCCGGTAAATGTGTCTCACTTGGTTTTATGTCCATAGCTACTTCATGTGCTAACTGCGAGAAATTTACTTCCTGCCTAGGAATTCCTGATGTTTTGACTATATCTAGAGCATCCAACACTGAATTAGCAAAAGGCAGGTCAGGCATATTCACAGCTACAGCTACGAACAATCCAGACAAGCATATAGCACACATATCCCATTCATTGGTAATACCATGCGCTTCGAACACCTGTGCTGCTGACTGATGAGAATTACTATCTTGCCATCCCATAGCCCGCATGAAGTAATTGATTGTGCAAGAAAATGATTCCCGGTAACCTCCCGGATATATCAATACACTATCAATATCAAGAAGATACAAATTATGTCTCAACGCTTTCTCCGCTTCAGTTCCTTTTCTACTGACTCTAATGTCAATCCACGTTGCACCAATAGCACTATTACATGATACAGAAGATCAGCGGTTTCTGAGACAACACGTTCATCACCTTGGCTTTTTGCTGCTAATATCAGTTCTACAGCCTCCTCACCAACTTTCTTGGCAATTTCATCTTCGCCAGCATTAAATAAGCTAGTAGTATATGAGCTATCAATCGGATGCAATTTCCGTTGCTCAATAATGTGCTGTAGTTCGTAAAGAAAACTCATATTTTTTCACCTTATTCCATTTAGGGACTAGATTGCTTTAGATCCTTTTGAGAATATGTTTCCATGTTAAATAAACGAAAAGCAAGTTGTACACCAGGCCCAATTAGTATTGCAAACAATATAGTACCTACTCCTAATGGACCACCTAACATCCAGCCAATAAGTACTGCTGTTGATTCAATGATTCCCCTAGCGGTGCGTACATCTAGTGGAGTGGTACGAGCAATAGCCATCATCAAGCTATCACGTGGTCCAGCTCCTGCATTAACTCCAATATATATCGCACTACCCAAACTCATAGAAATCACACCTACAACCAAAAATAACAATTGTATAGGTAAATTAGTATTGACTTCTGGTATCAACGACAGAAACAAATCCAACCAGGGACCTATGCTCATAATGTTAGCTACGGTACCCCAACCAATTGGCTCCCGCAAAGTAATTGCTATCAAAAGCACAGTCGCAGCAACCATGACCGTAGCTGTACCTGGAGTAATGTTAAAAATTCCTGCAAGTGCAACTTCTAAAACTGCCCACGAAGTGGCTCCAATGTTCGCACGAATTACAATAGCAATTGCAAAAGCAAAAAAAGCAAAGCCCACTTGAATGGTGGCAAAATCCCACAGAAATTTATTTATTACAGGCTTTCGAAAGCTATTCAATCGCGTAGCTCCTGAAAAAAACAGGACACTTCTCCAGTATGACAAGCCGGGCCACTTGGATTAACTTGCACAAGAATAGTGTCTTGGTCACAATCAACCAATAGTTTGACTACTTTCATGACATTCCCTGAAGTTGATCCTTTACGCCAAATTTCTTCACGGCTCCGACTCCAAAAATGTGCTTCGCCTGTCTCTTTAGTTAATCTAATTGCCTTAGCATTCATCCAGGCAACCATTAGAACTTCACCTTCTGCATCATCTTGCACAACAGCGGTAATTAAACCATTCGCGTCAAACTTGAGCTTTTCCATGTTTACAACCTCACTGCAATACCAGCTTCGGATAAGAATTGTTTAACCTCAGATATAGTCAATATTTCGTCATGGAACACAGAGGCAGCAAGGGCTGCCGATGCACACCCGTCTCCCAATATTTCAGCAAAATGCGTAGTTTTTCCAGCTCCACCACTAGCTATCACAGGAACATTGACAAGATTTGCAACCGTGTGAGTTAATTCCATATCGAAACCATCCATTACACCATCAGTATTCATACTCGTGAGCAATATCTCACCTGCTCCTAAAGACACACCGCGCTCTGCCCATTCCAGCACATCGATTCCAGTATTTTCACGTCCTCCACTAACAAATACTTCCCATTTTTGTGCACTTAATACACTGTCATCGTTCTTTGTTGCCCTTGCATCAATCGCAAGGACGATACATTGACTACCAAAACGCTCTGAAGCATCAACAAGCAATTCTGGATTGGCTAGCGCCGCCGAATTAACACTCACCTTATCAGCACCAGCCAGAAGAAGATCACGCATATCACTAACGTTCCTTATACCACCACCGACGGTAAGTGGCATAAATACTTTGTCAGCCACGGAACGAACTATATCAATCACTGTCTGATGTCCCCGATAGGTTGCTGAAATATCCAAAAATACAAGTTCGTCTGCACCCATTCGATCATAAATGCGTGCTTGTTCAACTGGGTCTCCTGCATCACGCAAATTAACAAAGTTGACACCCTTTACCACACGACCATCTTTTACATCAAGACAAGGGATAATTCGTTTGGCTAACATTTACTTTTCCTAACATTGTCCAACAACTGATCAAGATCAATCCTGCCTTCATAAAGTGCACGACCAACTATTGCTCCAGCAAGTCCCGATGATTGGGCACCGAGCACATCCGATGATGTATTCACACCCCCAGAAGCAATTACGTTTAATCCAGTTCTGTCAGCCAGTGAGATAGTCGCTTCTAGATTTAGACCAGTACCAACCCCATCACGAGATATATCTGTGAATACCATCCATCTTACACCCTGAATCTTTAAGCGTTCGGCCAGTTGCACCGCTGTGTATGTTGTCTCTTCCTGCCAGCCCTTCACTTTCACTACCCCATTGCGGGCATCAATACCAATCGCAATTTTTTCTGAACCAAACAAAGCTAGGGCTGTATCAACAATTTGAGGACTGGTTACTGCAACAGTTCCTAAAACCACCCGGCTTACCCCCAAATCAAGTACATGTTGAATCGAATCTAAATCACGCAGTCCACCTCCAAACTGTACTCGAGCTCCAGATTCTATGACTTGGGCCAAGGCCTTCATGTTAGCAAAACCCGAATCGCCAAAGGCACCATCCAAACTCACCACATGTAACCAATCTGCTCCTGAATTCACCCAACCTTTGGCAGTATTATGAGGATCAGTAGAGTACGTTGTTTGTTGATCAGGATCTCCCTGCCTCAACCTTACCACTGTACCATTACGCAAATCAATAGCCGGATAGACTGTAAACTCTGTCATCGATGTTATCCTTTTTCTACAAAATTACGCAAAATCTGTAACCCAATATCTTGACTCTTTTCAGGATGACATTGAATCCCATACAAACGATCACGGCCAATAATTGAGCAAAATTTAGCTCCATACTCAGTATACGACAACACATCTTTCAAATTAGTTGGTGTGCAGAAATAACTATGATTAAAGTACGCATAACTTCCGGTGTGTATACCTTCCAACAAGGGGTGTTCGATAGCAATGTCCAATTGATTCCATCCTGTGTGCGGTACGCGAATGTCACTATCCTTAAACCTAGTAACAAATCCCGGGAGCAAACCTAACCCCCTATGATTACCCATTTCATCACTAGTTTCAAATAACATTTGCATACCGACGCATAT
>DFQC01000015.1:72019-91541 GCA_002377585.1 Anaerolineales bacterium UBA3499 | reverse complement strand
CTCTCACGTAATCCATTCATACAATCACCAAAGGCCCCCACACCAGGCAGCACTAGCTTATCTGCTGAAACTATCACATCCGGATCTCGCGTCAGAGATACATTTGCACCAACTGCAGCCAAAGCCTTTTCTACTGAGCGCAGATTGCCTACACCATGATCAATTAATGCAATATGGCTTTTCAAGATAGTTATTTCCCCTCGTAAATCAATATATGTGGTTTCTGATACATAGTCACAGACTACCTTTAGTACTGGGAACTATGTTCATCCTTCGATCATCTAACTGAGTTGCAGTATCCAGGGCTAATGCCAGAGCTTTGAAAAGCGCTTCAACCTGATGATGATCATCAATTCCATAAAGCACCCTTGCATGTATGTTCGCTCGCATACTGACCGACAAAGATTCAAAAAAGTGTTTGATCAAACTAGTGGGTAAAGCTCCTATAGTCGAGGTATGCCATTGAGCCTGCATAACAGTATACGGTCGACCCGACAAATCAATAACTACATTCGCCAACGCCTCATCCATAGGTACAAAAGCTGTTCCCATTCGCATTATCCCCTTGCGTTCTCCCAAAGCCTGGTCAAAGGCTTGCCCCAATACAAGCGCAGTGTCCTCTATGGTATGGTGCACATCAACCTCTATATCACCCTTAGTATTGATGTTAAGATCAAACAAACCGTGGACAGCAATATGAGTAAGCATATGATCTAAAAATCCTATGCCAGTCGATATATTATGCTTACCACTACCCTCTATATTTAGAGCAATCTCGATTGTAGTCTCAGAAGTTTTCCTATTCACAGTAGCTTGTCGCATTAATTGCCTCCATTAACCTTTTATATGGTGGTTTTTTACTTACACAATTATTCATTCACTCGGTGGAAATCCTAGATAATATTGTCTCCAAAACATCAGTATGATGCGAAAGTCCTACCGAAATCCGAATATGATCTCGTAATCTGGGTTTATCAAAATAACGAACAAGAATACCTTCTGCGCTCAAAGCTTGATGTAGTTCCAAAGCACT
Organism: Anaerolineales bacterium UBA3499; assembly: GCA_002377585.1. GTDB lineage: Bacteria > Chloroflexota > Anaerolineae > Anaerolineales > UBA11657 > UBA11657. Next base: position 90,508 of record DFQC01000015.1, on the reverse strand, counting down.
AATGCCTTTCACCTGACAAAGCACAAAATTACCGTGGCTTGGATAAGGAAATACGAATGGTAATTCACTAAGCATCTGAGATAAACGCTTACGTTCCGACCTGATTTCCGAAACTACTTGTAAAAGGTTGACACTATCATCTAACGAAACCAGTGCTGCTTCAGTTGCGGCAACGCTAACATTGTAGGGTTGCTTTATCTTCCAAAGCTCTTTCAACAATCCTACAGAAAATGCGCCATAACCTACCCGCAGACCAGCCAAACCAGCCCACTTACTAAAAGTCCTTAGAACTATCAAGTTTTCATGTTCCAATACCCAATCGATACGAGAGTTTTCAATACCAGCAAATTCAATATATGCTTCATCCAGAATTACAATAATTGGTAATGCTAGTAAAGTGTGCAATTCTTCATCTGATATAAGACCTCCATCTGGATTGTTTGGAGAAGTTAAAAATAACAACTTTGGCGCATATACCGACACAGCTTCTACAATTGCTTCTAGGTCAAGAGTGAAATCATCTTTACGCTCTATGACAACAGTTTCAGCCCCATTCACAGCTGCATCAAACGAATACATTCCAAATGTTGGCGGACAATCAATTATTTTGTCACCCTGATCTATGAATAATCTCATAATTAGATCGATGATCTCGTCAGCTCCTGCACCAGCAAATATGTTTTCAGAAGGAATACCTATAAAATCGGAAAGGGCTTTACGGAGTGCGCGATTCTCGGGGTCAGGATATATATGTGGATAATCCAAATCTGCGAGAGCATCACGCACTAACGAGCTGGGACCATATAAATTTTCATTTGCATCAAGTTTTATAATCTCTTGAATAGGACGCCCTAGATTGTCGGCCAAGACCTCAAATGGTAATATGGGCACATAAGGCTCTATAGAACGTACTGTACTACGTAACAAATCCATGTAATTCGAGTCAGTTGTCTTTATATGTTCGGTTTTCATAAATATTATCTACCGTTTTCTTTCTAGAGCCGCAAGCGCGTGTGCATCTAGCAACTCAGCCAACGCAATCTTTGCAGCTGGCTCAATCAGTAAATCGGAAGTCTTTTGATCTAGAGTAACAACACTCATTATTTTGATGAAATCCAGCACATTTAATGTCGAGGCAAATCTTGCTGTTCCTCCAGTTGGAAGAATATGATTGGGTCCGGCAACATAATCCACCATAACCTCACAAGAATATTTTCCAATAAAAAGACAACCTGCATTCTGCACGCTGTTTGACCATTTGTCAGCATCATTTAGATAAAGACACAGATGTTCCGGTGCATATTCATCAGCAATAGATACTGCAGATTCAACATCAGGCACAATGACTATTCCACCTCGATTTGTAAGTGACTGTTGCACTATTTTATTCCGTTTCAAGGCGATTATCTTTTCTGAGATTACCACTTTAACTGATTGTGCTAACTGCAGCGAAGGAGTAATCAAAATTGCTGAAGCTAGTACATCATGCTCTGCTTGTGCCAGTAAATCTGCCGCTACCCACTCAGGATTAGCAGCATCATCAGCAACAATAACTGTCTCAGTTGGACCAAACAATCCGTCTATACCTACCTGACCAAACACTTGCTGCTTAGCTAATGTGACAAATATATTCCCAGGACCGACAATTTTATCTACACGCGGTACTGTTTCAGTACCATAAGCCATAGCAGCAATTGCTTGAGCACCCCCTAATTGATAGACTTTCTTTATACCTAACATATGAGCTGCAGCTAATATTTCGCTTGCCACTTGATTGCCTTCTTTCCCCGGTGGTGTGCAGACAATAATTTCCTGAACACCAGCAACCTTTGCAGGAATGGCTGCCATGATTAAAGAAGATGGTAGAGAAGCAGTACCGCTTGGGACATAAATACCTACTCTCTTTAATGGAATCATACGTTGACCCATAATCCCACCTAATTCTTTAGTTTGCCAATCAGATACTGGCTGCAAGCTATGAAAAGTATGTACACGGTCCAATGCAAATTTTATGGCTTGGCGGGTTTCAGCTGAAATAAGTTCAACTCCTAAACTCAAATCATTGCGGCTCACTTGAAATGGGTCTGGTACAATGCCATCTATACGTTCAGACCATAATCGAAGAGCAACATCTCCATTTTCTCTCACATCAGAAAGTATGCGTGCAACAGCATTTTCAGGAGAAACGTCATCTCCGAATATTCTCTCAACTCCGCTTAGTACATGATCCGGATAATCAGTAGGCTTCTGACTTCTGCGAAGTATTGTGTTCTTCGCAACCTGCAAATCCTCAATGATCTCAATCATTATCTTTAAGTCCTAATTTTTCTAGCAAAGCTGCATATCGTTCTGGCTCTTCTTCAAAGACATAACTAACAGGTGTAACGACTACTCCACTTCCTCCAATACTGCGCAAGTCATGTATGACTTCTACCAATTTGTCTTTAAGCACAACCACCTCTACAGAGCACATGTCATCCTCATCACCGGGCGTGATCACTCGAGAGATTGTTGGACCCTGCAACCCACCTAGGTTGATATCAGAAAACATTTTATGTGCAACAGCTTCTGGAGATTTCTCGCGCATGTTTGCAACAACCGTACAATATTTTTCTGCGCGCAAGTAAGCTTCTGATAATTCCAATACGTGACGAGCTACTTTCAACACAGATGATCTAGTGCGCAGACTATCACTATTTCCAATTAATGAAGCTTGGGATAGAAGAATATTACCATTTTCAAGAGTCCTCAACCTATTATCCCGTAAGGTCTGACCAGAAGACACCAAGTCAGCTATAACATCCGCATAACCAATAGTAGGAGCGACCTCTAGTGTACCCTCAGCACTAATTAGATCACAATTAGGTAATCCATTTTCAATCAAAAATTCCCTTGTCAAACTGGGATACTTGGTAGCAACTCTTAAGTCATCAGGTATTGTCTTAGCATAATTGGCTAAGTCACTTAATGATTGCACCTCGGTCCACTCATCCGGAACTGCAATTTGCAGAGTACAACGACCAAATCCAAGCTCATCATGTAAAATCACAATGGCATCACTTGTCCCCATCTGTTCTAACACAATATCCATACCAGTAATACCAAAGTCGAGGCTACCATTCCTTACTCCCACAACAATATCTCCCGGCCTTTGAAATATCACCCTAAGACCAGGCACCACTGGTATAGTCGCCTGATACTGGCGAGGATTTGGTTTGTGTACTTGAAGCCCACAACTACTTAGAAAATTCAGTGAGCCACTTTCAAGCCTACCTTTGCTCGGCAATCCAAGTCTAATTTCTGTATGTTGCATATAGTCTCCCAAAAAAAAACACCTACCCGAGACGCTGAGTAGGTGTGAAATCAATAATTAAGTAGGGGCCTAGCCCGCCGCGTCCGATTACGTGGGTATTCTCCTATGATGATGAATTGCTCTAATAAACATAGGATGACATGTTATCACATAGATAGAATAAGGTCAACTTAATAGTCAACAGGTAATACTTCCGCAGATATCCTACCATCGATTATACGTAAAATCCCCACTGACGGCCCACTACAATCGTAATATTCAGGTCCCAGAGAACCTGGATTAAACAACAGTCGATCGTCCACCCATTTATTAACCATTCGATGAGTATGACCAAATACTATTACACGAACATTGCTTGCAAATTCCCTATGTAACCTATCGAAATATCTAGAATAAGAGAATCCAACAGTATAATAGAGCATCTTTTCGTAAAAATACTGCCATAAACCGCCATGTCCATGAGTAAGACCTATTTTAATTCCACCAAATTCGACCACTAAACTTAATGGTAATCTGCGACCAGAACTAGACCATATATCTCGGTTACCTCGTACGGCAATTACAGGAGCAACTTTTTCTAATTGTTTGAGTGCACGAGAATTGCATATATCCCCTGCATGTAAAATAGTCGCAACATCATTCTGATAGAAAGATTGTAGAGCCGATGCGGGTATTGTTTTCATTCGCTCCGGTACATGCGAATCAGTCACCACTCCTAACACTATTTGGTTTTCATTACCCATAAGATTAATACATCCTAAATGTATATCAATTTCACGACATGCCCTATACACCAGTAGAGTTACCCGACAATTTTGTGGAGATCAGTCAACGTTTGTTCAGTGTTTTCAAACAGTATCCCATACATACCTACGTCGATGGCTGCATTAACATTTTCTACCATGTCATCCACAAAAACAATGTTTGAGGCGGCCAGTCCAATCTGATTGCAAGCATGCAAAAAAATGCTACTATCAGGCTTTGCTATCCCAACTTCAGCCGAAATAATAATTTCTTCAAATATTTTCAATTCCATAATGGAATCAAATAAATTACGTGCATCTGGCCAGGCATTACTAAGAATACAAGGACGATATGTGACACTATGAGTCCTAATATAATCTATAAGTTCAATATTTATTGTGTCGCCTTTCCAAAAATCACTTTTTAGATCTGTCAGTTCACTATTTGACAAACCCAATTCTAAACCAACATAATTCCAGACATCAGAACTTTGGGCATCACCGATAGTCGCCTGCATTGCTACCGGATTGTCAAATACCAGCTTTGCAAGACCAAGCCTAGGAAGCCCATAACGAATCTCCCAATGACGACGTGGGGTCTGATCCACTGTCCGCATTAGAACACCGCCAAAATCAAAAATTAGTGCTTTTATTTGCATTTTTCCTGTTTATAGTACTCTAATCTCACTTTCTATAGCATAGGCCAAGGATAATTGTAATCCAAGCCCGGTTGTGGCAAACAACCAGAAGCAACAATACTATTGGCTCTGTCTGACAGAGCATTAATTTCAGATATGCTAAGCAATTTGCTAAGCATATTCCTTAGTTTGCCAAAAGAATTTATAGCCGTAGCCAAATCTGCAATGTCTGAGCACATACGCTCAGGCAATCTCTCGCCAGCAAAATCCCACAAAACCGTACGTAATTTTTCTTCACAATGAAAGCATACACCATGATCTATCAATTGTATGTGACCGCGGTTTGTTCTGACAATGTGTCCTCCTTTTCTGTCAGCATTGTTTATCACATAATCAAAAGCTGCCACACTACGACATATTTCCCTCTCTGTATCAGTAAAATTAAAATAGTGTCCATCAGGATCAAACTCAACAAATAGCTGCACAGATCCTAGCCCATATGGTCCGTCGTTTCTCAAAACAGTGGGAGGCACCAAACCCCAGCCAAGCGCTTCACTTATCAAATACGCAGCAACCTCTCTCTTAGCCAAAGTACCAGAAGGAAAATCCCATAGGGGTTGCTCACCTTTTGTTGGCTTGTATACTGCCTCTATACATTCTCCTTGTGAATTAACTTCAACAAGAAAAGTATGATTAGACCCTACTTGAAAAATCCCCTTTAATGTAATCTTACCTAACCTCAATACAGAAAGTACGTCGTTTTCAGCAGTAAAAGTTATATTATTTGTGTCCATTACTATTGGGACAAAAATGACCCTCACTATCAATCGGCTGCATACAATTGCCACATATGGGTCGACCACTTAATACTTGTTTCTCTCCATGATCAGCCATTTGTAGCATCTGTGAACAAGTAGCCCATATACGCGCTTTAACAGTCTCTGGATCATCTTGATAATCATCTTCCTGCACTTCTTGTCCCAACTCTTGTGCTATTAGAACCATCAGTTCACTTTCCTCATCATAACCTATACCAATTTCACCTACGCGGAACAAAGGGTCAATTGGCCTTCTAAGAGCCAAATCAGGCAAAGTATCCAACAAACCACTAGTCTCCAGATTAGGGTGTTTTTCAAGCAATCGCTCAACGAACTGACGTATACCTCCTGCTAATTGCTTAACCTGAAATTTCTCACACAAAATTGTCAGTATTTCATCTTCTTTAGCAGCTTGAATATAGAATGTCCTATTACCAGGTTTTCCTACACAGGAAGCTATCAAATGATCTGCTGGTTTTATTTCAATTAACATTAAAGTAAACTCTCTATTTGACAAATGCCTCAGTTACTTGATTAATTCTAATCACCTTTACTACATCATTTGCTATATACAATTCAGATATTGAAGCTGTGTCTACAACAATACGCTGATACAAATCTAAAGTCAGACCCATATAGTGAGCCACAATCATTTTGATAATATCGGCATGAGACACTAATGCAACACAAGATTTTGGATGTCTACCAACTATAGTTTCAACCGCATTGATAGCACGCATCTGAGCGCTGCGAATCGATTCTCCATCCGGAAATCTAGATAAAGATGGTACACTCTGAATCTGATTCCATAATTTTCTCCTACGCAATACTCGAAGACTTTTACCTTGCCACTGACCATATCGCACTTCACCTATTTGGGAACATTTTGACACATTCAGTTTATGGACATCGGCAATAGGTCTAGCGGTTTCTAATGCTCTTACAAGTGGGCTAGAGTAGATACTCTTAATAGGGTATATAGCAAGAGCATCAGCCAGTTTAGTAGCCTGCAATCTGCCAACTTCATTAAGATGTACACCTTTGATCCAACCAGCCAATTTGCCAGTCCGGGTGTAATTATTCTCGGCATGACGCACAAGCAATATACGAGTCATATAACAGATTCTACCATTTGAACCTCAAATAAAACATACTAGTATATAGTTTTCTAATATTAAAAAAGATCGTGACAGTTGATGAGAACAACTCATGTATTGGTACTAGTTCTCAACAAAGACCAATTTGATTTGTTACATATTCAATCAGATTTGCCCGGAGGGGATTCATATTGATTGCTATTCATACCAAGCACTGCTTTTTGTGCTAATCTCCAACGTTGAAGACGTTTATCTACTTCTTTTTCATATCCCTGGTCACTTGGTTTATAAAAATATCTACCTAACAAGCCGTTAGGTAGATATTGCTGCCCAATATGATGTCCAGCTTCATTATGAGGATAGACATACTCTGTACCATGCCCTAACGCATCACCATCTCTATTAACATCTCTCAAATGATCAGGCACATCTATCTGACCTTCTGCTTCAACTAACTTATATGCTTCAAAATAACTTTTAGTACTGTTTGATTTAGGAGCTGTAGATAAATAAAGAGTTGCCTCAACAATCGGATACACACCTTCTGGCATTCCAATATACTCAAAAGCTTGAGCGGCAGCAGTTGCTATCAATATACCACTAGGATCAGCCATACCCACATCTTCACTTGCCAATATAATAAGCCGGCGCAAAATGAAACGGGCTGATTCACCAGCATATATCATTTTAGCTAGCCAATATAAAGCCGCGTCAGGATCAGAACCCCTGACAGACTTGATAAAAGCGCTAATAGTATCATAATGGGCATCACCATCCTTGTCGTAATGGATTGCTCTTTTTTGTATAGATTCTTGTGCAATTTCCAATGTAATTGATATGACACCTGACGTATCAACCTCGTTGGATTCAACTGCTAGTTCTAGTGCATTAAGTGCGTTACGCGCATCTCCACCTGACACAGCAACCAAATGATTCATAGCCTCTGCGGATATTTCTATGGATTTATCACCATAACCACGCTTTGAATCACTAATAGCCTGGTACAAAATTTCTCGCGTGTCATTATCGGAAAGAGCACGGAACTGAAATATTCTAGAACGAGACACCAGAGCACCAATGACTTCAAAATACGGATTTTCAGTAGTAGCACCAATTAATACAATCTCTCCAGACTCTACATGGGGTAATAGTGCATCCTGCTGTGCCTTGTTCCACCGATGCACTTCATCCACAAAGAGTATGGTCCGAATGCCATACAACTTTCGCCTTTCTCTGGCTCCTTTTATGACTTCGCGTAATTCTCGCTTGCCTGCAAGCACTGCACCCAATGTTACAAAATGAGCCTCGGTAGTATTCGCAATAATGTTAGCTAGAGTGGTCTTACCACTACCTGGCGGTCCCCACAACAAAATAGATGAAAAAAGACGATCACTTTCGATCGCACGTCGAAGCAACCGTCCTTGTCCCACTATTTCCTGTTGACCTACAAATTCATCCAAATCGCGAGGACGCATCCTAGCAGCTAATGGAGCTTCAGATTCCATCCTACTCTGCATGGCATGGTCAAACAGGTCAGGTTCCATTACGTAAAAAATCTGTACTTCACTAGAGCACGTAGTGTTGGTATACCGTCTAATGGTGAAAGCTTTTTGTTATCATAACGAGCATTGTAGGTAATAGGACACTCTTTTATGACGAAACCTGCGCGGAGTATTTTCGCAGTAATTTCTGCCTCAACATCAAAACGTCTGCACTCGAGTGACAATGTTTGAAAAACTTCTCTGGTCATCATCTTGTAGCAAGTCTCCATATCATGCAACTTTACATTGAACAACAAGCTAGCTATCCAGCTGAGCAAATTGTTACCTAATCGCATGATAGCTCGCTGGCTACTAAGATTTCTCACCCCATAAACTACAGCAGCACCTTCTTGTAATATTGGTTCTATCAGGTTCAAGTAATCTTGGGGATTGTATTCTAAATCAGCATCCTGGATCACAACAACATCTCCACTGACCACTTTAAGTGCCGTAGCTATCGCGACACCTTTTCCTCGATTCACTGGATGCGACAACACTAATGTATCCGGATCGGAACTTAATTTTGCAAGTATTTCCCCAGATCCATCGGTAGACGAATCATCCACAAGGAGAATCTCCTTTTCTAATGGCACTTTGCGTACACGGTCAACAATTTCATTAATTGTTTCTGCTTCATTGAAAACTGGAACAATCACTGAAAGTTTCACGCGCTTAATGACCTCATGGTAAATAGTTCCAAGGATTTACCCGTGTACCCTGATAATTGATCTCAAAATGCAAATGTGGTCCTGTTGAATTTCCTGTACTACCTGATAGCCCCAACACATTGCCCTGATATACTGATTGACCACAATTTACATTCCATTGAGAAAGATGTGAATAAAGTGTTTGCCATCCATTACCATGATCAACTACGACCATGTAACCGTAGCCCCAGTTACTCCATCCAGCAAAAACTACAACACCGCTATCGGAAGCATATATTGGAGCTCCTAAACCGGCTGCTATATCAATAGCAGGATGATATCCACTATAATTGTAACCTGAAAGATAGCGATTACTAGCTGGCCATATAAAACTTCCAGAGCCTACTGCACCACCCTGGTAACCACCCGTGCAGGCACCAGGACCAGCACCGGTAGGAAGTGGGTTACGCTTTGCTCTGGCAATTCGCGGCACAGTCCACTGCACAAAATCACGCTCTCCCCCCGGCACAACAATCACACTATCCTTAATAAGGTCAGGATTATCAGGGTCAAGATTATTGCCAGGCCAATTAATTATGTCCTCAGCATCGGCTCGATATACAGAGGCTAATCCATCCACAGTATCATCTGCTTGAACTACTCTCACAACTCCTGTCACTGGCGATATAAGTAATTCTTGATCAGGTCGTAATAGATGTGGATCATCTTTCAATATGGAATTACTCCATAAAATAGTTTCGGGAGTAATTCCATATTTCTCGGATATCCCAAAAAGTGTATCGCCTGACCTTACAGTATAGGTAATCACCTCTTGCCGAGGTCTGCTCGGTATATGAGTCCGAAGGTTGATTGTGCGAGTAATCTGATCAGAAAATACACTGCCCTCAGGATACGATACAATTGAATTAACAAAGTTTGCCGCATCCTCACTTGATTCTATTACTGGTTGCTCAAGATTGGAATAATCTAAAAGCACACTGGGAAATTCGATTTCTATATTGAAAGCACTGACGCCAATAGTTACAATAACTATCAACAAAAGTACTACATGGACACCATAACGTACAATTAATAAACGGAACACTTACTTATATAAAAGGTCTACTAATTTCCTAATCCCTACCAACCACCAATCTTTAGTCATATGACAAAATTAGTCGGAGTCTTTCCCTAATTGTTCCAAAAACTCAAAATTGTTCTCTGATTGCCGTATTTGCTGCATTACTGCCTCAGTCGCAGCTCCCATATCCATGCCTGCTCCCGCTGGTGCTGGAGAAATCATCTGATTATACATACGCCGCATCAACCAAACTCGTTGAGTAATATCAGGTCCTAATAGTAATTCTTCTCTCCTGGTAGATGACCGATCTATGTCAAGGGCTGGAAACACTCTACGTTCCTGCAATCTTCTCGACAAATGTAATTCCATATTCCCAGTGCCCTTAAACTCTTCATACACCATGTCATCCATCCTTGATCCTGTATCTACCAAGCAAGTAGCAACTATAGTCAGTGAACCTCCATGTTCTATATTTCTCGCTGCTCCAAAGAAACGTTTAGGAGGATACAAAGCTGCTGGGTCAAGTCCACCCGACAGTGTACGACCCGAAGGAGTCACTATCAAATTATAAGCTCGAGAAAGACGAGTAATAGAATCCAACAAAATAGCAACGTCGCGACCGCATTCTACTAAACGTCTTGCACGCTCCAAGGCCATTTCAGCGACTTTTACGTGTGCTGTAACTGGTTCATCGAATGTACTAGCTACAACTTCAGCATCTACAGAACGGTCCATATCAGTTACCTCTTCCGGACGCTCACCAATCAATGCAACCATTAAGTGAACTTGCGGATACTTCAGTGAAATAGCATTCGCCAGCTGTTTCATTACAGTCGTTTTACCGGCCTTAGGAGGCGAGACTATTAATCCACGCTGCCCCTTACCAATAGGAGCAACCAGATTGATAAGTCTAGTTGCTAATGAATGTTGATCAGTTTCTAAATCAAAACGTTCATCCGGAAAAATTGGTGTTAATGAGTGAAAAGTTGGACGCTTCTTGGCCTCTTCAGGATCCATCCCATTTACTGCTTCAACACGTATCAGACCAAAATATTTTTCACTATCTTTCGGAGGTCTGACTTGTCCAATGACCATGTCTCCTGTACGCATACCAAAACGTTTAATCTGTGACTGACTTACATAAACATCATCTGCACTAGGAAGCAATTGTCCGGATCTCAAAAAACCTATGCCATCATCAACTATTTCCAAGATACCGCCCCGCAAGGTATGGCCTCCTTTCTCAGCCTTAGCCCGCAAAAGGGCTAAGACTAAATCATCCTTTTTCATTCGCCTATACCCCGATACTTCCAACTCCTTACATAGTTTTCGTAATTCTTCCAAGGTTTTCTTTTCTAGTTTAGCTATATCCATATTATTATTCCTGATCATACACAATTTGCGAAAAACGCATTAGTTTGTCCGAACGATGTTTACTAATAACTTCTCTAACGGTTCCTGATTTAGAACGCATTACTAAAGAGTGCGTTCTAGCACCATCCCCAAAATATTTCACCCCGCTAACTAACTCTCCATCAGTAATCCCAGTAGCTGCAAAAAAACAATTATCACTAGACACCAAGTCTTCCATTTGCAGGACAGAATTGAAATCGTAACCCAATTTATGACCCAATGATTTTTCGTTATCATTCCGAGGCCAAAGTTTGCCTTGGATTTCTCCACCCATACATCTTAGTGCACAAGCTGATAACACTCCCTCCGGCGTACCACCAATTCCCATCAATACATCAATGCCTGATCCAGGCCATGCTGTCATCACTGCTCCAGCTACATCACCATCAGTGATCAAACGGATGCGAGCCCCAGTCTTTCGCAAGTTAGTTATAAGCTCTTGATGACGTGGGCGATCCAACACAACTACAGTAAGATCATCAACATCGCAACCCTTGGCCCTAGCAATGTTTGCTAAATTATCACTTGCTGGAGCCTCAACATCTATAGAATTTTTCGCATCCGGACCAACAGCTATTTTGTCCATGTAAACAAACGGTCCCGGATTAAACATACTACCGCTATCAGATGCAGCCACTGTAGCTAAAGAATTTGCGCGACCCATAGCTAGTAAACTAGTACCATCAATTGGGTCGACAGCAATATCAATACTTGGTGCACTACCTGTACCTACAACTTCACCATTAAACAACATAGGCGCATCATCCTTCTCGCCCTCTCCAATAACCACAGTTCCTTTCATGTCAATCGTATTGAGCATGAGCCGCATAGCCTCCACAGCAGCATGATCACTAGCATTCTTTTCATTACGACCCATAAATCTTCCGCACGCAAGGGCGGCTGATTCTGTTACCCTTACGAGTTCAAGCGCAAGATTACGGTCTGGATTAGAAGTATTTATATCACTCATTTTGCAAAACTACGATATGGGTATCCATATTATATTTATTGTTCAAAATAATGCAATTAGCAAAACATAATAATAACTGGATGCTCCTGCTAACAACCATGAATCAATACGATCAAGCACCCCTCCATGACCAGGAAAAATCCTACCAGTGTCTTTTATCTTAGCCTGACGTTTGAACAAAGATATACCTAAATCGCCCACCAAACCAGCGAGAGATACTATAATTCCAATAACTACTCCTTGATACCACTCTAACACATCGGAAGATAATACACCTATCCACTGCCATAGTAAAACTAATGAACCGCCAAAAACTGCTCCGAAAGCTATTCCTCCTGCAAGACCTTCCCACGTCTTGTGCGGACTGGTACGACGCGCGAGCGCATGCTTTCCATAGCGTCTACCAACCATGTATGCACCAGTATCTGAAATCCACACTACAGGCAATACAGTAAGAGTTAACCATTGCCCAGAAGGCAAAGCACGTAGTGACAAGAAATGGCCACCTAATAGACCAATATAAACTGGTACAATCAATGACAATGCCCAATTTTGTAGTGAATGTGTCGCTCCCTTCTCGTAGTCGATAATATGCCAAATAGTTGTAATCATGAGTACTGCGAAAACGCAAGGAAGAAACCAATTATCTGTTGTTACTCCAGTGACAGCCGCAAACGCCCACATACTCAACAAACCAATCACCCGAGACGGACTCAATGAAACTTTAGCAGCAATTTCGAAAAACTCCCATACCGCAATTGTTAACAGAACAAATACTACAACATTGTATATCCAGCCGCCCTGATAAATCACCCAAAGAAATATTGGTACTAAAAGACCTGCTGTGACTAATCTTTCGCGTAACATCACACAATCTGCGCAGAAATCTGACCAAATCTACGCTCTCTTTTACCAAAAAACACAAGAGCACGATACAGTTCCTGTTCATTGAAGTCTGGCCAAAGAGCATCTGTAAAATACCACTCTGAATATGCACCTTGCCATACCAAGAAATTGCTAATCCGATATTCGCCACTTGTTCTAATTATCAAGTCAGGATCCGGTTGACCAGCAGTATACAGATAGTCACTTATTGACTCTTCCGTAATTTCTTCAACACCTAGTCCATCTGAGATGATTCCTTGTACAGCACGAACCATCTCATCCCTTCCACCATAATTAAAAGCTACATTGAGCACCATCTTGGAATTACCACTGGTTAGTTCAACTGCTTCAGTGATTTTCTGCACCAGTCGCTTATTAACTCCGACACAATGGCCTAAATGTCGTATTCTCACACCATTTTTGTGTAGTGATTTAAGTTCACGGTCAAGCATAGTTTCTAATAACTTCATAAGTCCAGAAACTTCATCGGGTGGCCTCTGCCAGTTTTCCGTAGAAAATGCATAAATAGTAAGGTGCTTAATATTCAGATTGACACATTCTTCAATAATCTTTCGAAGATTTTCCGTGCCAGCACGATGCCCAGCCAGCCTCGGCAGCCCACGCTGCTCAGCCCACCGACCGTTACCGTCCATTATTATGGCCACATGGCCTGGTATCACCATATTTGAGGCAATATATTTGCTTGTAGACATTTCCGAATTGATATAAATTAGATAGTCAACCTATAGTCGGGAATGATACCCCGGGGACCAATCTTAAAACCTATAATACACCTATTATACATGCATAACTTCATCATGTTTGCTATCTCCAAGCGCATTTATTTTTTCCACTGATTGATCAGTTAATTTCTGCAATTCTTTCTGACCCTGCTCTAACTCATCTTCCGATATCAATTTTTCACGCTCAAAATCGCGCATATCATTTTGCGTATCTCGACGCACATTGCGTACTGATACACGAGCCTCTTCTACTCTCTGCCCTACCACCTTAGTTATTTCCTTCCTACGTTCCTCTGTCAAAGGTGGAATGCTTAGTCTTATAATTTTGCCATCATTGTTGGGAGTAAGTCCCAAATCTGAAGCCATGATACTACGTTCAATTTCACTAACAGTACTGCTATCAAACGGTCTAATAGCTATCATGCGAGGCTCCGGAACACTAATACTAGCCAACTGATTAAGTGGAGTCTGCTGTTCATAATAATTTATCATTAATTTTTCCACAAGAACAGGTGAAGCTCTGCCAGTTCGAATGGTCGACAGCCCATCTTCCAATGCACTAATAGAAGCTTGCATACGATCTCTAGCATCTTGCATCAATTCCTTAATCATAGCCAGTTTAGACCTCAGAAACTATTTGTTAGTATTAATTGAACTATTGGACTATTAGTAATTTAGGCGTCTTCAGTATACACCTATGCAACAATTCCGTCACAACATTGTAGTGCAAATCAATTGGACACTAATGTGCCTACAGTATCTCCCCGCACAATTTGCAACAAACTATCTTTCTTCCACAAGTTGATCACTGCAATGGGCATATTGTTGTCCATACACAAAGACAATGCCGTACTATCCATAATCTTCAAACGAAGGTTTATGGCTTCCATATAAGAAAGCCGATCATATTTCTCAGCATCGGGGTTTTCTTGAGGATCAGAGGAGTAAACACCGTCAACCTTAGTTGCTTTAATGAGAATATCGGCATCTATTTCCACAGCGCGAAGTGCACCTGCAGTATCAGTTGTGAAATAAGGGTTACCCGTTCCTCCTCCTAGAATAACTAACCTCTTCTTCTCCAAGTGCCGTACAGCACGACGCCAAATATATGGCTCGGCAACTGCTTTCATTTCTATTGCTGTTTGCACTCTAGTAGAGATTCCGCTACGCTCAAGAGCATCTTGCAAAGCAATTGAGTTCATCACAGTAGCAAGCATGCCCATATGATCAGCAATAGTACGTTCCATCCCACTATCAGTACCTGTGGTACCTCGCCACAAATTACCTGCGCCAACAACTATGGCTATCTCCACTCCTTGTGTAGCAACAGAGCCTATAACTTCAGCAACTTTGTCAGCCTGCTTAGGATCAATCCCAACACCACCAGATGATGCTAGAGCCTCGCCCCCTAATTTCAAAAGTACCCGTTTGTATTTGTATGTATTGCTCATGTTTGTATATGCCTCTTATCTGCACATACCATATCAGAATTAAATTTAGGTTATTGACCTAGTTCAAAACGCACAAATCTGTGTACAACAATATTTTCACCCAACTTGGCAATCGCATTGTTAACTAAATCCTGTACTATTTGATCCTCATCTTTTATAAAAGGCTGCCTCAACAAACATACTTGTTTGTAATACTTCTCTAGTTTTCCAGCAACAACCTTGTCAACAATATTATCAGGCTTTCCTTCCTTAAGAGCCTGCTCTCGAAAAAGATTCTCCTCTTTGGTCAAAGCTTCGGATGGGAGGTCATCTTTATCAATACACAACGGATTAGCCATAGCTATATGTAAAAGGATGTCATGCACTAACGCACGAAAATCATCAGTTTTGGCGACAAAATCTGTCTCACAATTTACCTCGACAATTACTCCTACACGATTACCAGGATGAATGTAAGAGTCAATCAATCCCTCACTTACCTCTCTACCTGCTTTTTTGGCAACACTCGACAATCCTTGTTTTCTAAGCCAATCTACAGCTTGCTCCAAATCCCCTTTATTTTTTTCTAGAGCTTTCTTACAATCTAGTATTGGTGCACCAGTTGCACTACGCAATTCTTTTACCTGAATAGCACTTACCCCCATATTATTCCTCCAACTTAGAGCCCGATGAATCTTCTATATCATCAGCTTTTACTATATCAGATTCCGCTTTGTCTAAATCAGAATCATCCACGTTATTATTGTCATCATCTTCCACTGACTTTAGGTCAGGACTATCAACAGACTCTGATGATGTTTCATTTTCTGTTTTGTCAATAGTACCGGCATCGTCTGGTACTCCTGCAAAATCCAATTCCCCACTACTCAGTTTTGCTAAAGTTGATGCACCTAATAAATCCTCATCAGACTCAGCTATCGTTTCCATAGCATCTGCTGAACGGTGTAATCCTTGTTCATCTGTAGACTCTTCATCCTTACGTAGATTGACACCTTCTAGGACTGCATCAGCCATATATGTCATCATTAGCCGGATAGCACGAATAGCATCATCATTAGCAGGTAAAACATATTCTACAGGCGAAGGATCACAATTTGAATCTACCATAGCAATTACAGGTATATTGAGAATGTTAGCCTCTTTAATAGCAGCAGATTCACGACGAACATCCACCACAAACATTAGTCTAGGCAAACCATTCATAGAGCGAATTCCTCCAAGTCGATACTGGAGCTTGTCAATTTTCCGATTCAGCATTAGACGCTCTTTCTTTTTTAGAGCATCCCATTCTCCTGCCTCGTTTTCACTTTCCAATCGCTCGAGTTCATCGATACGCTCTTTCATAGTACGCCAATTTGTTATCATGCCTCCAAGCCAACGTCTGTTCACATATGGCATGTTACACCTTTGAGACTCATTCTCAATAGCATCTTGAGCCTGCCTTTTCGTTCCTACAAATAACACCTCTCCTCCGGAAGCTACTGTATCTCGTATGAGGTCACATGCTTCATGTAATGCCCGAACCGTTTGCTGCAAATCTATAATATGAATACCATTACGTTCAGTGAAAATGTAAGGTTTCATTTTGGGATGCCATCTACCTTTACGATGGCCAAAATGCATACCGGTTTCAAGTAAATGTTTCATTGATATGACAGTCATTTGGGGGTATTCTCCTTTCCGTTTTAAGCTTCCGTCAGTTTCACACCCACCTGGAACCATCTAGTTTCCTAGGGGGCACGGCCACATGGGTCCACTAACGTGCAATATAATTATGGTTTTGATTATTCAACTACAGCAAATATACACTACTATACTAAAATCACGTTACTGCTTGATAGCTAAATCAGCAACTGCTGAAAATGCATTAGGATCTCTTACAGCTAAATCAGCAAGTGTTTTCCGATTAAGTTGTATATTTGCTTCACGCAACTTATGCATAAAAACACTATAACTAATACCACGTTGTCGTACAGCAGCGTTTATGCGCATTATCCACAAACGCCTACGATCCCGCTTACGCACCCTACGGTCACGGTAAGCATACCAGTAACTTTTTAGCATCGACTCATTTGCTCTACGCCACAAACGATGTCTAGATCCAAACTGACCTTGCATACTCTTAATTATCTTTTGGTGACGACGGCGCCGGTATGGGCCGGTTTTAACTCTTGTCATTATTAAACCTCTTTGATATCAACCTAACTAAGCAGGCGGATTGTACTTATAACGTCTAAGATATGGAGCCAATCTTCGCACTCTCTTGTTAATACTAGGCGATTCAACTTCTATCATTTTTGAGAACAGAGCCTTAGTACGTTTCGAAGTATTTCGTCTAAGATGACCCTTACCAATCTTTGTACGCACTAGTTTCCCAGAACCGGTAACCTTGAACCGTTTTGCTGTAGCACGATGAGTCTTTATCTTGTATTTTTTCTTTGTTTTCTTTCTAGGCATAATTACACACAACCATTAACATTTCTTTGATTCTATATTACCTTATCATTATAATTCAGGAATTTTTGTCAGCACCTGGAGCTAGCACCATTAGCATGGTTCTACCTTCCATACTAGGAGGCGACTCAATATGTGCAACATCTGATAGCTCTTGATAAATCTCATCCATATCTTCCCTAGCAACATCAGGCAAAGTAATCTCACGACCTCTAAATCTAATCCGAACCCTAACCTTCATGCCACTTCCGAGCCATCTGCGTGCATCACGCACCTTAAATGATCGGTGATGAACTGTGGTTTTTGGCCGCAATCTAATCTCTTTGATCTCAACCTGCTTTTGTGATTTTCGAGCCTCTTTTTCTTTCTTGGATCGCTCATACAAAAATTTGCCATAGTCAAGGACCCGGCAAACAGGCGGATTAGCATTGGGAGACACCTCTACCAAGTCTAAATCAGCTTCCTGCGCAATAGCTAGCGCCTCAGCTATAGGCACCGACCCTCTATTGTTACCATCGGGTCCAATCAACTGCACTTCTTTAGCCCTAATCCTACCGTTAATTCGGAAAGCATCAGACTTGTTGCGTACTTGTTTTATGTTTCTACGATAAAGTCTTGCTATTGTAGTATCCCCTTATGATTGCTCAAACTATTACTTTGCTTAATAACTGTAATAGTGTTATTTTATTACTTGT
>DFQC01000015.1:56698-71692 GCA_002377585.1 Anaerolineales bacterium UBA3499 | reverse complement strand
TTTTATTACTTGTGTTAAACAGAGTGCGATAATACCATAGCAAGAAAAACCCGTCAATGAAAATACTGGTTTCACATACACTATAATTACACTATGTATAGCTAAATTTACATATACTCATTGCAACATTATGATAGGGAGACATACATGAAAGACCTTAAGGATCGCATTCGAACCCAAGGCAAATATCTAGGCAAAGGCATTCTAAAAGTTGACGGATTTATCAATCACCAAGTAGATCCTATACTGATGAAATCTTGTGGAAGCGCTCTTGCGTCTAAATTCTCAGATGTAGCAGCTACCAAAATCCTCACAGCAGAAATATCTGGGATTGCACCTGCTTTGATGACTGCCATGTATCTTAACTTACCTGTTGTATATGCTCGCAAACACAAACCGGTTACTATGCCAGATGAAGTTTTACTCACATTAGCACCATCGCATACAAAGGGCCGCTTGGTAGAATTAATCATATCTCCTGAGTATCTACAAGCAGGCGAAAAAGCACTCATCATTGATGATTTTTTAGCCTCTGGGCAAACCATCCTTGGACTTGCAAATCTAGCGGAGGCAGCAGGTGCAGATGTAGTTGGTATTGGAACATTGATTGAGAAAACTTTTGAGGATGGTCGCTCAGCGTTATCAAAACTAAATGTGCCAATAAAATCACTAGCTCCTATCTCGGAGATGAGTGAGAGTAATATAGTTTTCGCCGATTAATATAGTTTTATTATTACGATATGGATTCAGTTGCTATCATAGATTTCGGGTCACAATACTCGCAACTTATTGCTAGACGTATACGAGAAGCACAAGTTTATTGTGTACTATTTCCTTTTGATACAAATGCGGACAAAGTACTAGAAATTCAGCCAAAAGCATTTATTCTATCAGGCGGCCCTAACAGTGTATACGAAAAGGACGCACCAACACTACCAGACTATATCCTGGCATCGAAGATCCCAATCCTAGGTATATGTTATGGAATGCAAATTCTAGCACAAAATATAGGCGGATTAGTTTCACAAGCCCCTGCTCACGAATATGGGCGCAGTTTAGTTGCGTGTCACTCTAACTCTGTACTATTTCCAGAATATATTGAAGGAAATACATTTAAAGCTTGGATGAGCCATGGAGACCAAGTTGCCCAGGTTCCACCTGGTTTTCATATCACAGCTTCTAGCAAAACCTGCCCAATTGTCGCGATGGAAAATTCGGAATTATCAATTTTTGGATTACAATTTCATCCGGAAGTACATCACACAGAACATGGTAGTGAAATCTTTGATCTTTTCTTAGAAACTGCTTGTATAAAACGCGATTGGGTGCCTAGTCGTATTGTGCAAGATAGCATACACCAGATTAGATCCAGAGTAGGTGATGAAAAAGTGATTGCTGCAGTAAGTGGTGGAGTTGACTCAACAGTAGCAACAGCTTTAGTGCATGAAGCTATCGGAGATCAGTTATCATGTTTTTATGTAGATACTGGTCTGATGAGAGCAGATGAGACTACCCAAGTAGTCAGAACATTCCAAAACCATATGCAACTTCGCTTTGAAGTTATTCCTGCAGCAAATGAATTTATAAATGTACTATCAGGAGTTGTAGATCCTGAAGACAAGCGTAAATTAATAGGGGAAAAATTCATACGAGTTTTTGAAAGAGAAGCGCAACGATTAGGTAGTAAAGCCAAATTTCTAGTACAAGGTACTATATATCCGGATGTAGTTGAAAGTAGTGGAAAAGACAAGGACAAGTCAGCAAAAATAAAGACGCATCACAATGTCGGAGGATTACCTGATGACCTCAAGTTCGATTTGATAGAACCACTACGTTTTATGTTTAAAGATGAGGTCCGTAAAGTGGGCACAGAACTAGGTTTACCAGATGAAATGGTGTGGAGACAACCTTTCCCAGGACCAGGACTGGCGATACGATGCCTTGGTGAAGTCACTCCCAAGCGACTAGACCTTCTAAGAAATGCAGATAGTATTATGCAATCAGAATTGCAGCAAGCTAATTTGTTGAGACATGCAACATCTCAGTCAT
Source organism: Anaerolineales bacterium UBA3499 (assembly GCA_002377585.1). Classification (GTDB taxonomy): domain Bacteria; phylum Chloroflexota; class Anaerolineae; order Anaerolineales; family UBA11657; genus UBA11657. The sequence continues at coordinate 69,643 of DFQC01000015.1, read as the reverse complement.
TTGCAGTGCTTTTGCCAGTAAAATCAGTGGGTGTAATGGGTGACGCAAGATCATACGAAGAAGTTATAGCGCTTCGAGCAGTAGTTACCAATGATTTCATGACCGCTGACTGGGCACACCTACCATACGAAATCCTTGCTAAAATATCTAGTCGCATAATAAATGAGGTTCGTGGTGTCAACAGGGTAGTTTATGATATCAGTACGAAACCACCCGCAACCATAGAGTGGGAATAATTACATGATTTGAGCGTTTGCGTGCCTATGCAGAAATTGACCATATCCGGCTTTACCTAACCATTTATCCCTATCAACCAATAAATGACCACGCAAATACACTTGTAATGGGTACCCTTCCACCTCAACTCCTTCCCACAAATCATGGTCTGTGCGCATATGCGAATTTGCGACACTGATTGTATGTTTAATGTTCGGGTCCCATAACACAATGTCTGCATCAGACCCTGGTAATAATGTACCTTTTTGCGGATACAAACCAAATATTCGAGCAGGATTGCCAGATGTTAATTCAACAAATCTTTGCACAGACAGCTTTCCTGCAGAAACGCCAAAATGCCATAGCAAAGACATTCTATGCTCTATCGCTGGCAGCCCATTAGGGATCCGCGTAAAATCATTTTTACCTAACTCTTTACCAGGTATAGCCACTTGCTGTCCATCAAACTCTATTGGAGTAGCACCATCCGCAAAAAACGGACAATGATCTGTTCCAACAGTCTGTATGCTCCCATCTGACAATCCCTGCCAAAGAGCATCATTGTCATCAACACTACGGAGTGGAGGAGAACATACCCAGTTGGCTCCATCAGGTCTCAACAAATCTTCTTGTGTGAAAAATAGATATTGCGGACAGGTTTCCCCCATAACATGTACTCCCCGTTTACGAGCAGAAGTTATCTGATTGAGCAGCCCTGCAGTAGTAATGTGAACAATATATAACCCGGCTTTACTACTTTCAGCTATTTCTAGTATGCGCCTTCCTACAATTACTTCCCCATGTGCAGGCCGTGTACGGGCATGCCATATCGGCTCTGTATAACCATCTGACAACGCGCTAGCAACCAACCGATCAATCTCATCACCATCCTCGATATGTATCATAACTAACATACCATTGTCTCTAGAAATATTAAGCACTTTTGAAATTTCTTCATCAGATAGGCGAAGTCGACCATTATAAGCAGTAAAAACTTTAAGCGTAGTTAATCCCTGAGAAGGTAGACCAGCTATCTCACTTGCCACATTATTAGATAAATCAGTCACATTTACATGAAAAGAGTAATCGACTGCCGCCATTTGGGATGCCTGAGCGCGGGAAAAATCAATAGATTGTTGCAATGAAGTCCCAGGAGACTGCGAAGTAAAATCCATCACTGTAGTAGTACCGCCAAAAGCAGCAGCCCTATGACCAGTGAAGTGATTGTCCGAACTAATCGTATCAAACATAGGAAGAGACAAATGTGCATGAGGTTCAACACCACCTGGCAGTAAAATTAGACCGCTACAATCAACTACTCTAGCATCTGACGCTGACAAATCTGTGCCTATAGATACTATCTTATCGCCCATTACCAATAGGTCAGCTATTTTTGTTTCAGTTTCGGTAGCAACAGCACCGCCACGAAAAAGTATATTCATAAAATATTTCACGCACCGCTATAACAATCGTATAATAGTATACAAATTGGAATAATATTATTAATAAAATAATAAACTAATGAATAATTTTCTGCAATTCATATTAGCACTTACAATAATCGTAACTTTTACAAAAGTTGGTGGATATTTAAGTGTGCGTTTAAAACAACCTGCAGTCGTTGGAGAATTACTCGCAGGCATAGCCTTAGGTCCTACTGTATTAAACATGATGAAGTGGAGCATGTTTACTGACCAGCATTTAGGTGAATTTATAGCCCATCTCGGAGAATTCGGTGTAATTCTTTTGATGCTACTTGCAGGAATGCACCTACATTTGGATGATCTAGTTGATTCGAGTAAAGTAGCAGGATTAGCAGGCACCTTAGGTGTTATCACTCCTCTACTAATGGGTTGGGGAATATGCGTCCTTTTTGGAATGCCGACGCACACATCAGTATTTATTGGCTTGATACTAGCAGCAACCAGCGTAAGTATATCCGCGCAAACACTAATGGAATTAGGAATATTACGCAGCAGAGTTGGCGTCTCTATGATGGGTGCAGCTGTAATTGACGACGTATTAGTGTTATTAGGTCTGTCAATATTCACTGCATTAACCAGCAGCCAATCTACTGGTGGAGTTGGTGAAATATTGACGATACTGTTACAGATGGTAGGCTTTTTCACAATTAGCATTGCAGCTGGAATATGGTTGCTGCCAAGACTGACAAATTGGATTGATGGCCTACGTATAAATCAAGGAATATATCTTTTCACACTCGTTGTAGCATTAGTGTACTCATGGACAGCAGAGGTCATAGGAGGTATAGCAGCAATTACCGGCGCGTTTCTTGCAGGTCTTTTCCTTAGTCGAACTTTACAGCGGGACCGTATTATTGACGGAGTTTCTACCATCGCCTATTCACTGTTTGTGCCGGTTTTCTTTGCTAACATAGGTCTGCAAGCTAACGCCAGAAGCATTACAGGAGACCTAATATGGATCACATCCGCCATTATTATAGTGGCAATAATTAGCAAATTAGCAGGATGTACTTTGGGCGCACGTTTAGGCGGAATGAACTTACAGGAATCTATGCAAGTAGGAGCAGGAATGATTTCGCGCGGTGAAGTAGGACTTATAGTAGCTACACTTGGATTAACGCACGGTATTATCAACCAAGAAGTTTTCTCCATCACAGTTGTAACAGTTATCGTAGTCACTTTAGTTACACCAATCATATTACATAGACTATCAGAAAAGACTCTCCCTGATAATTCAAACTCACCGATATTGTCACCAGATTAGGAAAACAACCATGAAACAAATGATAATATTTGTACTAAACGATCTTGATAAATCTGCTGATTTGCTAGAAGCATGGGAAGCAGCAGGCGCAAGGGGAATCACTTGCATAAATACGACCGGTCTCGGTAATATACGTCATAGCGCAGAAATAGCTGATCTACCGTTTTATCTAAGCCTGACTGATATTCTGAAATCCAAACAACATCATCATTGCACATTTTTTACGGTAGTTGAAGACAACAATTTGTTAGAAGAACTCATTCAAGTCGCCCAAAAGATAACGGGTGGATTGGATAAACCCAATACTGGCTTCCTTTTCACGGTACCTGTCAATAGTGTTTATGGAATGAGTTCCGACAATTCAATTACGAATACTAACAAGTAGATACTGTAACATGCTTGATAACAATGAACACAAAATGGACTGAATCGACCAAATATACAGTAACAATAGTTCTTGGACTTCTGTTAGTATGGTTAATCTGGATAGCGAAGCCACTAATTGGTCCAATAGTAATATCAGCTTTACTCGCATTTACTTTAAACCCGCTTGTTACTTGGCTCTGCAATCACACTCGCATGAACCATAATGTGGCAGTGGTTGTGGTCTATACACTCCTTACTGTATTGCTAGTAGCCTTTCCATATATAGCACTTGATGAGCTTGAGAACAATAATGACCTTTCCGAAACTGTGAATTGGGTACTAGACACTACAGGTCTACTTTTTTCGCAATCATTTACTATAGCGGGTATCACTCTATTGCCCAGTGATTGGGTGACTAATATTGATCAATTTATTGCAGAATCAGTTGCTACAATAGCAGGAAACACACTCAATTTTATTGCAACTTTTACCGGCAACATGATTTGGGTGTTGATTACTATGGTTACATTATTCTACTTTCTCAAAGATGGAAGTCAACTGAAACAAAATATGCTAAAGCTTGCTCCACAAAATGTACGTCATGAGTGGGAACAGTTACTCACCGAAATTGACCATGCATGGGGAGCATTCTTAAGAGGTCAATTACTCTTGATGTTAATCGTAGGAATATTGGCAGCCCTAGGCGGAGTAGCCATAGGTTTGCCCGGAGCTGTAATTTTAGGTGTGTTAGCTGGACTGCTAGACATAGTACCTTCGCTCGGACCCACTGTATCTGGAATAGTAGCAATAGCTGTTGGAATGGTGCTCGGGTCCACCTATCTCAATATTCCTAATGGATGGTTTGGATTGCTAGTAGCTGCTCTATACTTTTTTGTACAACAGATTGAAAATATATGGCTACGGCCACAAATCATGAGCAATCGCTTGCGACTTCATCCAGGAGTAATATTTGTAGGTGTAGTAGGAGCACTGGCAGTGCAGGGAATTTTAGCAGCGTTGCTTATAGTACCAATTATGGCAAGTGCATCTATCCTAGGACGTTACTTCTACTCGAAACTTACAGATTCGGATGGATGATTGTCAAGCAATATTTGTAAACACAACTGTTATCATAGATAACAGCACATGCTCTTCCCTAGCACTTGAACTACCTGAAAGCCAATCTAAAAACCAAGTTAGTGGGTACACTTACAATGCTAACTACCAGCGCACCTACAAACGCTGCAACAAATCCATCTACACTAAATCCATAGCCCAGATAACTTCCCAACCATCCAGCAAGAACAAACATGCAAGTATTCACTATCAAAGTTCCTAAACCCAAGGTCGCTATGATTAAAGGAAAGGTCACAAGTCTAAGCAAAGGACGAATAATTGAATTTACTAATCCTAATATCAATCCATTTGCTATGATCGCATCCAAACTGGTTGCAACAACTGTCACTCCAGGTACAAACTTAAATACTACCCAGATAGCAACCACATTAACAGCCCATCGAGTGAGAAAAGATCTCATAGATCTGTACTAATACTCAAAAAAGAAGATTGAATGTATGACATAAGTTGATTATGTTAGCACGTACGAAATATCTATAATCCAATCAAACTAGAATATACTTCATCATCAACATTACCTCCACTGAGAACGCATCCTATTTTCAAGCCTGCAAACTGCTTAGTTTCAACAAAAAGAGCTGCGACAGACAATGCTCCTGTAGGCTCCACTCGTAGGTCACATTGATGCAAATGTTTCATTGCAACACCAATTAGACTCTCATCAACCTCTATGACTCCACTCATTTCATGAGAAAGAATTGCGAAATTTAGCCTACCCAAACTTATTGTACGGGCACCATCAGCTAAAGTGTCAGGTTCCTTATCATTCGAAATCAAAGTCCCATTTTGCAAAGACCGGGCAGCATCATTTGCTATTGATGGCTCAGCTCCCCAAACTGACATATCAATATCCCTAGATCGCAATCCGGATATTATTCCCGAACTTAGACCACCTCCACCTACAGGTGCTATTACCGCGTCAATATATGGTATAGCATCAGCCAACTCAATACCTAATGAAGCATTCCCATTAATTACGTGTTCGCTATCATATGCGCTAGACACATAATAATCTGGTAGAGATTTTGACAATTCTAATACTCGCTGTTCTCGAGACATAATATTTGTGTCGACAAGATCCACCTCAGCCCCATATTTTCTGACTGCATCGACCTTGACTTTTGCAGCTTTGTCAGGCATCACAATAGTACATTTACGATTTTGCATTTGCGCTGCACAAGCAAGAGCCTGACCAAAATTACCTGAAGAGGCGGCTAAAAATCCTGGGGCATCAACTTGATTTACAACATTCCATGCTGCTCTAAATTTGAAAGAACCAGTGACTTGGCACAATTCGCTTATAAGATAAATTTCGCAATCTGCCAGTTCGTTCAAATGAGTATCTTGCATGATATGGGTAGGTATTATTGGATCAAAACTTTCAGTATTTTCTATGCTTGCGTTCATGTAAATAACTCCTATAACAAACTCCGCACTAAATGTTAGACATATTCAATACAAAACAATATTGAAGCTTTGAGAACTTGCTTGCCTTTGGCATAAAATGGCTACCGTCATTATTTTCAAGACTATTCATCTGATTCAAGTATAAGCTCTTCAGCAAATATCGTTCAACAACAACTGTTAGTGTAAACATATTGTAGCACCCACTACTATACAAACATGCAAAGGATACGATTAATGCACATGTTATCTAGTGTTTGACTTACAACAACAATTGATGATACACTGTATATCAATCTGATACAGTATAGTAAGTTCTACAATTCACTGTCTATTAGATTCAGGTACAAACCCTAAGATTACCGGGTCTGCACAACAACTTTACTTACAAAATAAATAGTCCACCTTCTTCAACTACTAGTAAATGAAGGGTCAAATGCTTAAACACCAAATATAGGTTGCAAGTGACTAGTTTACAGAAATCAAAGCGGGTTTCATGGGTTTCAATAATACTATGGGTGCTGCGTGTAACTGTAATTGCCTTAGTCATCTATGGATCTGCTGTAACGCTTTCTTCTGGAAAATATGCGCCTAGCAGTTGGATAAGTCTACTAATAGCTGGACTGGCTCAAGGAAGTATATATGCCCTGATTGCACTGGGGTATTCACTTGTCTATGGCATTATGCTAATGATAAATTTCGCTCATGGCGAAGTTTATATGGCAGGTGCATTTGTATCATTCTTTGTAGCAGATGCACTTGAGCAATCTGGTTTTCTTCAAGCGCAACCACTGGTCACAATTTTTATATTGCTTTTGTCTGCGATGGCAACCTCAACGTTAGTAGCATTAATTCTTGAACGTGTAGCCTATCGCAAGCTACAAAATGCTCCCCGAATGATTTCATTGATTACTGCCATTGGAGCATCATTCTTCCTACAGTATACATTTAGAGGATTCTTTGGTTCTGGGTTCAAAGCATATCCTGAATTTGGAGCAATGTGGGGGCGTTGGACTTTCGGATCGGTTACTGTACAGGTAGTACAAATCGTAGTAGCTATGGCAGCTATATTGATGATGGGAGGATTATATTGGTTTGTCGAGAAAACCAAAACGGGAAAATCAATGCGTGCAGTATCCGAAGACAAGGAAATCGCATCTCTCATGGGTATAGATGTTAACAGAGTGATAGTTATCACATTTATGCTGGGCGGAATGTTAGCCGGTGCTGCAGGAGTATTTCGCGGCCTTTATCAACCACAAGGCATTGGATACAACATGGGATTCTTGCCAGGACTTAAAGCATTCTCAGCCGCAGTACTAGGTGGTATTGGAAATATCCCTGGAGCGATGTTGGGGGGGGTATTTCTTGGAATATTTGAGTCTATAGGACCTAATCTCATTCTACAAGGACTAGGAATTGTAGGAGCAAACCAGCTGAAGGACGCCATTGCAATAGTGATGCTTGTGTTAGTTTTAATATTTAGACCACAAGGTATCCTGGGCGAAAAATTAGCCGAAGAGAAAGCATAATACTATGACAGACTCGAACACTATAAATACGATAATAGAGCGCAAGCACGCTACTAAGACCGTGTTGATTGGCATCTATTCAGGCTTAGTGACCCTTTTCGTATGCCTAATTGGTATGGTTGAAACATTTGGGGCAAGGGACATTATCGGCGGAATAATATCAATGGGACACACGATGTTAATCATAATTGCTGTCGGTAGTGGTGCTGTTGCAGTCAAAACACTTAGAGAAGATATGTCTACGCCTGGCGCAACAATAAATAAACCTGCATTCTTGGTTGAAATTTTTGTTGGCGTAACAACTGGACTCATAGTTGGTGCCACATTATCAATTTTCGTTTTTGCTACTCAGCTTGTTGATATGCGTTCAGTCCTAATCAACGTATCTCCTGGATTACTTGAAATGCTAACATTACAACAACCTGCGTCTCAGGTCATGATGACCATTACGGTTTTGGGATCACTTCTAGGTGGCATAGGTGCAGCAATCTTTAACATTAATCCAAGAATAAGATTACCTCTTGTGTTAGGTCTGACATCAGTCGTATCACTTGGCATGCTACGTGATATGCTAAAGATTGTCCTATCAAGAGAGGGATGGCCTAGTGTTCTGTTGAATTTCCTGGTGAAAAACCAAGGCTTGTCAATTGCAGGTGCCACAACTATATTTGCAACCACTGTTGCTCTAGTAATAATATGGCCACATTTACCAAAAATATACGATAAAACTGTAAGAATAATAGTAACTTATGTCCCCAAGGTTTTACAATTCGCAGTAAGTATCATATTTACGATTGCACTCACAATGAGAGTATTCTGGTTTATTGGAATAAGCGACAAAGATTTGCCTATTCTACCTTCATGTCAAGCAGCCGATAGTTCTCCCAATGTAGACCTAGCCAAATGCATAAGTATCCTCTCTAACGATGTCAGCACAACAAGTGACCTACTAGGGACTAATTTGGCTACCTTAGTTAGTACAATTATTACAGTTTCGGAAATATTGGTTGGCTCATTGATTCTCTTATGTTTCATCTTTGCTATTTGGAATATACGACAAAATGCAAACTTAACAGACACAAAATCGACATTGGAAGACCCCAATAACGCATTATTAATAATCGCTAAACGCAATATCTCGGCTTTCTTTAGTGTTGCATTGCTTGTATCACTTCCTATATTGTTGGGAGTATTTCCAAGTGAAGTATTATTAAATGTTGGTCTCTATATGTTAATGGGATTCGGCTTAAACATAGTCGTTGGTATGGCAGGATTATTAGACTTGGGTTATGTAGCATTTTTTGCTGTAGGAGCTTACTCTACAGCCATACTAACATCACCTCGCGCCTCTATAGAATTAGGGATGTCATTCTGGGCCGCTCTTCCTATAGTTGTCCTGGTAACAGGGGCAACAGGATTGTTGGTAGGAGCACCAGTATTACGAATGCGTGGCGACTATTTAGCAATTGTTACGCTAGGATTTGGTGAAATAGCTCGGTTTCTCTTCCTTTCCGATTGGTTCAAACCTTGGTTAGGTGGAGCACAAGGTATCATACTTATACCTCCGGTCAGTATAGGAAATGTCCAATTGATTGGACCGCACAAGCTCTATTACCTAATAATTACAGGCTGTCTTATTGCACTTTTTATATCAGCACGTTTACGTGGATCTCGTGTAGGAAGAGCATGGATGGCAATGAGTGAAGATGAGAAAGTAGCTGAAACTATGGGTATTAACACTGTCTATTACAAATTGCTCGCGTTTGGATTGGGAGCAATGATAGCTAGTATCAGTGGAGCAGTTTTTGCAGCAAAATTAGGCACCATTTTCCCACACAGTTTTAACGTATTAGTTTCTATTACAGCCCTCAGTTTGTTAATTGTTGGAGGTATAGGTAGTCTACCCGGAATCATAGTAGGAGCATTAGTACTAGTAGGACTTCCTGAGCTACTACGCGAATTCACAGAATACCGTCTACTAATTTATGGCGCAATCTTAATCTTCATGATGCTATCACGCCCAGAAGGTCTGATACCAAGAGTACGACAAACTAGAGAACTCGATGATCAAGAACTGAGCCAAGATGCATGGCTCCACGATAAAAATGAAGCCAATAATGGCTCAAGTGTAACAGTCACATAGAATATATCGAGACATGGTGATCTACTTTGAACAAATTATTTGAATGTAAAAACCTCTCAAAAGATTTCGGTGGATTAACTGCGGTCAATAAGTTTAGCTTTGATATAGAGGAAGGTGAAATAGTCAGCTTAATTGGTCCTAATGGTGCTGGCAAAACTACATTCTTCAACCTGGTCACAGGTCTTTATCCAGCTAGTAGTGGAATGATCATGTTCAAAGGAGAAGATCTGATTGGACTTTCTCCGTATGAAATTACTCAATTGGGAATCGCTCGCACTTTTCAAGCAGTACGTCTATTCCCGGACATGACGATACTCGAAAATGTTATGGTTGGTCAACATTGTAGGAGCAAAAGCGGAGTGATTGGAGCAATACTTCAACCAAAATCATATAAAGAAGAAGAAGAACGCATACGAACTAATGCAGAGAAGCAACTAGCATTTTTTGGTTCACGATTAATGGGTTTTCGCTTAAATCAACCAGCATCAAGTCTATCTTATGCTAACCGCCGAAGACTTGAAATTGCCCGTGCAATGAGTACTGAAGCCAAATTATTGCTACTTGACGAACCTGCGGCCGGTATGAACCCTAAAGAGACCATAGAGATCGCACACTTAATCGGGAAATTGAGAGATGAGCGAGGATTTACTATTCTTGTAATAGAACATGATATGCGGGTAGTGAAAGATGTTTCAGACCGCGTAGTAGCAATGGACTATGGTAGCAAGATTGCTGAAGGCACTTATCAGCAAGTGGCAACTAACGAACATGTTGTTGAGGCTTATTTAGGACGCAAAGGGAACGAAGAGCAAGATAATGCAAACTGATTCACATCCCATTCTCGAGCTTAGAAACATTGACACCTATTATGGGCAGATCCAGGTGCTTCGCCAAGTCAATATAAGTATGCCTGCAGGCGAAATAACTTGCCTGCTTGGAGGAAATGCTAGTGGAAAATCGACAACCCTACGCACCATTCTAGGAATGGTAACTCCTAGTCAAGGAAGCATACATTTTCGCGGTGAGCGCATAGAAGGTATTAGCACCACTGAATTAGTAAAACTCGGAGTTTCAATGGTGCCGGAAAATCGACGTATTTTTGGACGTATGACTGTTCGCGAAAATCTTGAAATGGGTGCCTTTCTGCGTAAAGACCGCAAAGAGATTGAGAAAGATATAGAACGAGTATTGAATCTTTTTCCTAGATTGCGAGAGCGCCTTAAACAGCTTGGTGGCACGATGTCTGGAGGTGAACAACAAATGCTCGCTATGGCGCGAGCACTAATGTCACGGCCCAGTTTGTTGCTTATGGATGAGCCTTCTATGGGTCTATCCCCATTGTTTGTACAGCAGATTTTTAAAATCATACAGGAAATAAATGAACAAGGTACAACTATATTCATGGTGGAACAGAATGCCAACATGGCACTATCGATAGCTGATTACGGATATGTTTTGCAGACAGGTAAAATTGTACTTAATGATACAGCTCAAAATTTACGTGACAATAAAATGATGCGTAAAGCCTATCTTGGAGAAACTTAGTCTCCAATAAAAACTTTACCCCTGGAGGTAATCATGAATGCAGAAGCTGCTCAGCCTCATCAGCCGGACTCTCCTCAGACCGACGCGGCATGCAATCGCTGGTTTGAGACCTATCGAAATGGGCCTGTGCAGACTCGTTGGACTTCAGTACCACTTCAGGCGGGCGACGTTGCGCCTTCACCAAAACTGAAAGACGCACGGACCGACCAAACGGTCACATTGGATCATTACTGGTCTGATGGACCAGCTCTTGTAATATTTTGGCGACACTTCGGATGTAGTTGCGGCCGCGAAAGAGCCGCACGCCTCATCGAAGAAATGAATCTATACAGACCGCTGAAAGCCAAAGTGGTCATAATTTGTCAAGGTGAACCAGAGCGCGCCCAAACGTATCTCAAGGCAAACTCCATTCCCGATGATGTTGTCGTACTAGTAGACGCGACCGAGGAGGCATACCGAGCATTTGACATCACAGATTGTGGACCAATAGAGGTGCTGTTTGACGCACCAGATGAATACCTCAAGCGCGATCTTGATGCTGGGCAGAGCCTTGCAAAGGAGCGAAAAGCATCAGGGATGCCTCTGGTAGACAACGCATGGCTTCTACCGGCAGAGTTTGTCATCGCTGAAAATGGCCTAATCGCGTACGCGTACCGACACCAATTTTGTGAAAACTGGATCGACCCGCGAGTGCACGTAGCCGCCATCCGAACAGCTTGTGGAGATTTTGAGACGAATTGACGCCAAAAACTCTACCGCTTCTCACATGAACATTCTAGTCCTGACAGCTGCTGAAGTGCGTCAAGCCATACGAATGAAAATTGCTATTGACGTAATGAAAACCGCGTTTAGGGACTTCAGTATGGACAACTCACAAGCACCACTACGCAGCAAGATTCAGTCTAATCAATCTAGTGGAACAGTATTGTTAATGCCCGCTATTACAGATAGCAATTTGGGAATAAAAATCGTTTCGGTATTTGACAATAATCAACATATAGCACTGCCTCTTATACATGCTATGATCATTGTCTTAGATGTATCTACAGGAAAGCCATTGGCTTTATTAGAAGGTGGATCTATAACTGCTATCCGTACCGGTGCTGCTAGTGGAGCAGCAACTGACATATTAGCACGAAATGATGCAAAAAGTGTAGCCATAATTGGTAGTGGTGTTCAAGCTCGAACTCAACTTGAGGCAGTATGTACAGTGCGTAAAATTGAAAAAGCATGGGTATATAGTCCCAACACTGAACACGCTGAGATTTTTGCGTCTGAAATGAGTGGAAGGGATCCTATTCCTGATGATTTATGTGTTGTCATGTCCTCCACCAAAGCTATACAAGATGCGGACATCATATGTACAGCAACCACTTCCAGCACACCTGTCTTCGACGGTAATTACATGAAGAAAGGTACGCATGTGAATGCAATAGGCTCTTTCAAACCCAAAATGCAAGAGGTGGACCCTATAACAATTAGTAAATCCTTAGTTGTAGTAGACTCCCGGGAAAGTGTTCTAAATGAAGCTGGCGACCTGATTATTCCAATTGAAGCCAATATAGTGAATGAAGATCACATACATGCTGAATTGGGTGAAATCATATCTAACAAACTATTAGGTCGTACAGACAAAGATCAAATCACCTACTTCAAATCATGTGGGGTCGCCGTCCAAGACGTAGCTGCCGCTCAGACTGCAATACAAGAAGCAAAACGCTTAGGTCTAGGGACTGTTATCTCATTGTGATTTCATAATAATAGCGAGTGCTATGCAATGCGAGCAAAACCCTGCATGCTATAATCGCTTGGTTATATTTGGACATTCTAGTACTGTCCAATAGCAATAGTAAA
>DFQC01000015.1:0-56376 GCA_002377585.1 Anaerolineales bacterium UBA3499 | reverse complement strand
AGCAATAGTAAAGTTAAAATCATTTGCATAATTGTCAGTGCAATTTGGTTTAGTCTAACTGCAACCAAATCTATAGGATGACATAGCAATGGGGCTTGAACTGAATAAATTGTCGGAACAAGTTAATAATATGGGTTCTACCATAGCATCTCGTTCTGCAGAAATAGCGGATCGACTTCCAAAAGCTCGTGCAACTCTTGCAAAAATCACCAACAATGATCCAGTACTTGAAAAGAAAATAGAAAGAGCCCTATCAATGCACTGGACTGGTGCTATACCTACTTCTGAACCAGTACATGCAGTTTTTCAATGCCCAAGCCACCCAGAACGAGCAAATATTGCAGCTGCAGACGGTTCACAAGTCTATCCTGACCGTCATGGTATAGCACTTTATTATCTTATCAACACTGGAAGCATAATCTTTCGTCACGGTTTGGACGAAGCGCCAATATGTTCATCTAATCCTCATTTATTTCACGAAGATCATGATCTATACCCCAATGAAGTCCTAATCCCAAGTTCTTTAGTAAATGCACGACGTGACATTGCTGAACTACGCGAATTGGCACAGATTGCTAAAAGAGAGGTTAAGACAGCACCCACTTTACTAATGTTAGACAATGGGTTGTTACTTTATCTAGGTCTACAAACCGCAGAACACAGACAATCGGATGAGATTTTAGGAGAATATCTGGAAACATTGAGCGACATAGAGTCAACAAACGCTTGTATTGCAGGAGTAATAGATAGGCCACGAGCTGCCAATGTGCTACGCCTACTCAGATTATATGATATGGAAAATGACATGTTCGACAATCACGCATTACGCACACTTGGTGATTACTCGCAACTAACAGACCGAATGCTATTTGGCACACTACAGCCGGGAGAAAGAAGTGCTATTTTTGTGAATGCATCTCCACAGAATCTGGAAAGATATCTGCCCAAAGGTCAAAAAATAGTATTTTACTACGTTAACGCTGGTACCAGCGAACAACCTGTAATACTGAGAGTAGAAATTCCAGAATGGGTCGCTAATCAACCTGAACAACTCTCGCTAACACACTCAGGTATAGTAGAACAAGCCCGTTTTGGCAAGGGATTTCCTTATGTGCTTATGCGATCACATGAACTTGCTGTCGTATCCTGGACAGAACGTGGACACCTTGATGAGATGATTGGTAGCAGCATGCATCGTAGCGGACTGTCTGCTGTTATATCAAGAAAGGCACAGGGGAAGCAATGGACTAATAGTGCTAAACGGAGGTACGGACAATGAATGATGTAAATTCTCAAGAAAAAACAAATTTATCAATACCAATTGGTAGAATGTTACGTAGTGACACCACAGGTTTTACATTTGGATGCTTGCTGCCAGAGCCAGAAGTGCCTCTATTTGGAGACTTCGTCAAAGCACCTGCACAACAAGGGTTGACCGAAATCATCGGCATAATACATAATATCGTTATAGAAGATGATTTATTTGTACGACAACTTATAGCCGCCCCTGAACTACCGGAAGCTTACATTCAAGATCAACGAAAAAACAGGCAAATACCCATAGAGGTTAGCGTACTATCAGTCGGATATTCATCTCAAAGCAACATCATACAAGGTCTGCCACCACAACCGCCAGTTACCTTAGACTATATTAAGCGATGTTCACTCAACGATGTAATCCATTTTACAGATAGGCAAGATTATCTTGCACTAATACTAAACTCCAAGGAAACACCTGCGGAAGAGCTAATTGCAACAGCTTTACAACGTGCATCACAAGCAAGACCTATTGAAGATCGGGAGATTTTCTTGTTGCAGGCTGGAAAAGAGTTGGCTAGATTACTTTCGGATGACCTTTCCAAGCTCAACTCGATATTGCGTCGTATACAGGTGAACACATGATCCCAGAATCAGAATTGGAAAAACATTTTCCTGCCAATCAAGACAATCCAAGCACTCCTGGTATACGAATTGGTACCATAGTTGGGGGTTCATTATCTAAGGGACTTGTTGTGAAATTAGATGCTGGTGAACTGCCAGGCAGTATGATTGAACAGTTAGCTGTAGGACGCTACGTAGTTGTACAAGGTCTAACTGAACGTCGCTTTTTCTGCATAGTAACCGATGTTGCACTCGAGCACACTAATCCATCTGTCGAATCTAATCCGCCTGAAGCAACAGATATTATTATGGCTGAGGTATACCGAAGCACATTAGCATACGGTAAAGCTAACGTGGCTCCAATGCTTGTACTAGAGCACGGTTCGGAGGAGCCAAAGCCAGTCAAAACTATACCTGCGCATTTTTCAGTCGTTGTGCAAGCAAACGAAGAAGATGTGGCAAAAGTTTTTGGAAAAGCAGATAGCGACCATTTCTATATAGGCAATCCAATAGAGATGGACCAAGTTCCTATTAATGTTAATCTGGACAGATTCATAGAACGTTCATCTGGAGTATTTGGTAAAAGCGGTACTGGTAAATCCTTCATAACACGCACACTGTTATCAGGAATAGTCAAGTCAGGTAAAGCGTCATGTCTTATTTTCGATATGCACAATGATTATGGTTGGGCGATCAAGAATGAACATGGAAAAGAATATAAAGGTTTACAGCAGCTGTTTGATGCACATCAAGTAAATGTAATCACGCTAGATCCAGAAACCTCACAAGCAAGAGGTAACAGACATGACGGCGCATTACACATTCCTTACGATGCTATTGAGCCAGAAGACATAGCCATGCTAGCAGGTGTTCTAACACTAAGTGAAGTTCAAGTCAATGCGTTATATTTCTTACGAAGACGTCTAGGACGTAAGTGGTTACGTAAATTGCTGTCCAACGATGAAAATGATCAGTCCGAACTTGATGAATTCGTGCAACAAGGAGATTTAATAAAAGGCACTTTAGGAGCCATTCAACGCAAGTTCGAAATTTTTAGACGTATGGGATTCCTCAAAACAAATGTGAGCGAGGATATTGTTGAAACACTGTTTCAAAAACTAAACTCAGGCATAAGTATAGTGCTTGAATTTGGCATATACGGCGATAGCCTGCCAGCTTATATGTTTGTTGCCAATTATCTAACACGCAGAATTCATCATCGCTATGTTGCGACCAAAAACAAAGCATTTGGACAACAGGGAGATGAACCAAATCCGCTCATGATTGTAATAGAAGAAGCTCACAAGTTCCTCGACCCCGAGATATCTCAGCACACTATTTTTGGAACCATAGCTCGTGAGCTAAGAAAATACAATGTAACACTTCTTGTTGTGGACCAACGACCAAGTGGCATAGATGATGAAGTGATGAGTCAGATCGGTACACGTGTGACATGTTTGTTAGACAATGAATCGGATATCCGGGCAGTATTTTCCGGAGTGAGTGGAGCAAGTGCTCTACGCGAAGTACTTGCCCGATTGGACACACAACAACAGGCACTTATAATGGGTCATGCAGTACCAATGCCAGTAGTGATCCGTACCAGGGACTACGGTCCCGAATTGTATGCGGAAATAAGCCAACAGGAACATAAGTTGCAATCTGATTCAGAAAAAGTAGCACAGGCTAAAACAGATTTGTTTGGATAATGAAACAGATTCCCTAAATTACATCACTTGTTTGTACACTTGATCACAGCATTGGATTGCCAATGTATAAGCAAATATGTACTTCGTTCATCTATTCAACTTATGTTTTATAACGCATTACATGCAGATAAATATCAATTCTAAAATAATACCAACAGAAAAGTCCCCTGATCAGGGGACTTTTTTATTATTCAACTAACGACAAACTTTGTTGTTTTACATGAACTTCCGCAGGACCGTCTGTAGTATGCCACCATTGCGATAATAGTCTACTTCTACCGGAGTATCAACGCGAGCCGTAACCACAAATTCAACTGCTGACCCATCAGGTCTGACTGCCCTGACCGCAACTTCCTGAAGAGCCTCAAGGTCATCTGACAAATCTATATCATAAGTTTCGTTACCAGTAAGACCTAATGAACGCCATGTGTCACTGACTGCAAATTGCAATGGAATTACACCCATTCCGACCAAATTGCTACGATGTATTCGCTCAAAACTGTCAGCAATCACAGCACGTACCCCTAGCAACTGGGTTCCTTTAGCAGCCCAATCCCTAGATGATCCTGTACCATATTCTGTACCTGCTATAACCACTAATGGTATCTCTTTGGTTTTATACAGTTCTGCAGCCTCGAAAATTGTCATTGGTCCAGACACACTATCTTTATCATCAAAAAACACTGTGAATCCACCTTCAGTACCTGGTACCAATTCGTTCTTAAGACGTATATTGGCAAACGTGCCACGAGTCATCACTCTGTCATTCCCTCGACGTGCACCATAACTGTTGAAATCATCTGGTGCAACCCCATGTTCCATAAGATACTGTCCTGCAGGAGACTGTTCAGAGAACTTACCAGCGGGAGATATATGGTCAGTAGTTATTGTGTCCCCTAGCAGTGCTAATACACGCGCACCTCTAATTGAAGATATTTTGGGAACAGTAGATGAAACACTTTCGAAAAATGGAGGTTCCTTAATATAGTTTGAGTCAGCATCCCACTGGTACAAATGGTCTGCTGTACCTGCAATCTGATTCCAAGTATGATTTCCATCAAATACATTGCTGTATTTATCCAAATAATGCTCAGTCTTTACTGATCTACTAATAGCATTTGCTATCTCCAACTGAGTCGGCCATATGTCGCGCAAAAACACTGGTTGATTATTATGCCCAAAACCCAAGGGCTCAGAATACAAATCAACATCCACTGTACCTGCCAAAGCATAAGCAACAACAAGAGGTGGAGAAGCCAAATAATTAGCTTTTACGTGTGAATGTATTCGACCTTCAAAATTTCTATTCCCAGAAAGAACAGATGCAGCTACCAATTCACTATCATCAATTATCTGTCTAATATTCGGATCAAGTGGACCACTGTTACCTATACATGTAGTACAACCATATCCCACGGTATGGAATCCCAGCTGCTCTAAATATCCTGTCAAACCAGCTACATTTAAATATTCGGTGACTACACGCGATCCCGGAGCAAGAGTAGTTTTCACATGCTCCTTTACTGACAATCCCTTTTCGACTGCCTTTTTGGCCAGTATTCCAGCACCCAACATAACGCTTGGATTAGAAGTATTCGTACAAGAGGTAATTGCAGCAATCACTACAGATCCGTGGTCTATGTCCATATCCCTTGCAAACTTTGGTGTGCTGATATCATCAGCATTCATACCAAACCCACCGATATCAACTGCAGAATACAACGAACTTCTAAATTTGGACTTCATATCCTTAAGCAAAATTCGGTCCTGGGGACGTTTGGGGCCTGCCATACTCGGTTGTACAGTGCTTATATCTAATTCTAATAACGTACTAAAGTGTGGATCCGGGGCATCATTGGTGCGAAAAAGACTTTGCTCCTTGCAATAATGCTCTACCAAATCAGCATCACGCCCTGTACGAGTCAAAAAATCGAGAGTTTCATTATCTACAGGAAAGTATCCCATTGTTGCCCCATATTCAGGAGCCATATTTGCTATAGTTGCCCTGTCCGGCAAGCTCATGCTATCAAGTGCTGGGCCAAAAAATTCAACAAACTTTCCAACAACACCCTCATAACGCAACTGCTCCACAATTGTCAAAGCCAAATCAGTAGCAGTAGAACCTTCAGGTAACACCCCATTTAACTTGTATCCTACCACCTCCGGTGCAATCATATAAATTGGTTGACCAAGCATAACTGCCTCAGCTTCAATACCACCTACACCCCATCCAAGGACACCAAGCCCATTAATCATGGTCGTGTGCGAATCGGTACCAACTAAACTGTCTGGGTATATGACCAACTCATCATCTACCTCACATGCTACTACAACACTGGCTAAATACTCCAAATTCACCTGATGAATTATCCCAGTAGCTGGAGGTACCACGCGTAGATTATCAAATGCATTGCTAGCCCAGGCCAAACATGCGTAACGTTCGCCGTTACGCTTGAATTCCATCTCAGCATTACGTGTCAACGCTAAGCCATTACCAAAATAATCCACCTGAACTGAATGATCAATGACTATATCGACAGGAACCATAGGATTGATTTTATTGGGATCAATTCCATGACGATCGAGTGCGGATCTCAAAGCTGCCAAATCGACTACGCTTGGCACAGCAGTGAAATCCTGCATAACTACCCTACCTGGCTTGAACGGAATTTCTGACGATTCACCGGCACCATTCCCCCACTTTGCAAGTGATTGCACATCATTAGCAGTCACGGAGAAACCATCTTCTGTACGTAAAAGAGCCTCAAGCAAAATCCTTATGGAATATGGCAATTCAGATATTTTGCAGATTCCTTGCTTTTCAAGAGAATCAAGTCGATACAAATTGGCACTACCTGTCTTGGTTTTTAGCTGACTCTTTGAGCCAAAAGAGTCTGGGTTTTTATACGTTTTCATAGCTATAAATTTGATTGTAAGCGATTACCATATTGCTTCAGGTAATATTCCTTGAACTCTCCATCTTTAATAGGCCTCCACCACCATTCATTATCCTGGTACCATTTAACAGTAGATTCCAATGCTGCTTCAAATGTTTTGGATGGACTCCAACCTAATGACATCAAGAGATTTGAGTCAAGCGCATATCTTTGATCGTGTCCTGGACGATCTTCAACTGGCACAATAAGGTCACGTGGCTTATCAACGTATTCTAGAATTAATTCCGTAACTTCTATATTTGTCCGTTCGTTACCTCCGCCCAAGTTATATACACCACCAGGTAACCCCTGATGCAATGCCACGTCAATCCCAGAACAATGATCTGTGACATAAAGCCAGTCACGTACCTGCAATCCATCTCCATAGAGTGGCAACGCTTTGTTATCAATTGCATTAGTGATAAACAATGGCGCAATTTTTTCAGGATATTGATATGGACCAAATGTATTGCTACCTCGAGTCACCACAGTATTAAGACCATACGTCTCATGATAAGCTCGTACAAGTAATTCAGCACCAGCTTTGCTAGCAGCATAAGGACTGTTGGGTTCAAACACATCTCCTTCTTTGAACCTACCCTCAACAATACTTCCATATACTTCATCGGTACTAACTTGATGCAAACGTTCCAATCTATGATCCCGAGCTGCATCAAGCAAAACATGAGTGCCTACTATATCTGTCTGGATAAAAGCATCAGGTGACAATATTGATCTATCAACATGACTCTCTGCAGCAAAGTTCACAATAGTATCGATCTGGTAGGTAACAATAACCTTATTAACTGTTGCTCGATCAGTAATATCACCATGCTGAAAAACACACCGTGGATTGTCCTGCACGTCGCGTAGGTTGTCCAAGTTACCTGCATACGTAAGTTTGTCAAAGACAAACAGATTATAGGACGAATATTTGTCCAGAATATAATGCACAAAATTGGAGCCTATGAAACCTGCCCCGCCGGTCACAAGTATATTTTTCACGGCATCCAGAAGTTGCTGTAATCACCTAAATTCATCTTAATCGCCTTTGGTAGCCTAGTCGTATGTCCTACTATAGCATTCCGGCCTATCATACTATCTACTACTCGCATGGAGACACCTGAAATCTGTGACTTTTCCAACATAATTGAATGCTCAATTTCGCAATTTTTGAGCACACAATCATGATAAACAGAAGTATAGGGACCAACATAAGCATTCTCTATAACAGTATTATCCCCAATGATGCTAGGACCACGAATAGTGCTGTTGATTATGCGTGCGCCAGGTTGCAGCGTTACACGTCGACCAACTTCGGATGCAGAATCTACATCTGCAACTTCAGATACTTCGTGCACCATCTCATCTAGCACATGATCATTAGCACTCAGCATGTCTAAGGGCTTACCAGTATCAATCCACCAGCCAGTATGTATATACGGATGAACTGTATGACCATTAGTCAACAACCATTGAATTGCATCGGTAATTTCCAATTCGCCTCTATCAGATGGCTTGATATTTTTTACAGCTTCAAAAATGCTGGAATCGAACATATAAATACCTACCAAAGCCAAGTTAGATGGAGGATTTTTAGGCTTTTCAATAAGCCTTTTTATGTCCCCATCATCATCAAGCTCAGCCACTCCAAAATGCTGAGGGTCTGGAACCTGTGTAAGTACTATCTGACTATCCCATTGCGAATGAGCAAACTGTTCAATAAGACTACTAATACCACCTTGGATAACATTATCACCTAAAAACATGACAAACCTATCATTACCAATAAAATCTTCTGAGATTTTCACGGCATGTGCCAAACCAGCAGGATTGTCTTGAGGTATAAAAGTAACATTAACACCCCATGAGCCCCCATCTCCTACTGCATCTTCAATCTCAGTCCCTGTGTCACCAGTCACCACACCAATTTCTGTGATACCTGCATCTCGGATAGCTCTAATAACACGAAAAAGAACCGGTTCGTTGGCCACAGGAATAAGTTGCTTTGCGCGTGTATAAGTTAACGGATAAAGGCGAGTACCTTTTCCTCCAGATAGAATCAGTCCTTTCATAAATATGATTTCATACTTGAGTCTACTGGTGCATTGTTCAGTACCGCACCAACTATTCGAGCACCAACTTGTTCGAGCATCTCACAAGCACGTTCCGCATGTGCTCGCCGACTGACACCTGCACTTAACACTAACAAAACCCCATCAGTATATACTGACAACAATGCCGCATCTGTAACTGGCAAAACAGGTGCCGAGTCAAGTAAAACAAATTCTGCCTTTTGTCTAAAACCCGCGACCAAAGTTTCCATACCTGTTGAACCCAACAAATCTGCCGGATTGTCAGGTCTGGGACCTGCAGTAACCACCGAAAGATGGTCTACCCCAACATCGTTAGGACTCAGTTCATCCCCTGCCATCAATACATTGCTAATTCCATTTTCGTTTGATATGCCCCAAATTTCATGTTGCATAGGATGACGCAAATCACAATCAACCAACAATGTATCACGACCACTTTGTGCTAGGGTAACAGCCAAGTTTGCCGCAACCTTCGATTTACCTTCGCCATCTTGCTCTGGTGAAGACGAAGCAATCAACAAAACACGCTGTCTTGCACCTCCATCTGCAAACATAATATTGGTACGTAGTGCACGATAAGCTTCAGCAGTACTTGTAGCAGTACCAGAGAGTGTAATAAGTTTCTTAGTCATAAGTCACTTCCCATTATGTCTAACATTTCTACCGTCAGTAGGTATAGACCCAATCACTGATACCGGTAGAAAACGTTCAATATCATTGCGTGATCTGATAATGCCTGATTCCAAATTCTCCATGACAAGCACAACAATTGCGCCAATAACAAATCCTAGAATCACTCCAGCAGAAGCATTGACAATTCTACGTGGACGTTCCAAAATATAGCGAGGACTATCCAGTATTATTGCTGTCACACGATCCTCACGACGCTGTTTTTGATTTTCGTCGTTACGCCACTGCACTAAAAGTTCAGCCCAAGAAAGTGCTATATCGTTTGCCAGCTGTCCATTCTCATTCTCTACTTCTATTCTAATAAGAAAACGCTGTGGTTCAGCAGCTATATATACGTCACCACGCAATGTTTCTGGCAGAGTATCTAGTTGCAGTGTTTCAATCACTTGTGAAGCACTAGTATCAGTGTCCAAGAATGCAACATACGAATCAAGCAACAATTTCGCACTCTGTGTAAGTCCGAAATCAGTCCTAGCAGGCTGCACCAATACATTTACGCTGGATTGATATACAGGTGTCATTATCAAACTGAAAAAAAACGCAGATCCAGCAGTAAGTAATACCGAAATGATTAACACCCATATACGCCGTTTAAGAATATAAAAGTATTCAACAAGTGCCATTAGGATCAGCCTTTATAAGATTGAACATAAATATGCAATATAGTCAAAAATACCATGAAGATTACGGAATAAATCACTCGCAGGCACTCATTGTACCACAGGCTCATGTATATACTCACTGACGTGTGTTCTCCATAATCACTTGAATACCTAACATCTCAACATCTGATCTATTGCGAATATATGGATCGAAATAATGTCCACATAATACTAGTAACAAGCCTAGAACAATACCCGTAGTAATTCGTACAAAGATTTCCAAATACTGAGTAATGCCCGGAGAAGCTAGGGTAACTATTGGCGTATCCAATGCCACTACAGTAGCATTGCGTCCACCCAACTGTGGAAAAACATTTTTATTTTGTTCTTGCATAACCTTAATTGCAGCAGTTGCAATACTTGAAGTATGGTCGGGGTTCATGGAATTCACATAAATCACAACTTCACTACGCACATAATCACTACTGAGCGAATTCTGTACTATGCTAGCTGATATATACATATTATCATTTTCAAGCTGTTTGCTTACTGCAGCCGCAAACGATCCAGTAACAGACCAATCTGAGAGACCACTCACTAAATATTCTGAGCTCAACCATGAGTAGTAAGTCATATCAAATTGAGTAATATTAGTGGGCACATGTTCATCCGGAGTAAGCGCAGCAGAAAGACGCACAGCAGTCACATATCTGTCAGATGGTGCATCATAGAAAATCAAACCGACAATGGTTACGATCATAGTTGGAACCACCAACAAAATCCACCATCTTCGAATTATAGTAACAAATTCACCCAATCTCATGTAATTTACCTACAACATATATGTCTACTAGACTCAAAGCCATACCTATTACAATTATCGCTCATATATTACTACATTCCAATGTTACATCAAAAATGTATACGATGTATGAATGACTCCCAACAACACATATAAAATCAAATGATTCGGTTGCTATTACATCTCTTAAGTCATAGCTGTCGCAACAAACTCCCTAATCTTATGTTCAAAAACCGACTGATCGAACTTAAGTGCAAATTGTCTAATTGACAAGTAATCAAACTTGTAAGACCCAAACCTATCTATTCCTTCCATGAATGCATCAACTGTTTGATGCGAAATCAAATTACCTGTCTCTCCCTCTCTAACATAATCGAGAGCACCACCTCCCGCGAAAGCAATCACTGGTCTACCAGAAGCCATAGCTTGTAATGGTGTTATACCAAAATCTTCTAAGCCTGGAAATAGCAGAGCTTTACAACCCGCCATTAAGGTAGGTAAGTCTTCATCCGAGACACGTCCTAGAAATTCAACATTGTCACCGGCTAGATCCTCCAAACGATCCCGATCACGTCCTTCCCCAGCAATTTTTAATGGTACTCCTAATTTAGTACATGCCTCCACCGCTAGATCGATACGCTTATATGGTATCAATCGCGATACCACTAGAAAATATGATCCTTGCCCCTCTGCAAGCACGAAACGATTGGTGTCTACTGGAGGAAAGATAATCACTGATTTGCGCTCATAAATACGTGATATACGCTTTTGAACTTCAGTTGATATGGCTATGAAATAGTCCACTCCATCCGCTGCTTTTCTGTCCCATTTCTGCATCAACTTCACCAACGGTTTTAAGAGCAGTGACATAAACGGATGAAATCTCTCTTGCTCTAGGTAAGACTCAAGGTCCCATACATACCTGGTCGGAGTAAGACAATAACAGATGTGGGTTGTATCTGCAGAAGTTCTTATACCATGACAAAAGCCACTTTTGTTTGAAAATACTAAATCATAATCAGAAAAATCAAACTGATTGAATACAAATGGATATACAAGCAGATAAAGTTGATGTTTGACATGAATTCTGGGTAATTTGTCAGCCCAAGAGACATGGATATCCATTTTTTGAAATTCTGGTCCAACTTGTTTCGGTTCATAAATGCTTGTGTAAATTGGTGTCGAAGGGAAAATGTCATTCAGGGCATTTAGTACATCTTCTGCTCCTCCCCTCTGGTTTAGCCAATCATGAACCATTGCTATTCGCATAATTGTTTGACCAAGATACACATCTTATACTCCTGATAAAGACACAATGGGCTTAAATGTGTGTCGATGTACTGGTGTTGGTCTTAGTTGGGTTAACATATCGTAATGCATATTAGTACCATAGCCCTTATGACGTTCGAAACCATAACCTGGGTATTCTATTGAAAGAGCAACCATCAATCGATCTCTGTAAACTTTTGCCAGGATGGATGCTGCAGCAACTGATAATGAAATAGAATCGCCAAAATACATTGCTTTTTGAGGAATATCAAGCTCCTTATTCAAATCAACAGCATCAATCAACAATTGGTCTGGCTGCGAACTTAGCGCAGTAACAGCCCGAAACATAGCTATACGAGTTGCATTGACTATTCCGTGCTCATCTACTTCTCCTGGACTCGAACTTCCAAAACCAGACAACAACGCTACATCAAAAATTAATCTCGATAGCTTCTCCCTGATACTGGGTGACAAACATTTTGAATCCCTAACATCCTTAAGTTTCCTGCGAAGAAACCGAGGTCTCACAGGGAGCACTACTGCAGCCGCAACTACGGGGCCTGCCCAAGCGCCACGACCCGCCTCATCTATTCCAGCAACGAGTTTGTATCCAGAATTCCAGTATCTGTTTTCGAGTCTTAAATGTGGTCTTTTTGGCAAATTTCCTTGTCTAAATTTTGCGGTCATACTTTCCACTTTTCCAGTTTTTACGTAAAACCAAAATGTCAACCAACATTCTTAGAGAGTCCTCAACCATTCTAACTCTAGTTTCTCTATGAAAATACCAATCCACAGGCACTTCCACAATTTTGTATCCGCGTTTTCGCGCTATATACAATACTTCAACATCAAAGCTCATGCCATCCAGTAGCTGACTAGTAAACAGGTCTATAGCTGCGGATGCATGGAAACATTTAAAACCACATTGGGTGTCCTCAAATCCGGGCAATACCATCAATTTGACTAAGTTGCTGAAAATTCGACCTCGTACGTGCGTAAAAGCAGGTTCATGAAACCGAATCGAACCTGCTATCTCACGTGAACCCATCGCAATATCATAATTAGATGTTGCCGGTGGCAAAAACCGCTCAATTTGCTCAATAGGCATTGACAGATCGGCATCACACATGAAGCGATACTCTCCATTAGCAGCCAACATTCCAGTGCGAACAGCAATACCCTTACCTCGTTCTGGTACTTTAATCAGATTTATGTGGTCATTGTCCACAGAATTAGCTTCTACAACCTCAGCAGTATTATCCTCGCTGCCATTCTCAACTACAATAATTTCAAAATTGTATGGCTGCCCATACATATAATCATTTATTGAATCAAGGGTTGCAGGCAAACGTTTTGCCTCATTATGAGCAGGGATAATAATCGATAAATAAGTCACAATAATTCTAACTTCACACCATAGTTAAAATGCTTTCGATATACTCAGAAGATACCTTGCAAGTAGATTGTATCATTCGCCTTCTTGAGAGAAGTGAAGGTATAGCACAAATACCTGCCACTTGACCTCTGAGACGTGCTCTAGCATCTTTTCCGCGCCATGAACATAATGCTTTCCAAGCTAGTACTATCTGACGCCATAAAATCGACCTCCAATAAGTACGCCAGACGCTATTTGGTACATCCTTGATTAGAACGTAAATACTGTTACGACCATCATGATAGCTCGCAGTCGTACCACCTCCAGTAGCCGATAGTTGATGGTACACAACTGCACTTGGCACATAAACAGTTTTCCAGCCCTGCAATTGTGATCTCCAAGCAAGATCAACGTCCTCCAGAGAAAAAAAGAAGCTTTCATCTAAGAGTCCCACCTGCTGTAACATTTCGCGACGGTATCCTGCAGCACCCCCACAAGCAGAGAACACATAACCTTCACTATACTGACCAACATCCTTCTGCCACACACCTCTATTAGCAGATGTACCATCAGATCTAAACAAATCACCCGCAGCATGAAACACGTCTCGTCTATCAAAGAGCATCAGTCTAGAGGCTAAGATACCAGCATCTTGATATCTATCAAAAGCAGATACTAATTCCTCTAACCAATTATATGCAGCTTCTGTATCGTTATTTAATAGCACAATAATATTCCCATGTGCAGCACGAATACCCACATTGCAGGCGCCAGTAAAACCCGTATTAGTCGTCAATCTTATAACACGTACCGTAGAATATCTATTTTTCATTAACTCGCACGACTCATCGCTACTAGCATTGTCGACAACAATGACTTCAAAATCACGTAGAGTTTGATTATTCAGCGAATTTAGACATGTAGGCAAATGCCTTGCCCCATTCCAATTAGGTATGACCACAGACAACATTTACACCTCCGGATCTATAACTAATATAGTACTATGTAACATCGGTCAAAAATTCAGCTAAAGCAGTCTGCCATGGACGTAATGCAATCCCATAACTAGATGCAGCCCAGTTAGACAAAATACCATTTCTAGGAGGACAAGATTCTCGCTCGTATTCCTCAAGTAAGATTGGTTTTATAGCTAATGAACTATACCCAGTCAAATTAAGTACTTGACGTGCAAATCCATAACGAGAAACATGACCAGAGTTAACCAAATGGTATATTCCATATGGAGCTCTATCCACTACCTCAATGATTGCCGAAGCCAAATCTTTAGCATACGTAGGTACTCCTAATTCATCAGTAACTACAGCAATATCCTCCCCCTGACTTGCTAGATTAAGAATGGTATGCACAAAATTTGCACCGCCGGCAGCATACATCCATGATGTCCGAACAATATAATATCGTTCCAATATATCAAGTATGTATCTTTCAGCTGCGAGCTTGGATTCACCATAAGGATTTATTGCACCTGGTATATCCCGCTCTGTGTATGAATAGGGCTTTCTACCATCAAAAACTTCATTGGTGCTAAGTAATACCATTACAGCCCCATATTCAGCACAAAGATGTGCTATGTTTCTCGTACCTATAGCATTGACCAAGTTTGCAAGTTCCGGATTGAGAGCACATCCATCTACATTAGTATAAGCTGCACAGTGTATAACCACATCTACAGACCAACGATCAAACGCATTGCGCATCGTGTCTATATCAGTGACATCATACTCAGGCAAATTTATTGGAAATACCGACTTTGACGGCAGCATATCCACTAAAGTGGCCCCCAATTGTCCTCGAGCACCAGTAACAAAATAACGCATACGTGTTAGTAATATTTAATAACCTAAATCAGCTATGAATAGGCTTATTATACCCTCCCAAAATCTGGCGAGAAGTAGTCATTTAACATGACAATAATATTGTCTAAGGCTCTTTGTCGAAATTCATACAGACGAATTCGAGATATTCTAGAGAAAATCCGCTGTTCCATCAAAGCATCATCTAGCAAAATTTCTTCAAAATCCTCAGGTTCCATATCCATACGAGCAGCAAATACTTCTATGGTCCTAGAAGACAACCTATCTTTAAGTTGCTCCCACACAAACTTATACCATCGATGAAGATCTTTGTTATCTAGAAATGGAACCCACTGCGTAGCAGATAGATTTAGTGCAAATTTATGATCAATGTCAGATGGTAGACTATCATAGTCTCTCTGGTCCAAGAAAGTACGTAAAACATTGTGTAAGAACAAACGCTCTCTAAACTCACCCCAATTGACGTCCTTACCAAACACAGGCTTAAATACTTCTACTATCCAGGCCTGATCTAGAAGTAAATGAGCCATATAACCTGCTACAAAGGCGCTGCGAACTGGTGACAAACGTCTAGCATTAGATAGCTCTTTATGTTTTGACAACAATGCTTTATATGCAACATTTTTCTCTACATTATCAATAGAGAAAAAGTGGGTATCTTCTCGAGTATAGTTCGATATTGACTGAACATCAGGAGCTACATTTCCAAATAGAAAAGCAGGAAAGCAATCAAACAGCAGGTCGTGAACTGATGCATTTAGTCTACTGTTGTCAAGAATTTCTTCAGCAATAACGATATGATAAAAAGGAGTAGGCATATTTGTGTATAACTAATAACAATGAGGATAATATATCACTTAAATTGAACCATTTTCGACAAAATCTAGAATGATGGGTTAGAATAGTCATCAGATTAATAACTTTAACTGCTAACTTACTAGCTGCGGATGAGGTGCTGAATTCACAAGCAAATATCTATATGAATACAAAAAACACAAGCCTCAGAATACATGTTAAGCACCAACTAAATGGAAAATTATATATTCTGCTAGCAATGTTTGTTTGTTGCTTTACTACAGCATGTTCAACACTAAGCGGTGAGGGAGACAATAAACTACGTATACCCCAAAGCCCTTTACTTAGATCCATCGAACGCAAATCGGGCATCATAGCATACGTAGGTATAGACGGAAACATATATACAATGGATCAAGCCGGAAAAAATGTAGTGCAACTGACTAGCGATTCAACGACAAATGAAGACAAAGTTCTATACTATACACACGTCACTTGGGCACCTAATGGCAGTCAGATTGCCTATGTAAGTTATACCGGTTCGAATACACAAACCATGGAAGCACATCTCTATGTTAGTGATGCAAGCGGAGCAAACACTAAGGAGGTTTTTGCCAGTGATCGCATGATTCCAATATTCTTGTATTGGTCTCCTAATAGCAAATCACTTGCTTTCCTAGCGACACAAACCGATGGCAATAGTGGCATCCTTCATCTATCTTTACTTGATGGAGAGGACCCAATGATATTAGATTCGGGTCAACCACTGTTTTGGGCATGGTCTCCTTCAAGCAAACGTTTGTTAATCCATAGCAACGGTGCAGACTACGACTCCCGACTTTCTTATCTGTACCTTGGAGAAACAATTGTAGAAGAGTCCCTACCAGTCACCCCTGCATCTTTTCAAGCCCCAGCATTCTCACCAAACGGCGATGAAATAATGTATGTTGGTACCACAGAAAATGAAGAAAGTAGCATTATAAAATTAAACCGACTGGATAACAGAAGTAAAACTCTCGCAGCAGTCAAAGGACAAGTGGCCTTTGAGTACTCTCCAAGCGGGAAACATGTAGCTTACATTGATAGCAATAACTCTAGTAGTGCATGGATATCGGGCACTTTAAGTGTAATGAACACACATGGTCCAAATCCACAAACATTAACAAATATAGGCGACAACGTAATAGCATTTTTTTGGTCCCCAAACGGTGAAAAGATTGCTTATTTTAGGTCAGTAGTCGCACAAGAGGAAATTGATGGGGTCATCGAACAATATTCCTACTTAGAATTACACATACTATCTATTATTGACGGAACGAGTATCAACCTTTTCTCTTTTGTACCTTCGGAGCTATTTGCTGCACTTTTGCCATATATAGATCAATATCAACGTACTTTCACTATTTGGTCACCTGACAGCCAGTATTTGGCACTTTCTGCATATACCGAGCAAGGACCTGCAATAGTTGTTGCGCAAGCTGAAAGCAGTTTTGAACCTAGAATACTTGAATTTGGTATGTTACCAGTATGGTCATGGAAATAGATATGAATATTCTAGAGTTTAGGAAGTACTATTGATTGCTGTTTTTGATACTTACCTTTTTTATCAGCATAAGACACATCACATTCACTGTCAGCCTCGAAGAACAAAACCTGAGCTATACCCTCATTAGCATAAATTTTTGCCGGCAAAGGTGTTGTATTTGAAATCTCTAGTGTTACATAACCTTGCCATTCAGGCTCAAATGGCGTCACATTTACTATAATGCCGCAACGCGCATAAGTACTTTTACCAACACATATGGTCAAAACACTTCTAGGGATACGAAAATATTCCACAGTACGAGCAAGAGCAAATGAATTCGGTGGAATAATGCATACTTCGCCCGTGAAATCGACCATAGAACGCGGATCAAAGCTTTTGGGATCTACAATTGCAGAATGCACATTTGTAAATATCTTAAACTCATCTGCAACTCGAATATCATATCCATAAGATGAAACTCCATAAGATATAACTCCATCACGCACTTGATTAGATTCAAACGGTTCAATCATTCCATGCTCGCTTGCCATCTTTCTTATCCAATGATCCGGTCTAATACTCATGATTTTTCTCCTAATACCTATTAATCTTTAATATCATAGTCAGCTCACATATAAATCCAAAGAATATCTACATGGTTTCTGGAGCACTGACACCTAACAAATCTAAAGCACGTGCCAATCCTATTCGCACTGCTCTAATAAGATTTAAACGTGCAAAAGTAAGTGGTATATCATCATCATCTAAAACTCTACAGTCACCATAAAAAGCATGGAAACTGCTTGCAAGATCTCGAACATATGTGACCAAATAATGTGGCGCCATTTCACGTACAGCACGATCTATCGTATCCGATAATTCTAGTAAATTGCGCATCAACATTCGTTCTGATGGATGGACTAGACCGCCTAATTGAGCATCCATAAAAGAGTAGCCTGCTAAAGATGCCTTTTCCAAGATACTGCAAATGCGAGCATGTGCATACTGCACATAATACACAGGATTCTTATCCGACTGATCACGGGCTAAATCAATATCAAATTCCAGATGACTTTCCGATGCGCGCATTAGCATAAAAAACCGTACCACATCCGCACCAACTTCATCGATTAGGTCATCCAAGCTGATAAAGTTACCAGACCTTTTGCTCATACGTTCACCTTTAATATTGACAAACTGATGCATGAGCATTTTTATCCTATCGGCCTTATAACCCATCGCTTTGACACCTAATATCACATCAGGAAACGCGTCCTTATGATCTGCTCCCAAAACATCTATCACCAAGTCAAAATTACGTTCCATTTTGTTACAATGATATGCAATATCGGGCAACCTATATGTTGGCTCTCCGGTTGATTTGACTATCACTCTATCATCTGACCCACCTAATTCTTTAACAGCCAACCACACGGCACCATCTTTATCGTACGCTAACTTATCATGCCTAAGTTTGTTAACTACTTTATCTATTGAACCATCTTCATATAGCGAGTGCTCATTATATAGCACATCCATTACTATATTAAGTTTCCGCAAAGTACGATGTTGCTTAGCAGAAATATCTTCTTCAGCCAAATCCTTAAAAGTTTCCCAACCCTCGTCCAACAAGCTATCAGAATAATGCTCTACAAGATCTGCACCTAAGGACGTGAGGTATTCCCCTTGGTAATGGTCTTCTAGCAACTGTACAGTCATACCAAGAGACTGCATGTATCTAACCTTTAAGGACTCGCCTAGTTTTCGCATTTGTTGTCCAGCATTGTTGTAATAAAATTCTCGAGTTACTCGGTATCCTACCGCACCTAACAAGTTTGATAAAGTGTCACCCAGCACACCACCACGCCCATGTCCTACTGTTAGCGGTCCTGTGGGGTTTGCACTTACAAACTCTACCTGAGCATTTTGATTAGAGTACAAATCTATGTCCGCAAAGCTAGATCCTTCACTAATCACTCGAGTAACTTGTGAGCACAACCAGTCGGATGACAAGGTCACATTTAAAAAGCCAGGTTCTGATACAGTAGAATGCGCAATCATTCCACGTTTAGGCAAATAATCTTGAATGTGATTAGCTATAACCACAGGCGAGAGTTCAATGAGTTTTGCAAGTTGCAATGGCAGCGCAGTTGAATAATCACCCCATTCTCGTCTTTTAGGACGAGTCAGATGAATACCTTCCGGCAACTCAAAAGATGGTATAACTCCATCTGCCTGAGCTCCGGAAACTCCGGCAAGAACCAATTCGGAAAGCTGCTTTGAAAGTAATGGCATCAATAAATATACAAAATCTTATTAGAATAATAGCGTAACAAATTATTAATGTTAACAGAATGTTGCATTATATTCAACAAATAAAGTATCTAACGTAATTTTTCTACAGGAATCGTTGGTAATTTGGGTAAATCTGCAACATATTTGTACAATTCACTCATAAACATAAACTCATATCCTTTTTCTTGTAACAATGCAACAACTGACTCAAAGACCGAAAAAGCTTCTTCGCTATTTCTGAGATGAGCATACCGCTTCCATCCCTGAATATTACCCGCAATTCTATTAATGTAATAATCGTAAGGATGCGAATCTATAACTACTATATCTGGTAACGGAAAAACCCGCATTAAAGTCTTATATAGTTCCAAACCTAAAAACTTGACGTAGCTCATAGAAAATACTAATCGAATTGTATCCAAGCAAGCTGCTGGAAGCTCGATGATTTCATCATTTGAATGAACAAACCGAAACGGTTTGTTTGGTAAATGTAAATTTGAGTATCCATATTCGTCCAAACGTATTGAAGGAAATATACTAGCATCATATTTGAATTGATTTTCTATTAATGAGAAAATACTTTCTCTATTTATCAATCCGTTTGGCGCACGATATCCTATTGGCTTGACTCCAAAAAAATCCTCGTATGCAGTAACCGAACTATTCACTTCGTTAGCAAAATATTCCAACCTGCGTTCATGACTGTGCGAATGAACTCCAAACTCTATTGGAATAGTCCTAGATAATAGTCCAATTTCAGTACTATATTTTCCAATTAGTGATGTAACCAAAAATCCAGTAACTTTTACATTATTGTTATTAACAATACTGGAATATTTACCCATCAAATCAGTATTGTCAAACATTCGTATGCGCCCGCTTTTGTCCAACAAATCGGACTCTATATCAAGCGTCACACAGGCAATTCGTTTGCTCATTTTCACAACCTTAGCTAGGTAAAAGCACTAGAATACAATTGATGCAAAAACAACAATTAATGTCTACGACCTCAACCAAGCTTTTAATATGGCCAAGCCAAATCTTAGCGGATATGCTATACCACTAGGCTTTTTACTATTGCCCAATTTTCTAGACATGATTGAAACTGGCACTTCTTTAATGGACAACCCTTTATTGACTGCTTCCAGGATCAATTCGGGAGCACTGAATTGAGGTTCACGTAACTCTAGTCTAGTAAGAGATGAAGCACGTATAGCTCTAAAACCGTTGGTGCAATCCGTAATTTTTGTTTTCGCAAAAAATGATAATATCGAGGAATATAATAATATTCCTGCATGCCTAGTACTGTTACGATCAGAGTAATGACCTAAGAAACGCGAACCCATAACATAATCTGCATGCCGTTCAATAATCGGTAAAATCAAACGTTCAATTTCCTCAGGACGATGCTGTCCATCCGCATCCATAGTTACTACAATTTCTGCACCTTCTCTACAAGCTATTTCAAAGCCCGTTCGCAATGCATCTCCCTGTCCACGATTAACTACATGGAATACTGCTAATCCACCTTGACTCTGGACTACATCACCAGTACGATCGGAAGCACCATCAATAATAACTATAGATCTAGTGCTCATACCTAGCACTTGTGCAGGAATTCTATCAAGCACCTCAGCAATAACACCTTCCTCATTATATGCAGGAATAACAACAGCGATATTGGCCAAATCTAGTCCATCAACACTGTCATTACCATATGAAGTCAAAGCTAATGCCTGCACCAAATCACCAAAATCCCTGCGTATGGTGGACAATCTGATAATGAGATGTATGATCAAAAGGAAAGAAACAAAGCTAGACAAAATAGCGATAGCAAACAATCGCCCTTCCACTTGAAACATTGATGCTAAAATGTCAACAATGGGTGGATAAATAGCAATTAGCCACACTGAAACAAATAGAAATTGAGCTAAGAAAAGCTCTCCTCTTCTAAGCTTACCCAATCTTCGCATGGCAAAAGAATAAATCAGGACAAAAGCCCCGAAAACCAAACCTAGAATGCGAACTCCACTAATCAAAGTTAACCCCTATGTTTTTTTGACAAACCATTCGTATGTTTTGCGCAGACCCAAATCCAAATCAACTTCTGGCTCCCAACCTAGTATCTCGCGCGCCTTTACAATCATAGAATAATTCTTGCGCACATCTCCATGTCTTGTCGGAGCTTTATAAATACTAGTATCGCGTCCAGACACATCCCGGACCATTTCAATCAATCTATTAATGCTAGTTTCAACACCTGTAGCAATTTGGAATACTTCACCAGCTTCATTACAGTCTAACGCCAATAGCACCGCTCTGCACAAATCCGCAACATAAACAAAATCTCGTGTTTGCGCTCCATCCCCATGCATTGTAATAACATTATTATTACAAATTGCCTTAAAAAACTCAGCGACCACACTACCTTTGTGCTCGGAAAAAGGGCCATAAACGTTACCAAACCGCAGGACAATTGTATTTAATCCCCAAGAGCCATAGTACGCCAAACAGTAGGCTTCTGCTGCTAGCTTGCTCGCTCCATATGGAGAAACTGGCAAAGGCGCCTTATCCTCAGCAGCGGGTGGTATTTGTCTACCCAAAGGTGCATTAGAAGAGGCAAAAACAATCTTCTGTGACATCTTAGTGGCAGAGCTATCTTTGGCTGCTGCTCGACATGCCTCTAGGACATTGAGGGTGCCGACTACATTTGCTTCGCAGTCATGATAAGGGTCAAGTAATGAACCAGGAACACCTGTCTGAGCTGCTAAATGTATAATCGATTGATGAGATCTGATAACTTCAATTAAAAGATCTCTATCCAAGACGTCTCCCTCAACAATGTCAACAGGCAAACCTTCTAAATATGCATATCGTCCCGTACTAAAATTATCAAAGACAGTAACTTTACAATCACGCTTAAGTAACATACGAACTAGATTAGCTCCAATAAACCCAGCTCCGCCCGTCACCAAAACACTAGTAATTTTCATTAGGCTCAATTCGCCTTTACAACCAGACTAAATTGTTTGCACCTTCTCCCTAGAACCATTCCACCTTACATCCGGAATAAGTACATCTTTATTAGCCTCTATTCTGTCTCTATACTTCATTAGGTCCTCAAGCATCATCCGTACTTCTTTATCAATATCTTCAGTAGGTTGGTAACCTAAATCAAAAAGTGCCCGATGCGCGGGATTGTAGTAATGATTTTCAGCTTCAATCCGCGGATTTTCTAGATTAGTGATTGGAACATCAAAACCAACTTCAGCAGCTACTTGGCGAACTTTGAGAGCTAGTTCCTTGACAGTAAATACACCTTGAAACTGATTAAAAACTCGATAGTCGGCCGTATCAGGAGGGTTTTCAACAACTAAAGTCAAACATTGCATAGAATCTTTCAATGGTATGAAACTACGCTTCTGACCGCCATTACCATAAGGAGTAAGCGGATGACCAACAATTGCCTGACAGCAAAAGCGATTTATAATCGTACCAAATGCTTGATCGAAATCCACTCTAGTAATCATCCGGTCATCATTCTGCGTTTCATCAACACGGGTACCAAAAACCACTCCTTGCATAATGTCAGTACTACGCAATCCCCACATCTTACAAGCAAACATAACATTGTTGCTATCATGTACCTTGCTCCAATGATACCAAGACCCTGCTTGCCTAGGAAAAGGTAGTACATCCTTTCTACCCTGATACTCTATTTCAAAAAATCCTTCCGGAATATCGATGTTTGGTGTGCCATATTCACCCATAGTACCCAACTTAACCAAGTGAGCGTCAGGTGTAATGTCTCGCATAGCATGTAATATATTAAGAGTTCCCACAATATTATTTTGTTGGACGAGAACCGTATGCTCCAAATCAATCATAGAATATGGTGCTGAAGGACACTCACCCAAGTGCACTATTGCTTCTGGTCGAAAATCTGACACAGAGTCACGCACAAATTCCCAATTAGTCAAATCACCTTCTCTGAACCACAGATTTTCACTGAAAGCATCTTGATAAGCACTTTTACGATCATACATGTCCAAAATAGGCGTAGCACTCTGGCTGCCCATTTCTGAAACCCACTGCCTACGTTGGTATCCATCAACTCCACCAACCTGATGTCCACGAGCAGCTAAATACTGCGCAAGTGGCCATCCCAAGTATCCATCTATACCTGCAATAAATACCCGCATAATTGCATGTGCCTCCTAAATCATATAGATTCTGCAAAGAAAGCCTGTGCTATCAGACCAGCAATTGGCGCAAGTAAACATACACTTACAATTCTAATAACAGTAAACTTCCATCCCAGAAGTCCAATTTCTAATGGCAGACGGTCCAAAGACCACAAGCCCCATCCAGTTAGATAGGCAACAGCAACTCCCACACTGCTACCAGAACGCAGAAGTCCAGCAAGTATTGGAACTGTCACAACCGGTCCACCAGGTGTTAAAGTACCGAGCATTGACCCAATCAATATGCCTCGAAAACCAGACTGTGGGCCAAGCCACTTAGAAATGAATGATTGGTATTCCACTGCCAATACCTGAGCCATACCTGCTACCACTAATGCTATCAATAGCAAAGGTAAAACTTCTATCATCATTTTGTACGAGACCTGCATACCAACAATATGTTGGCCTCCACCTTGATAATAAGCTACTAAACTGAGTGTAACTGCGATTACAGCCATTATCAATGTTGGAATTAGCATGCCTGAATCCCTCCAATTATCAT
Organism: Anaerolineales bacterium UBA3499; assembly: GCA_002377585.1. GTDB lineage: Bacteria > Chloroflexota > Anaerolineae > Anaerolineales > UBA11657 > UBA11657. The sequence goes on along the minus strand of DFQC01000015.1, from coordinate 31,820 downwards.
ACATAGTCGTTAATTACGGTAGTGATACCAACCACATATTGACTGTCATATCGACAAAGTGCACAGACAAATTTTGGGTTGTGTAAGTCAAACTACCACGGATCAATAGGGCCGCTCACACAATAATTCACAGGATGATAAACACTGACTGGACCGTCTTTCCACACAACATCTACTTTGGGCTGCCCAACAATATAATAATCGTCGTCTATCGACGACAAATACAAATTGATATTACTTGGATTACGCCATCGCTGATACATGACATATAGATCATCAAGAATTGGTAAATTTATTCGCGGCACATAATCAAAATGTATAAAAAATCCACTTTTTACTCTCCCATCACAATTATCAATGTCCCAGCTTATGTTATCTCCGCCAAAACGCTCCGAACCTACGTGAGGACATGGCACACCCACTAAAGACTGAATTGCTGGCATCATCATACCATCCGTAGCACATACACCCGATACTAATTGTGTAGACAACTCATTTGGTATCGGAACTATCTGGTTCAAATAACCAACCGAAACACGCACTACAAGCCCGACAACAAAAATAGCGACCACAAATCTGTTAAGCTTTGATCCTATTAATGTCAAAGTTAAATTTCCTGACAACAACTTGGCCCATAGTGCAGTTTGAGAAAGAGCAAACAACACAATTGTACCGGGATGTTCTGCATGCTGCTGTGGAAACAGAAACCACCAAACAATGCCACCTAGCGAAGTTATAATCCAAAGAAAGTCAAAATCACTTATTTTTGCAAATTTTTTAGTAGAAAACAGAATAGCAATATGATAAATGATCAAGAAAGTAATACCTATACCAAGATAATATTCAATACGAATTAGAAGCAGACCATAATAGTTTGCAGAAGTAAGGTAGTTCAACCAATCGGTTCTTTCTGTGACTCTTGATGATATTTCATCAATTCCATATTGGTTTGACAACAAGTAAATACGGACAAACAAAGATCCAAAACCCAAAATAGGTGCGGTCATTAACAAAACGAATTGACGCCAAGAAATATTAATACGATGAAAACAGGCTAATCCTCCTAGAACAACAAAGGACCAAGGAAGCAATTGTAATGAAAATAGGCTTGTAATCAATAACATAATCCAAGACCACACAAACCTACTAGTAGACCATCGACCTGGCACACACCAAAGATATAAATTAAACCCTGAGAACAATGTCACATATGGAACCCAATAACCAAGTGTAGTGCTCCAACCCAAAAACCAGTATGAAATTACACAGACACCAAAAAAATATGCTCCGACTTTATAATCACTATATCTTCTCCAAACAACTGCCCATAAAATGGATCCTGACATAGAAAGAAATAACATTACAACGCGGTGGGCTACTAATGACCTTGCTCCTACATAATCCAAAGCAAATGCAATCCACTCATACCCTGATGGCCAATGAGTATAAACATAAGCATAACCACTTTTGGGGTTCAATGACACAATGTCAATAGTATGTGCGACACCCCTAATAGGAAAAAACTGAGTTTCCTGCCAACCAATGCGCTTGGCATTTGCAACACTCGTAATAACTGCACCGTCAACCCACGCATCCCCAGCATTAATCCAGTAACTTCCGAAAGGTGACTTCATATACCACACTGCCATAAACAAAAGGCTGATAATCACAACTAATTTGGGACGCGTATTAGACTTCAAATCAAATATATTTAGCATGTTATTTTCAATCGCTCGCAACCACATCCCATGCTGGATAATTCACTTGCCTACAGTCAAAACTCGCTGTGATGTTGGGGTCTTTTGCACTTATTTCATAAATATTTACTGCTGGACTCAGCCCTCTGGCATCACGACTATATTTAGCGCTTACACTCAAGTTGGCCGGTACATTGCTCAAATCCCATGAATCGCCCACTTTTTCGACATATTGAAATCCCAGATCATACAACTTAGACATATTATCTGGACCACCATTAAGTAGAGTTTGTTCGTCTTTGGTTGCCATACATTGAATAAGATCGCTACGCAACCAATAAGTATATCCGCTACTCACATTGATGCGGTCGCCTACTCCAGCTAGTGCATTCATAGCCAACATATCATGACATTCAGGCAAGGCAAATCCCTCCAGGTCGCATATCCCAACACCTTGTACCTTGTAACGGAACAACCTTTTCATATCCTGTTCGATGGTCGAGTAACCAATCAACCCAATACACAAACACACTATTAACACACTTCTCAACCATATATTTTTTCGACTAGAACAATATACCTTCTCAGTCGCAAACGCAATAGCAGGTATTAGTGATAACAAAGCAGGAAGCATAAATCTTGGCGCAAAATATCTCGCTTGCAAGACTGCCCCCACCACTACCGTGATTAGAATGACTATACTAAAACGTACTAGGAGATGATGCTTTCTCCAAGTATCGATAGTTACTAGCAATATAAGTGGTGCAAACGCTAAATACAACCCTGATAAATTTCCATATTGGAAAATATGATCACCATAGACTAATGCAAACGGATAAGTTAGCAGTATGTTACGTGCAACATCCAGAGAATTCCAATATCCTTGGGAAATATATTTGTCACCAATTTCCTCATCCAAGAAAAAAAATGGAGCAAATGGTTCTTGGAATAAGACGCTATTTTTTACCATAAGTGTGAACAAAGGCAATATCATAATGAGAATAAAACCAATCCACACATGCATTGGATACCGGGATTTGCGTACTTCCCACAATAGCATTATGGATATTGGCAACACTACAGCGACAACATATGTCGCTTTAGCGACTACAGCAAAGCCAGCAAATAGACCAGTCAAATAAAAAGCTGACCAATTTACTGAAGATCGTTTGAGCTCCACAATCCAATACAAAGCTGCAATCCCCAAACATGCGGCAAAAATATCCACTTTACCATCAATCATATAAAAACTGACAGTAGTTGATGATAACAGCATCACCATAGCAACTGCTTTTCCTACATGCCCTACACCTAGACTTCCGCAAAGAGATACCAAGATAGCGGTCATAGTTAGAGTAGTGACCCAAACAAATAACAAAGCTGCCTGCTCGTTACCAAGCGCTAACATGACCGAATGATGCATCTCACCGAATAGCCCGGATATACTATGGGTATGTTCATATCCAATAACAGGCATTAGTCGACCAGAGGCAGCCATCAACTTTGGCAATACCATGTAGAAAAATATACCGTCACCAGCACCAAATCTAACAGGTAAACTCGCATTAAAAATGCCGAGTAGTATCACTACCAAAACTACTAGAATTTCTACAAATTTCATATGTGATGGCAGTGCAAGAAAATGATTAGTTATCTGACCAAATAACCGATTGAATATATCTGCAATATCCCTGCGTACAAATACTATTCCTATGAATACTGGCAATACCAACAGTATAATAATAGGAACCAGAAAGAAATACCCCATCAAACCAAGTCCTGTCCATGCAATTACAAACAAGCATTGCCCTATCATCAAAGCAGTTGCTATGATTGCCAATGCCGAATAATTGCGCCAGGCACTCCGTGCAACACCAATTACTGGAAGCAACAAAAATCCAATAGTCAAACATGAGATTGTATATATTAGGCAAATACTTACTGACACAAACATTAGTTCCCTATTTTCTATTTATTAGAATCCAATCCAAAGCTTGAGCTCTTGCAGTAATACCATGGGTGGCCACAAACCATGTACTTTTAGAAAATTAGTAAGTGGTTCATATATGTTCACACGTAGCCTAATTGACACAGCTGCCAACATCCATATAGATAACACTACATGTACCACAAAATTATTGATTGATTTGTTTAATAACAATGAAAACACCTATATACTGTTTGTTCAGCAACTTTGATTATTGGATTCAACTGCGAGAACTCAAGGCTAGCTAGCTAACAAAATGTGTGTGTTTCCTAAACTTGGAAAGCATCAAAATACCCAAACCCCAAAATATAATAGCTAAGGCTAGAGATAATGCTACCTTCATAGCAAACAAGGTGAATTCAGGACGATAATACATTATTACTTCACTAGACCCCTTAGGTACGATAACACCTTTGAATGTACCATATACAGTCAACAGCTCTGATTGTTTACCATTTATTTCTACCATCCAGCCTGAAGAATTGTTGTCAGGATAAACTAAAATTCCAGCCTGTGATACATCAACATCAAATTCAATGCGATCAGGATGATAAGCCTCGATAACGACTGAGCCTGTTGCTTGTTCAAGAGAATTATCCAGTGACAAATCTTCAATTTCTGAAGCTAACAAATACGCTTTTTCTCGTAAATCTGTATTGGATGCAGTAGTCATTCCCTCGAGCAATGCACCTGTGTCTGAAAAAACTGCCGTATCAAACGCAATCCATGCTTCAGGGAAAACATCTTCATTCCGATAGAGATAAACCTCTTGCCAAAATGGAGGTTTGGTTTTATGTGGTAAACCAATCAACCGGCGACCTAGTGTGGCCCACAATGGTACTGAAGAAATTTCTGTATTACCAATATCAATAAATGTAAGATTATAACTATCCGAATCATTTATTATCCTACCTGAAGATACATACTCTGTTCCCATCATATTCAACAAAGGTCTGTAGACAATGCTGTCTATATTTCCACCGTCCTCAATATCATCACTATTCCAATACAAGGGTAACCTTCTAGGATAGCTCAAGTAATCATTTCTTAACTCTTCTGAGCGATCCATAACTGGATCAATCAACGCCATCCAGAATCTGGCATATTGATCAGAGACCACACTTGAATATCCATTAATTGTGGGTATCCCATATCTGGGAGGAGCAACAGATTGGACAGCAGTTTGCCAGACTACAGCAGTCTTTGCAAATCTTGGATTTGATTGTGAAGCTATATATTCATATGCAGGACTACTTACTGCCTGGAATGAAGACATTGCCAAAACATTCACCGCTGCAAAGCGCAAAGTTTGAAACCAACTATCTAGAATACATACACAAAAGAATGGTAGTGCACTCCTACTTAATTTTGCAGTATTTGAAAACCATTTTGAAAAATCATTGAGCCGTAAGTCCAAACGTCGATTAATAATCAATAACATAATAATGATAACAACACTGATATATGATATGGCATAGAGAAAATAAAATTGTCCTGTACTCCATGATATGTTCCAAGCCAGTGCTGTTCTATATAATTGAGTAGATGTAATGATAATTATCAATAAACAAGTTAATTTAGGTCGTTTACGCATGTAGCGAAACCATGTCGGCTGTGCGATTCCATGCGCCAACTGTACCAACCCCCATATTGCTACTGGAATAAAAAATACTGGCAATGAATTAATAATGTATGCTAAATTCCTAAGAGTCCTTACTTGGTCAAACCATGACCATACAGTAAGTAATGGGTACACAAAGTATGTAGTTAACACCATAGTCAATATAACCCACAATAGCGCCCGAACCTCTCTGGGCTTGTTTGCTAGGGTAACAGTCACCAAAAATCCTATGAAAGGAATGATCCCTACCTGCGAAAAATAGGTTAAGTAAGTTAAAGGACGTAAGAAACTAATGGCAGCAGCACCGAAATCTTGTACGTGCGTATCGCCCCATGTATTACGTGTAGCAGTAGGAAGAACACCCCATAACTCCGATAGCATAGGTGTAAACATAACTAAACCAATACACCAAATGCCAACTAAACGTGAAAGAGCAGAAACCATATTCGATCGTTTACCGTAATACAAAGCTAAAACCAATACTAGATGCAATGGTGCTTGCACCAAACCTATCCTGACATGGTTATACAAAACAAAACCTAACAGTAGACCGGCAAAAAATGTAGGATATAACGATCGGGAACCTATAGCCCTATTAGACACAAAGAAAAACAAAGGAAGCCAAGCAGGTGTAAACACATCTTCGTATATTATGTTGACAACAAAAGCAAATACTAGGCCACCAAGAGCAGCTCCCACTTCACCTATTTTGGGCAAATCTCTGACAAACAGGTACATACCCAGACAAGATATAAAAATAGTAACAATTCTGTGAAATATATAAGACCAATGTATTGGTAAAAACAACCCTAAAACACCAAATAATAGATCATTGTCGCCATGAGTGAGAAAAGAGAATCCTCCACGAGAAAGCGGATACCAAAGATGAAATCCATGTTCCTTCCACAACAAACTATCTCCATACCTGACTGTCACATATTGTTCCAAGTAATCCCACGCACGTACTAGGGATAGTTCACCCATGATCAAACGCAAACCGTGCATTGCCACCACTACAATCGCAAATAGCAGCAATACACGTACATTTATCACCCTATAAAGGCCTAACGATCTGTCAGAATGCATATATAAAAGTCAACGGAAACTATTTTATTTCTAGAACATTAATTTTTTAGAAAAGTGTGTAAATAAAAGGCCCCACACCAGATGCAGACGCAAACATCAACAACATGCCAAATGAAAGCAGTACTACAACCATAGGTATCATCCACCATAACTTGCGCTGCCATAGAAAAATTAATATCTCACCAAAAACACCCATATTTATAGCCATTTTACGCAAAAATGCTTTCATTCTAATCCTCCAGTCTAAGATAATCCAATAATCTTATGTATTGAAGCTTCAATGGTCATAGCAATCTGCACCGAGTGCTCATTATTATGTTTCTTTAGCAGATACGGTAAGCATCGAATCTGAAATAATGCTTAGTGCAGTTTTGCCGCTATTTTATCTGCCAGAACCAGTGCCCTTTCCATACACTGATCACTATCAATGTACATATACTCACCTGTACGTCCTAATACATCTAAGTTATTATGCTCACCAACATAGTTAAGAAATGTGTCAAGATTCTTCCTGAAGTCAAGGTACCTGATTGGGTAAGCATGACCAGCACGCACCACAAAAAGTTTGTCGACCTCATTACGCAAGATAATATTGTCATGCTCTAAATGTGGTAGTGCTAATTCTAGAAGATCCTGTTCATTCATATTCCAAATCTCATCACCGCGATGACAAGAAAATTCCACTGCAAGCATATTTTCCCCTGCTGGAAACAACGAATCGCAAAATTTATCCATCTCTGCAAGACGATGATAAGGACGATCCAAATAGTACACATATGAGGTATCAAGCAAGTCTTTCGTAGTAGTAACCACATAAAGCACTATAAGGGACAAATAACCAAGCTTGTCTGCACTTTGTCTGACTATTAGCGGAGATTCTGGTGACATCATATTGACTAAATTAGGTATTGGAATTGTTGAGACTACATGATCAGCATTCAATTCAATTTCATTGTCATCCTGAGAGACCTTTACCAAATATTTTCCGTCCTTTCGTAATTCAACCTTTACAACTCGAGCATTTTGTCGGATAAATCCACCCATATTGAGTACCCGGTTCGCAATAGTCTCAGCAATTACGCCATATCCTCTCTTTGGATAGCGCAGTGGTAAAACAAGCTCCCTTTCTGTTAGTGACTTGGCTGGTCCACTTACCTTTTTTAAAAACATCATTTTTAGACTCTTCATAAAATTGAGTCTCGTACTAGTAGGAATTATCTCAGGCGAAAGATTTTCGCAGGGAATCTTCCAGAAACCTTCCGTATATGGTCTAAAAAATATTTTTGCTAAATGATTACCAAAATTTGCCGTGGCCCAGTCGCCAAAATTAACTGTTTTGGAGTCTATTCTAATCAGATATCCAGCAGCTGACTTAAGTTGTGCCCAGACAAAAGTTATGATAGAAGCTATTGCATCAGAAAGCGGGAAATTCAACAATACATTTTTTGCGCTCAGCGGATAATCAAGAAACCTGCCCTGCACATAAAGTTGAGCACTTCTTTCAAAGCTCACCACATCATCCGCTAGCAAATCAGTTATACGTTCAACAATCTCTTGCTTCTGAGTGATGAAAAAATGTGGCCCAAAATCAAGACAGTATCTGCCATCTTCAGGTCGCACTGTACCAGCTAAACCTCCCACAAACTCATTGGACTCACACACTTCTGTTTGAAACCCTAGTTCCTGCAAACGCCAAGCAACTGTTAAGCCTGATATACCACCGCCTAGAATAACTATTTTTTTATTGCTCAAAATAAAATGTACCTCTCATAATTGGGCTGAATGCTCAATACTCAATCAACACATGTTTGTAATTTGCATTAACAGTGAGTTGTGTTTCCACATCTGTAACCTTCACCCCTAATTCTTCACCTAATTCCATTAGATACGTATCAGGCAAAATCAAATAGCTATCACCACCTTGTTTTATCGTACGATAATTTGTATCCAATAACCATATCCTTGAAATCAATTTAAGCGCATCGATAAACATACCTTCCCTCAAAGTAAAAGCTAGTGCCCTAAAACTATCTATCCAAGTACGGTTTTTATTCCCAATATCGCCAATAAGCAATTTGGTGCCTGGAACAGCAATTTTCTGTACACCCTTTATGAAACTAGTCACATAATCTAGATTCGGAAAGTAGTGTATAACACTAAAGCATACCACTTTAGTAAACCCGCTTCCTATACTGGTAAGGTCACTTAAATCTGGATTAACACGCACTACAGACACATTATCCACTTCCGAAAATTTATTAGTACAGATAGAAACATAGTTCTCTGACATATCGGCACATAAAATAGATCCTATTTGACTTGCCGTTACCTCCGCAAAGTGACCACTGCCACAACCAAAATCAAGTACTTTATCATTTGCGTTGTAATCCATAACATCTGCTGTTAGCCTAACAAATACCTCCATCTGCCTACGCCAAAATGCAGACCTTGACCAAATGTTATCTTGATTCCAATACTCAACCCACGGATTATTGTATTTCATGTGAATAAATGAATCTTATGCTACAGTCACCCTCGCAAACTTTTTAATAGAGCATAAGTATTACGAATGCCAACCTTCAAGTTACCAGAATAAACAAAGCCTGCCTCTCTAATCTTGTCGTCATTCACATGATATGACACTTGGTTTAGCATGCGAGTAGATGTATATTCAATATCGATGTCAGGGACATTGGTCTTGATTTCATCGATTATCTGGTCAAGTGTGGCATTCAAAGTAACTACATTATATATTTCTCCCGAATGTTGAGTTGAGGTCAGCATAAAACTTATAGCTCTCACCGCATCATGAAGATCCAAGTAAGGTCTCACTAAATCAACAGCATCTTCCCAAACAGTAAGCGGTCTTCCAAGTACAGAATGATAAATAAATTTGTTTACTGCTGTATGAAAACGCATACCTATACTTGGGCCAAAAATAGTTCCCAGGCGAAGTACAACACCATCTATCACACTTTGTTGGGTTGCCATCAAAACCTGGTCCTCTGCAGCTAACTTACTAACCGCATAGGGGCTTTGTGGCTTCAAATCACTTCGGCTACTATCTTCAAGTGCAATACCATTAATCGGTCCGTAAACACTAGTTGTTGACGGGAAAATCAAACGGCCTACACTATTTCTCGAACATGCATCGATGACACTCTTGGTACCATCAAGATTTATCTTGTTAACATCTTCAGATTTATCAAAACTACCTTCTGCATCAGTTATGGCTGCCAAATGTACTACGGCGTCTACACCATCAAGTGCACAATCCATGTGAGCAGGTGTCATCACATCACCCTCAATAAAAGTGTAGTCTATATCTGAAGGAAGGTTAAATAATGACGCATATCTTTGCGTGAGTAAGTTGTCCAATATCGTAACACGTTCAACATTAGCAATTTCGGAGATATGCCGTATGAACGCAGAACCTATATGTCCTAAACCGCCCGTAACCAGAATATGTTCGATCAATATATATACCTCCAAACTTTGCCCATAACCATATTGGACAATTGTTGTGCCTAGTAAATCAACAGATATAAGATTAAAGGATCAAAGCAGTAAATTATATATGCTAGAAAACTAATACACCAGTGAAACTGGATGTATGATTTGCAATCTAATTATTGTGTTACAGACTCCCAATATTTGACCGTATTGCGTAACCCATCTTCAAGACTAACTTTAGGATTCCAATTTAAATCTCCACGAATTTTCGAACAATCTATAACAATATCTCCCACGTCAATACGCTTCCTGTCATCAGGCCATTTAACATTAACAATCTCACCAGAGCCACATGCTGCAACAATACTCCTAGCAAGTTCGTTCACACTGACGGAATTTTCGTTCGCTGCAAACCATACTTCTCCGGTAAATTCTGAACAAGATGCTAAGATTAAAGCCTCTATAGCATCTTTAACATACAGTACACTTCGCAATTGTGCACCATCTCCATAAATGGTAAGCGATTGGCCACTGAGCGCCAAGCCTATAAAATAGTTTATGAAACCAAAGTCAGGACTTTTGATATTAGCTCTAGGACCATATACATTAGGTAATCGAACAACATTTACATCTATATCATGCGCATTGGCATAAATCCTACAATAGTACTCTGCAACCGCTTTATTAGCCGAGTAAATATCTACAGGGGCTACCCGATGGTTTTCAGTAATTGGACTACTAATCATAGGACCGATTTGTGTGCTAGTTCCCACATAAACCATTTTTGCATTTGGCCTCAATCTACGCACTGACTCGAGTACATTTAAAGTTCCAATACAGTTGACAGACACGTCGAGCTGAGGATCGCGCATAGAGTACGGATGTGATGTATGAGCAGCACAATGAAACACATAGACTGCATTTTGAACAACAGAAGCTACTGCCTCATACTCACATATATCTGCAGAAACCAAATCTATCCGGTCTTCAACACCCTGAATATTGGCAATATCTCCACCAGATCTTGGATCCAAAGAATCAATGACCGTAACATCTGCACCAATTTCAACTAAAGCATGAACAAGATTACTACCTATAAACCCTAATCCTCCAGTAACTACTGCACGTTTCCCAGATAATAATCCAAACAACTTATCTCTCATCCAAACCCCCCCTCAAGTCTGTCAATATAGTAACTAATAGTGTTACTCAAGCCGTCAGCAAAGCCTATACGAGGATACCAACCTGTGTCATCACACAATTTACGATTGTTGGCAATAAAATCACCAACATCCATTTTCTTCTCATCAACTGGAAATGGAATCCTGACAATATCTGACTTAATTCCAGTCAAGCTATATACTGCCTCAACAACCTCGCGAACCATTTCCTGGAACTCTAAACCAATACCCGAACCAAAAATGTATGCTTTTCCATTTGTGTTGGAGGAAATCCCTGCTAATAATAGGGCATCAACACAATTCTGTACGTATGAATAGTCGCGAATGAAATTGCCCGGCTCATAAACGGTCAAATCCTTTCCATTAATAGCCTGCCACATCATATAGTTGAGTATGCCCCTTTTAGGATTGTTAACCTGCTGTCGTTCCCCAAAAACATTAGCTAAACGAAGCATTGTTGTCTTAAGACCATAGTTCATATAATAAACATATAAATATTTCTCACAAGTAAGTTTATGAGCATCATACAAAGTAAGTGGCCAGTCCAAATGATCTTCACTTACAGGTAGATTGGTAGCACGCCCTAGTTGTGTGACAGTACCTGGCACAACTATGCTAGCACCTGGACAGACTTGTCGACAACTTTCAAGCAGCTCCAGAGTTACACCACAATTTGCTTCTAAATCTGCTGCGGGCAACAGCATCGAATCCACATGACTTGTCTGGGCTGCCATATGAAAAATATAATCCTGACCCGCCAACAAAGATTGAAGCCCTTCCCTTACATTATCAGCTGTCCTTAGATTTAACTCATGGATTGTCACCCGATTTAAAGCGGAACCAAGATTTTCTTTCTTAGCCAAAGAACGAGTAATTATAGTAACATGACCACCTAACTCAACACAGCGTATAGCCAAGTTACTACCTATAAAACCTAAACCTCCCGTAATCAGGACTTTTCGACCAGATATTTCTGCAAACTCCAACTCGTACCTCCGCAATTCGTTTACATTAAACTATGCGAGCTTCAGGGATATGTGTGATAAATCTACCACCCTGGCTACGAAATTCACTTTCCTTATCACTAATTTCTTTCATGTGATTCCAAGCTAGTACAAAAGCATAGTCTGGGTAATCAGAAGCAAAAGATTCAATCGAAACTATAGGTATATGTGTACCGGGGGTAAATAATCCTTGTTTCGAGGGTGTGTTGTCACATACATATTCCAGTACATCAGCACCTATCCCACAATAATTTAGTATCACTGTGCCTTTAGATGAAGCTGCATACCCAACAATTCGTTTGCCTTCATTCTGAAGCTTGTCTAGTAGAGCAACTAAGGATAAACGAGATTTTTTGACACTATCTGCAAAAGCAATATAACTTTCCAGATTAGACAGCCCCTTATCATTTTCTATTTGTAATTGATTGACAACTGACTGTTCAGTAGATCGTCTCGATTCAGATTTACATCCATAAATTCGCATAGATCCTCCATGAACTGGGATCTGCTCTACCCTAAATAGTCGGAGACCGTGCCTTTCAAACAAAGTTGACAAAGACGTAACACTAAAATAATAAAAATGCTCATCGTAAATCTGATCATAGGCAAGCTTTGACATAATATCTAGCAAATAAGGATCTTCAAAAATAAATACACCTTCATCATCTAGTACAGTGTTCAATGCATGCGCCAATTCATTTAAATCTGGTATATGACATAATACATTTGCCCCTACAACTAATTGCGCAGGGTTATAGTCCATAACTAATTTGCCGGCGAGATCTGAATTGAAAAACTCCGATACAACTTTTAAACCTTTGTTTTGTGCAACTTCTGCCACATTAGACGAAGGTTCTATACCAATAGTATTGGATGAATATCCAGATATCTTTTCCAACAAAATACCATCATTAGAACCAATTTCTATAACCGACAATTCTTCATCATAGAAAATTTCATTTGATATTATGTTGGCTAAAGCAGCAAAATGTTGGTCCATTACATTGGATATTGATGAAAAATATGCATAATTGTCATGAAACAACAGATTTGGGTCTACAGTGTCAATTAATTGGACCATAAAACAAGATTCGCAAAACCCCGTGTACAAATTAAAAGTATATTCTGGCTCTGACAACTGCTCAGATGATAGAAAAGCATTTGCAATAGGCATGCTTCCAAGATCCAAAAAAGGACGCAAGGTTGATTTATCACAAAGCCTACATGTATGATTCTCTATGGACGATATAGATCCGTTCATAAAATTGGTTTTCCTCCTGTGCAGAATTATAGCGTAATGATCGAAGTATTTTCTTTGTCAGTCTTTGTAAGTCCACTAACAAACACAAAATATAAAACTAAGTACGTACTATCTCACATATCACAAGCATGCCCAATTTACAATTTTTTCTGCCACAACATCAACTTCAGTTGACAATAGTTCGGGATACATTGGCAAACTCAAAATTCTGTCAGCAACTTTTTCAGTATTAACTAAGTTGCCGTAATAACTAACACGACCCTCATAAGCAGGTTGCTTATGTATAGGTACCGGATAGTGTATACCAGTTCCTATTCCAAGATCCAGTAAATGTTTTCGTAACTCATCACGTTTTTCTGTTTGAATCACATATTGGTGAAAAACATGTTGAACACCTTTTTGTACGTACGGAATACTCACAGAGGATTTGCCAATAATCTTACTATAACTTTCTGCATGAAATCTTCGTTGTTTGTTTTCTGCATCAAGACTAGGTAATTTAACCCTGAGAATTGCAGCTTGCAAGGGATCCATCCTACTATTTATACCTGGAATATCGCTTACATATCTTTCTGTCCAGCCATATTCTCGCAACCTGTAAACTTTTTCCATCAGATCTCTATCATTAGTAAGAACAGCTCCAGCATCACCTAAAGCGCCAAGGTTTTTGGTTGGATAGAAACTGAAAGCACTCATATGACCCCAGGTACCTACTCTCCGCTCATCCTTAGTTGAACCATGAGCCTGAGCACAATCTTCTATAACGAACAATCCATTGTTATCAGCAATTGTGCGTATTGATTCCATATCTGCAGGATGACCATAAATATGTACAGGAACTATAGCAATAGCACGTCCATTGTAAGACTTTGATATTGCAGCCTCCAAACAATTGGCGTCCATGTTGTAAGTGTCTGAATCAATGTCAATCAATATAGCTTCCGCACCCGTACGTTCAATAGCAGCGACTGTAGCCACAGCTGTATGACTGACGGTAAATACAATTGTATCAGCACCAACACCACAAGCCCGCAATGCTAACTCAAGCGCATCTGTGCCAGAAGCCACTGCAGCCGCATAATTAACACCTACATACTCGGCGAATTCCTTTTCAAATGATAATACTTCTTCGCCCATAATATATCTACCGCTATCAAGCACACGAGTTATGACAGTATCTATTGCAGCCTTATGAGCACTATAATTAGCATAAGGATCAGTTTGGGGTATATCAACCATTCAGCTCACTCTCCATGACATAAGACGTAAATTGCGTTGTCAGTCTCAAAAATCAATCAATGAATTCCCTTTGCCACAACTCCAATATAAGTAAAGCCCATACTTTCATATATGATCCTCTACCATTCTCAAAATCGCTACGTAATTCATTCACAGCATCCGAATCGAAAATACCGCGTCTACTCACTGTATCTGACGATAAAGCCTCAGACACTATAGGCTCCAAATCATTGAGCATCCAAGACCCGACCGGCATAAAAAACCCCTGCTTCTTGCGCTCCAAAATCTGTTTGGGCAATACGTCCACCAATGCATCAGTCAACACGACTTTTGTTGGTCCTGCAAATTTTCCCGCATACGAACTTCCAAGCTTCATTGAGCTTGGAATATTCGCAGCAAACTCCACCAACTTATGATCAATTAATGGTACGCGCACTTCTAGAGAATGAGCCATGCTTGTAACATCAGTATCACGTAGCAGCATATGAGACATATATGATTTCAGCTCCAATCGGGTCACCTTCATAATAGAATCATACTCATTATCATTAAGATATGAATCTAGCAAATCAATGCTTGGAATCATCGATGATTGTCTTTCTAACATTCCTGATGTGTACAAAGCAGTTTTACTTTCTTCATTAAAAAGTGTTCTGGTACGCAGATAACGATGTAGAAAGCTTGACTCTAACCACTCTGGTACCTCAGATAGTGCAGGGCGACCAGTTAATCCTGCCAAAGCAGCAAAAGAAGTACGTCCAAGGGACTTGGCTAACCCAGGTGCACTATTCCACACTCTACTTATACTTTCGGCATTCATCAAATATCTGTATTGCCCATATCCTGCAAAGAGCTCATCTCCACCTAATCCGGAGAGCGCAACTTTGACATGGTTAGATGTAGCACGAGAAACTAAGTATGTATTTAAACCATCGCCCGTCGGTTGGTCCATAGCGCAAACAAAATTGGATAGCTGTGAAGCGACCTCTCGACCAGATATGATGACTTCATTGTGATCAGTATCATACTGTTTAGCAACTAATTCAGCGTAATACCTCTCATCCATACTCTTTCCAGCAATGTCATAACCTACAGAAAAAGTCTTCAGACGTTCACCAGCCAGCCGAGCCATCAAAGCAACAACTGCGGAAGAATCCACACCACCAGACAAAAAAGCTCCAATAGGTACATCAGAAACCATTCTAAGTTTAATTGATTCCTCTAATAGTCTACGTAATTCAAGTTTCGTCTCAATCTCATCATATTTAGTATCTTTACTATCAACAGATGTCATTGCAGGTAAATCCCAATACTGTTTTACAGACACTGTACCCTGATCCCAAGTTAGACAATGTCCTGGTAAAAGAGAATGTACATTCTCTAGCATAGTAAGTGGAGGAGGAACAGCATAAAATGTCAAATAATGATGTAAAGCTTGATAGTTCATGCTTGGTTCTATCAAACCACTGGCTAGCAATGTTTTTAATTCTGAACCAAGTATCAACTTCTCGCCCATCATAGACCAATAGAGAGGTTTTATACCTAAGCGATCACGCGCTGCAAACAATCTTTGCTTTCTTACATCCCAAATAAGAAAAGCAAACATACCCCGGAAACGTTCTACACAAGCATCTCCCCAATGTTCGTAAGCAGTCAATATCACTTCAGTGTCAGTGTTAGATACAAATTTGTAGCCCAGTTTTTCCAGCTCAGAGCGTATCTCAGAAAAATTGTACACCTCGCCATTGTAAGTAATAGCAACTTCATTATTGTTACTTAACATAGGCATATGTCCTGCCTGAGATAGATCAATAATGGCCAAACGCGTGTTGACTAACGTGACAGGTGTATCTGTAGTATCTATCCATATTCCACTATCATCAGGACCACGATGGTACATACCTCGCGATACACGATTCGCCATCTCTGAATCAGCATGACCAATAACTCCAAATATGCCGCACATTAGTTTTTCATAATCAAATATCTGTACAGGTCCATCTAGTCTCCGATGTACAATTGAAATAAGGTAACTCCACTCTAAGCAACATCCATGTATTTGCCAAAAATACAACAGCTACAAGTGCAGCAATTACAAGCCTGCTAATTTTTTTGCTGTTGAGAAGTTCGATACCTGCTAATCCAAGTAGAACTACTGGAATAATCGCGGGCAATATAAAACGTGCCGTAGCATAATATAGTGTAGGAGACCATTCAGCAGACACTTCCATACGAAGAAACCCCACTACAAGATATAGGACTGCCAGCAATAACAACAGCAACGCAATACTTGGTGCCACAATTGGCTTAATTGATGAATGTAACCATGCGTAACGCATCCACCCCAGCACGGCAAGCATTAGAAATCCAATAGCCACTACATAGTGCCAACGCGCCAAACCAGGCCAATCACCACCCGCAAAAGCACCCCAAAATGTGACGAAAATTGCTCTTAATCCATTGATGTAACCTGCGCTAGTACGATCAAAATCATGTAGAGTAAACAATTGTCCGTTTAGTCTATTGGCCCAAGTACCTGATCCATATGTATTCATTAAATTTACTATTACTTTGGGTGCACCCGTCCACAACTTCTCAGCTGATCCGTTCTTAATAAGATTGGTGAAACGGGATCCACCCCATTGACCACTAACTGCAATAATATTATCAAACATAGGTGGTTCTTCTGAACTAGAAAAAGATCCTTCTGCTAATACTAAACCTTCCCAATTAGCGGTTGTTGCATCCGGAATGTGTAACCTCACAGCTACATCGCTTACACCATCTGGTATGTTAGTTTCATAAGATACGAACTGCCATCCACTTTGCGCTTCATAAAGTTTTCCTTTCAAAATATCTTTCCGAGCATTGTCATAAGAAAACAATATATCCGGAGCCCGAAAAGTGACAACATCCGATACAGCAACCCAAGATCCAATAGTTACTGTTTTGCCTGCAAGTCCTCTAGCAATATTCGTAGGCAAAAACTGCACAATAGGTTCGTTTATCACACCTTGACAATCCAGACCATAAATAATCGACATTTGTGTATTGCAATTTGATGAGCTAATGGACCATAATCCCAAATTGTCAGCCTTACCTTCTAAATTCATATGAACTGACTTTGTATACTTCTGATGGGCAAGCTTAGCTGGAGTACCATGAATCGAAACTTCACCAGGATCCCTTTCTATATACCAATACGCAACCCCTGCTTTTTCAGGCACATATGTAAGATACACGACAGCAACAACTATTAAACCAAACAAAGAAGTCAACAGTAACCAGCGCCAGCGAAAACCTGCTTTTAGTACTAACAACAATATCACTACAGGCAAAACAACTATTGCTGTCATTTTGGTAAACAAACATGCCAAAAAACCAAAGACAAGACCAAACAACCTCGACAACGAATAACCTCGTAAAGCAATGTTGGCTGCAGCTAGTAACACTAAACCAACCGCTAGCAATGCCGGTCCTTCCGTTGAAACAGCACTAATAATATTACTGACTGACGGCATTAAACCAACCAAAGCCGCTGAAGCAATTGCTAGTCTACTATCATTAAACAATAAATTGGCCAAGCTATACACCACGTATATCAGCGCAACCCCAATGCCAATTGCAAAGAGTCTACCAATCATTAGTCTCGATTGAACATTGATATCTGATAGCAATAACTGAATCAGGCCATGCGTAAAATAGACACCACGCCCTCTGATTTTTCCACTACCCATAGGAATAAGATTATTAACTCTGCTTTCAAAAAACTCAGGGCACGCACTTCTATCCTCAAAGCCTAATTCGCAAATATTGTCTACACGAGTACTATACTTAACCAAGGTGTTTGCATCCAAATCAGGAGCCGATATACCCATCAATTCTGAGATTACTAGTGTGCTTTGTAATGAACGAGCGAAATGAAACAACTCATCTGGAAAACCACCCCTATTATCTTCAAATGGAGTAGTTACAGCACGTAAAGTATTTAGAGACACAAAGCTAAGTAGCAAACCTAACACTATGTATCTCATCCTAATAGTCTTCAATTTATCACTCAATTGTCATACATAATATAATAACTATGCCTCGATGCTCACTTTATGAATCCTAACATAACGTATCGCAGTAAAACCTGTAAAAGCAAAACCCGCTCCCAAAAGCAATACAGAAACTGGAATGGCATGTACTGGACCAAGTAATATCTCACCTAATATCAAAGTCATTCCAGATAATGCTGCTGAGAAAACCAATTTCATTATGTAGCGAATATGTAACCGAGATACATTCTCAACGTAGACCCCTATAACCAAATTGAGCGTTAGATGAACAAAAACAATAGCAATAATCCCATCCCTAATTCCTACAAAAAATTGGTGATAACTGCTGTCCCATTGTGCAAATCGCAAACCGAAGGCAATCGCATAGGCGATGACTACAACGCACACATCTGACAATAGTACCGCCCCAGAATGACGCAATAGATGACGAAATGGCTTCAGTAATCCGCCTGCTGAAACCTTACCGAGTGGACTTCCACGCTCGGATTCTAATTCTATTTTGTGGCTCTCCACATAGTGTACTAGTGCATATGTACCTGCAAAAGCCATAAGTCCTACTATCACAAGAGCACTAAAAGGCAGTCTCCAAAAGTCAAAATGTATAACTGCGACCGCTGCTAACACTGCTGCCATCATAAGATACAAAGTTGTAACACGCCGATGTCCCCAGCCCACGCGTAGGAGACGCTGATAATAATGCGTCCTGTGAGCTTCTAACACTGGCTCACCTTGTAATATCCTACGACCCAATGTTAATCCCGAATCAAGCAAGAAAATTCCAAGCAGTAAAACCCAAAACCCAAGAGATAAACGTTCACCACTGCGAGGAGCTCCTATAACTGCCATTCCAGCAAATATGAAACCCAACCAAATACTGCCGACGTCTCCCATAAACACACGAGCGGGTGGAAGATTATGCATCAGAAATCCCAACAATCCTCCTCCTAACGCAGCCGAAAGTAGGGCTATCCAATCAAGACCCACATTCATACTTAACCATGCAACGCTCAATGCAGCTATCAGACTCTGACCAGCAACTAATCCATCCATACCATCCATGAAATTGAATGCATTGGACATACCCAATATCCATACAAATGTTATCAATATACCTAACCAACCTACATCTATAACTCCGAAACCTCCAGCACCAAAATATCGCAGATATCTCCCATATATTATGAGTCCCAAGGCTGCCCAAATTTGCGCAACCAGTCGCACGCGTGCTGGCAACGGATGCCAATCATCAACAAAGCTAACAGCAGCGATAAACCAACCAGTAATAAGTAGAGCCCAGTCTCCACGACCCAAAGTAATATCCATCTGTTGACCTACTACTAAGGCGACTAATGGACTAATAACTACAAATATTACACCACCTGCAACAGGAGTGGATTCAACATGTGAGCTTCGCACATTTGGAATATCTACAAGTCCTATCCGAGGTGCTAATCGCCTAAACAACCACGTAGCAGGCCAAATCAACAGAAAAGCACTCGCAAAGCAAACAGCTAAAATATTTATGTCAACAACTTTCGGCATATTAATAGATATTTTTAAGAAACACTAAATAGGTCGTTTGCACCAAATTGCTAAAATGGATCAATAGTACTCTGGAACAATAATACGTATCTTGTGAAGCAATTTATCTGTTTCCTGACTATCAGCAATTTTAAGTAACTCATCCACTATGATATCAAAGCCAGGAACATTTTGTGCATCACCTGGTTGATTCGACATCAGTATCTCTCCATGTGAGGTGGTCTTCCATTTCTTTCCTGGAGCAATAGTTTCTTCAACCAACCTTTCTCCATCACGTAAACCAACATAACTTATTGCAATATCATCTTCAGGTATTAATCCATAAGAATTAATTAATCGCTTGGCCAAGTCTATCACCCTTATTTTGTCTCCCGCAGCAAGTGCCAATATACTACCAGGCGTTCCATAAGCCAACGTTTCTAATAGTAGACGCGCAGTTACTTTGGCATCAACAAAAACACGCTCAGCATCAGGATGAGTAATAGTAATTGGACCACCATTTTCTATCTGTCTGCAAAATAGGGCATATACACCACCAATACTCTCAAGAACATTGCTTAGCCTTACTGTGTAATATGATTTTTCAGAATTAACAGCAGCCGACTTCACAATCATCTCGCCAATCCGTTTGGTAGCTCCCATCACACTAGTAGGTTGACTAGCTTTTATCGAAGAACTAAATACCAATTTCTCAGACCCAATCTCACAGGCACCCGCAATAACATTTAATGTACCTTTGACATTCACCATAACAGCATTAGCAGGATCAGCATCCGTACTTCTGATATCTTTTTCTGCAGCCATATGAAAAACAATATCCGGCATATATGTTACAAATACCTCATTGATTCGGCTGTGATCACAAACATCGCACGTTTCCAAGATAATATCAACATCTTTGTGCACTTTACTCCGAGCAACTATTACTTCATGCAATTTATCTTTATGACGTCCTACGCAAACTATCTGCTTGGGAAACCACCTGGACAACTGACTAACAATCTCGGAACCAACAGTACCACTAGCACCAGTAACTAACACTGTTTTTCCCTTTATAATTCTAGTCAAATCTTCTTTTACAATCATATTTTCTGCCGTAATTCGGATACGAGTACGATGACTAACTGAACAATTAATAACAACAAAGTCAAAGCTAACCAAAAAAAACTCCACCCCTCTGTTGCCACAAGATAAAACAATGCACTTAAGCCAGTAAGCAAACTAAGAAAAATATAAAGAATTGCGCCAACTCGGTGAGGATATCCAGAACTAGCCAAACGTTGATATAAGTAGGTCCTGTGAGCAGTAAAAGCAGGTTCTCTACGCCACAATCTCCTTAGAAATGTATATGTTGCATCCCAGATCCAAGGAGCAGCAACTAATGTGGCCGCCACAGGAATATTGATATCGCCACTAACATTCAACATAAGTAACGGTAAAACTGCGAAGGTAAATCCTAAGAACGTGCTTCCACTATCACCCATAAATATACTAGCAGGTTGCCAATTATGACCCAGAAATCCAAGACAACTTGCAGCAATCAACAAACTTAATATTAGTAAAGACGGTTGGCTAAAATACAAAGAAATCATAGCCCAAACAATTCCAGCTACAGCACCAATACCACCAGCATTACCATCAATTCCATCCATAAAATTGTAGGCATTAACTAATCCAACTATCCACAGAAAAGTCAGTGGGTACCCTAGCCAGCCCAGATTTACGGGCTCATGTCCAGGCACACCAATATTATCGTAAACACCTACTGCCAGCATGATTACTATTGCCATAGCTGACTGAACACTAAACCTCCAGATTGCTGGCACTGCATATAAATCATCCAACCACCCAATTAATGCTATGACCATGGATGCTATAAGATAATATTGTATACTTGGAATATTCCAGTTAGGCATCAATAATCGTGTAATAGCGTAACCCACAGTTGTTACTAAAACTATAATAGCCCCACCACCAATCGGAGTAGCTACCATGTGTGAACTTCGTTCACCA
The DNA here is from genome assembly GCA_002377585.1 of Anaerolineales bacterium UBA3499. Lineage (GTDB taxonomy): Bacteria > Chloroflexota > Anaerolineae > Anaerolineales > UBA11657 > UBA11657. The sequence goes on along the minus strand of DFQC01000015.1, from coordinate 9,675 downwards.
GGAATATCCAGGATTCCACGATTGGTCGCCCATATACTCATTCTACCTACACCCCAGTAACTTACATACATAGCAACCGCCAGTATGATTAAGATCAAAAAATTATCAAACATTATATTAGCCGAATATGATAAAACCTACTGACGTACTATTGCCTCAAGTGCATTGTTCATACATTTAGCTGCAACCCGATGCCCATCAACTGTAAGATGATTATCACGCAAGTAATATAAAGATACAACATCTTCTTGATCAGCCATACACTGAGTTACATCAACATAAGGAACATCGTTAGATTCCAGAGCTCCAGCCAATACAATATTAGGTAGATCAATCTCAATTTGCTCTTCTGCAATACCATAGTATTGAGATCGAGCTATAAGCAAATTAGGGTCAATCTGATGACGATCAGGAATTATCACAAATGCGTATTTGAATTGCAGTTTGCTTGCAAGTCGATTTAGACGTTTCAATTTTTGTTCTAACACCTGCTTAGCATCTGTTAGATAATGTCTGTCATTTCTAATGACTAAAAAAATCGGGTCCATCAAATCAGCACTGGATTGATTAACAATGATCAACAACTTATGTCGCACCCATTGCACAACATACAGCTTACTTAGAAAAGCATCCTGCAGTACATATTCGTTAAGTGATGAAAAAATATTGAACTTATTTGTTGTAGTAGGATAATAATTTATGTCAGAATCCTCACCCACATCAACTGTATCTCTTTTTGAATTTATAATTTGACTCTCCAATATATTTTGAAAATCATTCCCTACAAAAAACACGAATACATAATGGGAAGGATTTCCTAGTGAAGAATGTCGTCTTTCCACAATATCAATATGCTGGGTAACAGAATTGCCTGGAATTCCAAGATTCATGTATGTTATTGAAGACGACTTATCTACCAAACTTACAAACGTTTCGTTGTCTTCAACACCTAGACCAAACGTGAAAGAATCACCCAGGATTGGAACAGATGTGCCAGTATCGGTTTTTAAATTGCGATTCGACCGATTACCATACTGATCGATAGTTACAGCATGACTATATTCTTGAGTGACAACTTGGAACTCACTGTTTGGAGAAAACATATAACAATTGAGATCACCACACACTACAGGCCACCCTGCATCAGTATCGAAGTAAACATTGTTATGCAGAGCAATCTCTCTCATACGCAAGACAAGCCAGTCCGGACCAATTGCCCTAAGCAATCCCTCAACTACGAAAAGTGGCAATAAGAGGCCTATCAGAATAAGTAATCCTCCTAGCACCATTCTGGTTTTTTGTTTCTTGTTCTTGGTTGACATCAATTGTAAATTGAAGAGCTAACTAGAAGCAATCTTTTCTGTCCTAATATACTGCGATTTCCCGCACCATTTCATCATACGCATTAATAACTACAGAACGAGAATAATATTTCTCAATCCATTTTCTACCATTATCACCCATGTGAACGACACGTTTAGGATTCTCATATAGAAATGCAATTGCCTCAGTCAAGGCTACAGTAGACTCTGGTTCAACACATACTCCAGCAGAAGACTCATTGATCAGCATGGCTGTCTCCGAGTCAGTCTCAGCGGAAGCTAGCACTGGTCGACCAGCTGCCATCGCAGTATAAATTTTGGATGGCACAGTGTCATAAGAGAATCCTCTAAGCAATGGCACAATACACACATCAGATGCAGCGTACATCGAGTTCACTATTCTTATAGGTTGAAATGGTAGCATGCGAAAATTATTCAAAGTAGAATTGGCCAGTGCGTTCTCCAGACTCTTGCGAGCTGCTCCATCCCCTACTACTACAAATTGAATATCATCATTATCTGTAAATCCATAAGCAACCTCAAGTAGGATTTCTAGTCCCTGTGTTAAGCCAACATTACCAGCATAAAGAACTACAAATTTGTTGTTGAGCCCATGAACAGACGAAAATTCGTTCTTGCTCTCAGATGGAATAATGAAATCTACATCAACAAAATTAGGAGTAAAGTATAATTTCTTACTAGGAACACCACGCTCAACAAGAGTATCGTTAAAACTGCGAGCAATGCTTGAAATACCCGCGGTTTTTTTATATACAAAATCCTCTAGCCAATATACAAACTTGACTAATAATGGGTTTCGGAAAAGACCCATTCTCACAGGAACATCGGGCCACAATTCACGTACATCATATACGAATCTTCCACCCCTAAGCCAAGAGATTAGCACTCCACTTATCCCAAGCGTTATCGGTGGAGATGTCACAAATACAACATCTGGACGAGCCACTTTATATACAGCTAAAATAGTAGTCAAAGCTTGGAAGATAATATAGTCGAATGCACGTGCCCAAATTTTGTGGCGCTTAGGTGGCATAAAAACACGTAAAACTCGTACTCCGTGCTCTATAGACTCAGTAAATGGTTTTCTCCAACTTGATCTCATTACCGGATTAGCCAGCACTTCTTTTGATGGATTATAATGAGGCACAGATGTAAGTACAGTAACATTATGACCCTTGTCACTCAATCCATGAGCAATATCAGTCATCATGTTAGCCGTTGACACAGTATCAGGACCATACACCAACGTTAACATCAAAATGTTTGTCATAAATTAGCGTTCGGTCAGTCTTTCCTCTAACACATCTCGTACTTTATCTCGATTTTTGGTAGAGAAATACCACTCTATAGTACGATGGAGGCCGTCAACAAAATTAACTTGAGGGGACCAATCAAGTAACTGCCTAGCCAAAGCATTATCTGCAACACGGTTCATAGGGCCTGTTGGCATTTCAGGATGCAATTCAATTTGAGCATCATGTCCGGTATAAGATAAAACCTCGCGCACCGCATCAATAACACGTGTGCGTTCCATAGTGCCCAAGTTAATCGCAGTTCCATCATCTATTTTCTCTGCAGCTAATATTGTGCCGGAGACAATATCATCTACGTGAGTCCAATTACGAATCTGTTCCCCATTACCCCAAACTACATATGGGTCTTGAGCAACAAATGCACGAGCAATCATAGCGATTACAGCATGATTCTCATGTCCTCTTTCACCATATACTGTAAAGTAGCGACAACTTGCGGACTTAAGACCCCAATCCTGATGAAACGACTGCAAGGTCATTTCACCCATTAACTTAGCCCATCCATACATATTGTCAGCATCAAATGGCGGCCCTACCATATCTTCTTGCAAATACAATATCTCACCAGGATCAGTCTGCAAATGGTTTGGGTAAACGCATCCTGAAGAAGCATAAACCACCTTCTCAACTCCTAGCTCATGACAAGCACGAAACAACATACCGTCAAGAGCCAAATTGGTGGTACAGGCAGCTTGATGCAAATCAACATATCCACGCCCACCATGATCAGCAGCCAGATGAAACACTATTTGTGTTCCATCCACCACTTTCTGAGCGACACCTGGCTCAGTCAAATCGGCTTCCACAAAATCAACTTTTCCAGATTCTATGTGGGACTGTATGTTTGCCAAACGCCCACTGCTAAGATTATCAACTACACGTACTTTGGCACCCTTATTCACCAGAGCATCAGTAAGGTGTGACCCTATAAAAGATGCGCCACCTGTTACCAAGATTATTTTTCCATTCAAGTTCATTTTTGACCTCAACTATTGTAATGACAATAACTATACATTTCCAGTCTACTAGTTATAAATAATATTCGCTTCTCATCAAAGTTACCATAGTACAAATATAACATGCTAGTGATTTTGGAGTGTTTTATACCAGTCAACTGTCGCCCGTACTCCATCCTCCATAGAGTAAGGTAATTCACCGCAAATTCCCTCAGAGTCAGATGTGTCAACCTGATACTCAGTCAGTACATTGTTTAGACGAAAGGAATTAAACGGAAAATTGTCATAACCTAAAAAGTTCACTATATCACCTGTATATGCAACAAATCTAGCTAGTATTTCGGGTATAGTCATAATCGACCCAGATCCTAGTTCAGCACTAAGCATATCCACCCAACGCCGTAATGATATTGGATCATAGTCAGCTAGATAAAGCATTTTACCTTGGATCTTAGTTTCAGGAACCTCTAACAACTTCATGTACTGGTGTACTAAATTACCAACATACCCGTATGATTTCAGTAGCAGTTTACGTCCTACATGAAAATACCGACCTTTCTCAACCAATGATATAAAGTTTTGGTAGTGTGAATTCATTCCGGGTCCCCAAACTGTAGTAGGACGCACAATACACCACGATTTGCCACCACCGTTATGTTTATAAACAATTTTTTCGCCTAGCACTTTGCTTTCCCCATACTTTGTATGTGGCTGCCAATCCTGATTGTTTTGAGGTAAGTAACCTGGCCTACAAACCAACTGTGTAGAAGTATAAATACAACAACTTACACTAGAAGTAGATTGAACAGCATCAACTATATTCTCAACACCGCCAACATTAGCCGCATAATCAATTAGCAAATCAGCTTTCTCATCCAAATCGGTTCGTGCTGCAAGATGTATAACGTGAGTCGGTTCAAATTCCAGAAAAATTGCTTTCAACTGCTCTGGATCCAATATGTCGCACTTTTGAAAAGTAAAACCTGATGGGCGTGATACAGGCATGTCAACATCAACACCCAACACCGAGTGACCACGCTCTGTAATGCCGCGAACCAGATGACACCCAATAAAACCAGAACTTCCTGTGATTAAGACTTTCATTTTTTCACCATATAGTTGCCAATCACTAGTACATCCATCTTAGTGCGCATAAAACAGGCGATCGCTTCCTCAGGTGTACATACAATAGGTTCATTTTCGTTGAAGCTTGTGTTCAGAAGCACAGGCACACCTGTGCGTTCATAAAACGCGTTAATCAATTCATAGTAGGGCAAAGATGAATCGCTTGTCACAGTTTGTAATCTTCCAGACCCATCTACATGAGTAACAGCTGGAATAATGTCGCGTTTATCTGGCAACACCCCATAAACTTTCAGCATAAATGGGTCAGGATATGATTGATCAAAGTAATCACCTACATGTTCCTCAAGCACAGCAGGAGCAAAAGGTCTAAAACTCTCGCGGTTTTTTATCCGAGAGTTAAGCAAGTCCTGTGTACTTGAGTGACGAGGATCTGCGATGATACTACGATTGCCTAGTGCGCGAGGACCCCACTCCATCCGCCCTTGAAACCATCCAATTACATTACCTTTTTCAATCAACTTTGCAGTATCTTTTACTAATACAGGAAGATCCAATGTTGAATATTCCAAACTATGTCTATTTAAGGCAGATTCCACATCTCCGTTAGAGAATTGAGGACCTGTATAAGCATGAGTCATGTTGTAAGTACGAGGAAAACCTAAGAGCTGATGATATATGTAGTAACAAACGCCAAGTGCAGTACCTGCATCACTAGAAGCAGGTTGTATATATATTTCATTAAAATCAGTATTAGGAAGAACCTTACCATTAAATACACTATTTAAAGCTACTCCTCCTGCCATACACAAATTATCACACCCTGTTTCTGTATAAAGTTTCTCAAGTAGTGCAAATTCTGCTTCCTCAGTGATAGCTTGTAGTGAAGCAGCTATATCATTGTGATACGAGGTCAAAGTTTCATTTGGCTGACGTGGATCTCCAAACAGCTTCGTAAATTTGTTAGAGTACAATCTACCTATCTTGGGTTTGCCACCTGTCCAGCTCATGGTGCCACCTTCAGCTTGATATCTCAAATAAGTCTGATCCACCTCAAATGTTTTGTCAGCCTGCACTCGTAATATACGTCGTAATTTATCGACATAATGTGGCTCTCCATAAGGAGCTAGACCCATTACTTTACCCTCATCACCATAGTGATTAAAGCCCAACCACTGTGATACTGCTGTATACAATATGCCAATTGAATGAGGGAAATGAATCGAACCACTAACATCAAACTGATTGCCATTACCAGTACCCCACATTGTACTAGTAAAATCACCCATTCCATCAATTGATAGCACCGCTGCATTTTCAAAGGGTGATACAAAAAATGTGCTTGCCATATGAGCACGATGATGCTCCACGTTGTGAAAGTTAGCCTTCAAATCACGTCGATTAACATTCAAGTGCTCACATAATACGGTGGATATGTTGCCAACAACCCGCCTATTTCTTAAGCGGTCAAGCAATAATTGAGATGTTGGGCCCCTTCGTATTAGATGTTTTGCCTTCCTCAATATATTTGCGTTTGGATCACGAGATATACCTATGTGGTCCACATCATGTACCGATATACCAGCCTCGGTCAGGCAATATTTAATGGCATTAACTGGGAATCCAGCCCAATATTTAACTCTCTCAAAACGCTCCTCTTCTACGGCACCAACAAGTTCTCCATCTTTGATGAGGCATGCTGATGCTCCTCCATGATATGCATTTATACCCAATATATACATTAAGCTTTCAACTCCTAAGACAATGGTAAAACCACATAACGTTTTATCAATAAACCAATTACTCTAACATCTCGTACATAAATAGCATTTTCTATGCTCCCATGTCTTCCCAATGCCACAAGTCTGTGGTCAATGAATGCTTCAGAATCAGCGAACCTAGATTCGTCAACAAGATACAACGAATTGGTAAGAACTGGATTATGTCTACTTGCAGCTATATTAATCTTGTTATCGTTCACAAATTCCGCTACTTTAGCAGCAGCATGACCCTCTGCACTATAATAAGCACTAGTGAATAGGCCAATGCTAGGGTAGATTGTCATATAAACAACACATAGAGCAATAGCTATTTTTCTACGCCTGCTGAATGTTCCGGATTTTACAATAATATAAGCTACATACACAGCCAAAGGTGGCAAGAAGAATATAACGTAACGCTGACTCATTCGATAAAACGAATGGATAAGCAAAGGAACAAGCAACCACAAAACCACGAATGTATTCGGCCATATTTTTTGCTTCCCCCAGATGATTAAGCCAACTACTACCACTTCGCTAGCAGTTAGAAAGATAAATCTCATCACCACAATAATAGAAATGGGCAATAATCTCTCCAACCAACCAAACCACATCTCGCCAAAAAGTTCACCTGAGGTAAATTCCAAATATTGCACAGCAGCTATTATTGCTACATTCAATGGAAACAATATGGCAGCAACAGACAAAAATGATCTCTTTTGAAGCCGCATTCTAATTTGCTGCAATATCAACACCGTGAAAGGTAGTACAAGTGCACCCAACCAAATCATATAACCACCGATTCGCGGAACACTGGCTGCTATATGAAATATTATATCAGTCGGTGCAACAAGAACAAAACCTGGTCTAAGCACCATACCCACAACCTGTTTAGTCCAAAGCAAATAAGGTATCAAAATGACCCCACAAACAACTACATAAACTGAACAAACTTTTAAAGTATCAAGCTTCCATTTAGTCAGATTATGTATATCTTGATTTACGTACATTTGTAGTGCAACATAAATCGCGATAGCTGGAAAAAACAGTATCCCATTGTATCTAAATAATGTGGCTAAGCCGAGAAGTAAAGCAGCCAACAAATGCAATCTCAAGCTGTTCCTGTATGTAGCAAAACCAGCAACAAACATAGTAATAGTTATAACTGCTGTGAAAGGTACATCTGGATAAGCTATTCCACCATAAACCCAAAATAATGGGCTAAATCCAACAATTGTTGCTGCCAAAACACCTACAGATAGCGACCACCATCTACAACCCATTATATAGATCATAGAAACACAAATCAGCCATGAGACTATAGATGGTATTCGAGATGACCATTCTGTGGCACCTAAGATGCTTTGTGCGCCTGCTATTACAAGAGTATTTCCGAGTGGATTGTTAAAACCTTCAAAGAGATGCAACAAAGATATCTTCAATCCCTGACCGCTAGTAATTATTTCAGCACTTTGATGATAAACATATTCTAAATTTACAAATGGGGCCGACCAAAACAAACTATGTCCGATCAATCCAATCAAAATCAAAATAAACAGAGGCCAAAGTACAGGTGTCTTCAAAAGTTGTTTAGATGTATCTATGCTACTATGTTCATGAAATGACATTTTAGTAATTTTTCTGGAATTTATTTTCTGGTAACAGGCACTATAGAAATTGCCGCAGAAGTTACGATTAATATCGCAGACGAATTTTGATGTTTGTTGCCCATATTAACTATAACAACTGGCTTGTAAGTATTTTTTTATATAATTGCTCCATGCTAGCCGCTGGTTGATCCCATGAAAACTCTTTAGCAACATCGCTACATGCAAGTTCAAACTTTTTATAAAGCGAAGTGTCAGACAACAACGTAACAATTGCTTGCTGTAATTCTTGCTGTTTAGGTGATACAGTCAAACCAACTCTATCCTTTATGTACGGAGCAATGCCACACTTATTAGTGATGACTACAGGTGTACCAGCAGCAACTGATTCTGCTATGACATTCCCAAAGTTTTCATTTGTAGAAGGTAACACAAAAATATCAGCATCAACTAAGGCTGATATTTTTTCATCGCCAAAAAGCGGACCAGTAAAAACAATATCGTTTTCAAGCTCCAATTCTTTCCTGATTAACTTCAATTTTTCTAAATAACCCGATTCACTTGGGCCTGCCAACACAAGCTTAGTTTTTGGCAAATCCAATTTTGCAAATACCTGCATTAGCATTTCGGGGTTTTTCTTAGAAGACAATCGACTTAGATAGAGTAATAAACGTTCATCAGGATTAATACCCAATCTACTACGCATTTGACCATGCTCAGGCAAATTAGAAAACTCAGACAGATCTATTCCGTTGCGTCGAATCACAATATGTTGGGATTTCAACCCGTTACTCACCAACTCTTCTTTCTCTTGTGTAGAAGTAGCAATAATACATTCAGCTTCAGACACCAACCTGCGACCTAGCAATCTATGGTAAATCTTTTTTTTCAGCAAACTTCGCACAATTGGAGTAAACATACCTATTGGTTCGATAATGTAAGGTACATTATGTATTCTAGCCGAACGTACAACAAATGGACTCAACAAGTCATAAAATCCGAAAATATGGATTATGTCTGCCGTAGGAACTTGACGTTGGACTACAGAAAAAACACTTGGATTAAGAGTAATAGCTCTATACCTCCAAAGTGTTTTTAGTCTAATTGTACTAACACGATCATGTAAACTATCTCGCAAATCCTGCAAGTGTTTGACATCATCCTTGCCATCATCGACAGTCACAACACTCACATTATGACCAAGATTAGCTAAATAATTACTAAGGTAACGAACCTTAAATACTGGCCCCCCATAATCTGGATTAGCTAAATCATATTGAGTCACGAAGAGAATATTCACTTACTCGTCTCCAATGTAAAACATGCCATAAACCAAACCCTGCAAATATCGACAACAAAGAATCCAATGGAATACGCAATCGAGTACTTGTCCAAACAAGAACGTTAACTAAGGTGTACATTAGCAATATGAGCAAAACCAACCAAGCTTCATGCCTAGAACCTATTGAATTAACAAATCCCAAGACCGATAGTATTACTAGAATGACGTAACTCACCGTATATGCAACATCCCGAATGTATCTGAACGTAAAACCGAATAGTGCTCCTGCATCTTCTGACCACACATTACTCCCACCCGAATAGTCAACACT
>DFQC01000048.1 GCA_002377585.1 Anaerolineales bacterium UBA3499 | reverse complement strand
TAACTCCAAAATATCTCAGGCCAAAATATAACAATGCTAGTGCCAGCATAAAATTGGGTACTGCTAGTCCAAAAAATCCCCAAGTAGTAAAGATATAGTCTCCTACAGAATATTGATGAGTAGCGGAATAGATGCCGATAGGAATCGCAATTGCATATGTCACGATTGTGCTTAACAGAGCGATGGTGACAGTCATTGTTAGTCTTTGTCCAATTAACTCTGTCACAGGCCTCTTCCAATCGAAGGAATATCCGAGATTGCCTTGTGCAGCGAGTGTTACCCATTTAACGTAGCGCATATGCGTGGGAAGATCCAGTCCAAACTCTTTTCTTATTGCTTGACGTTTCTCCTCATCGACATGTTGTCCAGCTGCTTCAAGTCTGGATATTAGAGCGGAAGAATAATCTCCGGGAGGAAGTTGAACAATTACAAATGTAACAACTGTAGTTAACCACAGTAGAAATATCATGTAGGTAAAGCGCTTGATGAGATAATTCTTCAAGTTATACTCCCTAAGTTACATTTACTAATATATACTGGCCTACTAAATATACCATGATAGTTTACAGAGAATGCCATGATGAATATTAAAATTTGGCAATTGTTTTCTGAGTATCATCAACGACATTATATTGTTGTTCACAGCCATGACATTGGACAATATATATAGATATTGTATTGAAGTTTGGATTATGTTGTGCCAACTCACTGTTCAATGATTGGGTGGCGATCCTCTTATCTTCAATATTATTTGTCTGTCATTTACTAGTGGGTGTATAGTATACGAATATAGCTAACACGCATTACAATTATCTGTGTCAAAATTTTGCATAGAGAGATAAGGTAATATGAACAAGCAACGTATGTATAACCAGGTGGCCGTAGTGACGGGCGGTGGACATGGAATTGGACAAGCAATTGCCCGACGATTTGCGGTTGAAGGAGCTAAGGTGGCGATTTGGGAAGTAGATGACCAATCAGGTCAAGCTACTGTTGCCGCCATCAAATCAGATGGCTATAAAGCAAGTTCATTCTTATGTGATGTTGCTATCTATGAGAATGTCGTTGCTGCAGCTGATGCAACCGAAACGTCTCTGGGCAAAGTATCAATTCTTGTCAACAATGCAGGTGTAGCGCATATTGGTACGGTTGAAGACACATCTGAGGAAGACTTTGACCGAGTACAACGAATAAATGTCAAGGGTCCTTACAATTGTATGAAGGTTCTAGTTCCAAGGATGGTAAAGAATGGTAGTGGAAGTATTCTTAATCTAGCTTCTATTGCTTCCAAGCTTGGTCTGGCAGAAAGATTTGCCTACTCTGCTAGTAAAGGCGCAGTACTTGCCATGACCCTGAGTGTTGCCAAGGATTATGTGGATAAAGGTATTCGATGCAACTGTATTTGTCCAGGGCGTGTTCATACACCATTCGTCGATGGATACCTCGAGAAATATTATCCCGATGATGATGAACGTGCGAAAGCATTTAGGGCTCTTTCTGATTATCAACCTATGGGTCGAATGGGGAAACCAGAGGAGATTGCTAACTTGGCAGCGTTTTTGTGTTCTGACGAAGCTTCCTTTATAACTGGTTCAGCTTATGATGTTGATGGTGGTACCATATTGATACGATAAAAATATTAGTGAAGCCTTAAGCAACACTAACAAATTTATGTGCTTTGATTTGAAACCCAAATGTATTCTAGAAGTGGGAGGTGAAAGATTATGAATTTAGGTCTAGCTGGTAAGGTAGTTCTGGTTACTGGAGGAGCTAAGGGAATTGGTGCTGGCATTGTGCGTACTTTTGCCAAAGAAGGTGCTAAGGTTTCTATAATTGATCGGAACCCAGACGTTGCTGCTCTACTGATTAGTAATCTAGAAGGTGGCGAAGCTATTTGTGTGCCAACGGAACTAACTGATCTTAATGATTGTCAACAAGCTATCGAAAAGACAGTGGCTTGGGGAAAAGGAATAGATGTCTTGGTACATAACGCAGGTGTGAATGATGGTGTTGGTATTGATGCTTCTCCAGCTGACTTTGTTGAATCACTTCACAAAAATTTACTTCACGTCTTTGCTCTTACTCATCATGCATTGCCACATCTTGAAAGATCTCAAGGTGCGATTGTCAATATAGGTTCTAAGGTAGCTGAAACAGGTCAAGGAGGTACTTCTGGCTATGCTGCTTCCAAGGGTGCAATGAACGCACTTACTCGCGAATGGGCTGTAGATTTTGCGGATAGAGGTGTTCGTGTCAATGCCGTCATACCGGCAGAAGTTATGACACCACTGTACGAAAGATGGTTGGCATCATTAAATAATCCGCAGGCTACCATTGACTCCATCCGAGCGAACATCCCGTTGGGACAGCGAATGACAACTGATGATGAAATTGCTGACGCTGTAGTTTTCCTCGCATCCGAACGTTCCTCTCACACAACTGGTCAAATTTTTCATCCAGATGGTGGATATGTACATTTAGATCGATCGTATGGCAATATTAGTATCGACTGAATCTTTGAAGAGGTGTATAATCTTAATAATCTTCAATTGTGCTCCTATACTACGTTTTAGATTTTTTCAATAGGTATTATTGCTTCAGAGAGTACATTGCTTCAAAGAGTACATTCGTATCATTTATCAAACAAAAGGAGAAATAATGTTATGAAACATATTGGTCATAAGCTTATAGTAAGTATTATGATCCTTGGTTTAGTACTATCGGCTTGTTCTCCAGAAGTTGTTGAGGTGGAGAAAGAGGTAGTCGTGACTCAAATTGTCAAGGAAGAAGTAGAAGTAGAAGTTGAGAAAGTTGTAGAAGTTGAGAAACCAACTGAAGATGCAATAGGT
>DFQC01000033.1 GCA_002377585.1 Anaerolineales bacterium UBA3499 | reverse complement strand
TTGCTGCGCTATAGCAAACGGGTTGTGTTCTGTATCCACATGCCTTCTCCTATATAGTTATTACAGTCTATCCGACTTAGACAAATCTTGACTTTAGTATATTTGATGCCAACAACATGTGCAACCACTTCAGAAAAACAATTTATTGCCTGAGACAGGGTCGTAACATTGCTGTTTCACGTGAAACCCACATGGCCTTCCGGCCGTCCGAGACATACCGTTTCACGTGAAACGTTAGGGTTGTGGTGTAGAAACGGCAAGTATTAGCGATTCGTATGAAATGTTGTTCTGGACTCAAAATTTGTTTGTAATCCGGTTCTTCGTGGTAAAATTATCGTAACCATCCTAGGTCAATTTATACACAGCTGTTAGTTGTCTGCAAAGGAGACTATATATGGACAAAAACAAAGGAACCATTACGGTAAAACGCGGTTTTGCAGAAATGCTTAAAGGCGGGGTTATTATGGATGTTGTTACGCCTGACCAAGCTGTAATCGCAGAAAAATCAGGTGCCTGTGCTGTGATGGCTCTAGAGAGGGTTCCTGCTGATATTAGGGCTGATGGCGGAGTCGCGCGCATGTCCGACCCGGGAATGATTAAGGAAATCATACAGTCGGTAACAATTCCTGTGATGGCTAAGTGTAGAATAGGCCATTTTGTTGAGGCTCAGGTGTTACAAGCCTTAGGTGTTGACTATGTTGACGAATCAGAGGTTCTGACGCCTGCTGACGAAGAACATCATGTTGATAAACATCAGTTTACGGTTCCTTTTGTGTGTGGGTGTCGAAACCTGGGCGAGGCTTTAAGGCGTATCGGAGAGGGCGCGGCTATGATACGAACAAAGGGCGAAGCCGGTACCGGAGACGTTGTAGAGGCTGTTAGGCACGCCCGATCCGTTTTAGGAGAAATAAGGCGTTTGAGGGAGATGCCTTCTGAGGAGCTTATGGCTTACTCAAAAGAGATAAGAGCGCCTTACGAATTGGTGGTTGGCGTTCACGATACTGGTCGTTTGCCAGTGGTGAATTTTGCTGCAGGAGGGTTGGCTACGCCTGCGGACGCTGCTCTTATGATGCAAATTGGAGTGGATGGAGTGTTTGTTGGTTCCGGAATATTCAAGTCGGGAGATCCTGCAAGCAGAGCCAAAGCTATTGTGGAAGCTACCACGCATTACAACAATCCAGAAATCGTTGCAAAAGTGAGTGAGGGTCTGGGCGAGCCAATGGTGGGTCGTCAGGTGCAAGACATACCAGTCGCGGAGCTGATGGCTGATCGGGGTTGGTAAAAAGCACACCATGGAGGCGGGTGTGCTGGCTCTCCAAGGGGGCTTTCGAGAGCACGTAGCGGTTATTCGTAGTCTGGGAGTTAATTGTCGTGAGGTGAAGCTGCCGAACGACTTTGATGGCCTGGACTGTCTTATTGTACCTGGCGGTGAATCCACAACAATTGGAAAATTGGCGGTTGAATATGGTTTGATAGACCCTATTGTCGATTTTGCTGCGCAAAACAAGCCTGTCTGGGGTACATGCGCAGGCGCTATTTTTTTGTCCAAACTTACAGGTGTAAACCAGCCTGTTCTAAGATTGATAGATATAGAAGTAGAACGGAATGCCTTTGGTCGTCAGGTCGATAGTTTTGAAGCTGAAGTCACGACAACTTTGTCGCAAATGCCAGGAAACGATAGTTCCAACGATGGAGAGGGTAAAGGGGTGTTCCCAGGGGTGTTTATAAGGGCGCCACGTATTGTTGTAGTCGGCCCGTCGGTCGATGTTTTGGGTAGGCTTTCAACAGGGGAGGTAGTTGCTGTTAGGCAAAGAAACCTATTGGTGACAGTGTTTCATCCGGAACTAACAGGCGACCGTAGATTTCATCAGTATTTCTTGGGTATGTTGTCCGATCAAGTAAAGACTGGTTTGCGGGTAGACTAGGTAATGATAATACGTGCGAGGTTGACTCAATAGGAAAGTTGGTTGTGTTGGGTGTGGATGTGTCAATGCCTGTTAGCAAAAACATAAGTCAAGATTGTTTGTTGTCAAAACAAAATGAGAGGTCGTTTGAAACAAGAAATTTATGACAATCTAGATGTTTTGCTAAAGGTGCTTCCGAAAAGAGTTACGTCCGAGGTGAAGAACGAGGGTCGCAACGACCAACTTCTTGAGGTCATATTGGATGTTGGTCGTGTGCCTACAGCACGTTATGTTGATACAGAGGTAGTGCTATCGGAGGTTGATGTGAGCGCAACCGAGATAGGAGGCGTGGTCGAGAGGGTTGGGTTTTTTGATGCCGACAATCGGGCAGGGATAGAGCGCACCTTGCATCGTATATCTGCTATACGTAATCGGCAGGGCGAGGTGGTAGGGCTGACTTGTCGTGTGGGCCGTGCTGTATATGGCACAATAGAAATCATCCAAGATGTTATAGGGTCGGGCAAAAGCACGTTGCTTTTAGGTAGGCCGGGTGTTGGTAAAACGACGATGCTTAGAGAGGCTGCTCGTGTGCTTGCCGAAAGCCGTAGGGTTGTTGTTGTTGATACTTCAAATGAGATTGGTGGAGATGGTGATATACCGCACCCTGCGGTAGGTCGAGCAAGACGAATGCAGGTGAAAAACCCAGCTTATCAACACGAAGTTATGATTGAGGCTGTAGAGAATCACAACCCGGAAATTATTGTTATTGACGAAATAGGTAGAGAGCAAGAAGCGGTTGCTGCACGTACTATTGCTGAGAGAGGAGTACAACTTATTGGTACTGCTCACGGAAACACACTGGATAACTTGATGGTGAACCCCACATTGTCCGACTTGGTCGGAGGGATTGAGTCGGTAACACTGTCTGATGACGAGGCTCGTAGGCGAGGAACACAAAAAACAGTTCTCGAGAGGAGGTCCCCTCCTACGTTTGACATTCTGATTGAAATACTAGACCGGGATCGGCTTAATGTCCATCTCGACGTGTCCGACTCTGTTGACAAGCTTTTGCGCGGAAAACAAATTCGAACAGAGCTCCGGTCTCGTACTCAGGAAGGAGGATATAAGAAGACCAATCGGGTTAATGAAAGGGTTTTGGGAAGAAGTGACTATAGTTATAGTGGCCGCATACAATGGAATGGAATTACGAGTGACGACCCTTATGAGACCGGAAGCCGGACGCCGGACTACTCTCATATACAGCCGATAGCAGCGTATGTTTATGGTATAGACAGAGGTAGGCTAGAACGAGCAACACGACGGCTGCACGTGCCTTTACGAGTTGTTGATGAAATTAATGAAGCTCAGGTTTTGGTGACTCTGAAGTCGCACTATAGACGGCGTAGAGCTCCTATAAGTAATGCTGAATCGGTGGGTATTCCTATATACGTACTTCGTTCAAACACGCAACACCAGATTGAAAAGTTGTTGGTAGATGTGTTTGGTTTGTCGAATAAAGAGTTGGGTTTTCGAGATCGGTCTAGTAGGTCTAAAGACGAAGCAAAAGCAGCTATTGATATGATACGGAAGGGGGCAAAACACATTGACTTGAAGCCTCAAGTGGCAAGCGTTAGGCGCCGTCAACACGAGTTGGTTCGCCGAGCAAAGTTGGTGTCGCACAGTTATGGTGTTGAGCCTAACAGACATGTAAGGGTGTTCAAGAGTAGATAATGTTTGTCACTTTAGAGGGACCTGAGGGAAGCGGGAAGACCACGTTGTGTGTGCGCCTTGAGCGCATGCTAGTAAACAAGGGGTACGAGGTGTTTTGTGTAAGGGAGCCAGGAGGCACTGTTATTGGGCAACAGGTTAGAGATATACTGCTTGACCAGGACAATACAAGTATGTTGCCTGAAACAGAGTTTATGTTGTTTTCTGCGTCTAGGGCTCAGTTGGTCAGAGAGGTTGTTGTTCCTCGTCTAGAATCAGGGGCTATAGTGCTTTGTGATCGTTTTCTTGATTCTAGCTTGGCTTATCAAGGGTATGGCCACCGATTGGATGTGGGTGTACTAGAAAAAATTTCGTCGTTTGTGACCTCTGGGGTTACGGCTGATCTGACTGTTTTGCTGGATATTTCTCCTGAGCAAGGTCTACGTAGGCGACAACAGGACCCTGAGACTTGGAATCGGCTGGATGCGTACGCGATTGATTTTCATGAACGAGTGCGCAAAGGGTTTCTTTGTCTTGCTGAAAACAATCCGAACATATGGAAGGTTGTCGACGCCAGCCAGAGCGAAGATGAAATTTTCACAACTGTAAGCGCCATGTTGTTAAATGAGCTCAGCAAGCGAGGAATATAAGTGTTTATAGAGGGTCCGTGGCTCCTTCTGACAAATTGGATATATCAGCCTCAATTGATTCAGGGGCTTCCCCCGCCTCTAGTCTACCTACCATCTCATCGAACTCAGGGCCCATTTCTTCTCCCATCTCATTTCCCATGTGTCGCATAAATTTACCAACCGACCTTGGGTCGTTTTCGTCAACACCGCTTAGGTTGGACGGGTCAGACAGGGAGTCAAGGCGGGAGTCTTCAGAACGGGAGATGCGCACTTTAGATATTATGCGGTCTAGAGAGCTGCTGTTACAGTTTGTACACCGCGGGTTGGCGCGATCGTACTCTTTGTATGACATGCGAACATTTGTTCTATGTGCGCATACCTGGCATTTATATTCGTAAACAGGCATAATTGTATATTAGTACAGTGTAAATCAAACGGATTATAACAGGCAAGATGCATTACTGGCAAACATGATGAAGGCTATCAAAACACAACCCCATAACCAGCTTATTGTAGTGGTTTCAGGTCCGTCGGGAGTAGGAAAAGATAGTGTTATTCGAAGGATGCTGCAGCGCGACAGGAATTTAATGTTTGCAGTTACAACCAATACACGAATTATGCGAGAAGGTGAACTAGAAGGGAAAGACTATTATTTCGTCTCGAAGCGTGAATTTGAGGAAATGATCAAGGCCGGAGAGTTTCTCGAACATGCCCTTGTTTATGGTGACTACAAAGGTGTTACAAAAACATCCATTAACAGAGCTATTGATAGTGGCCGTGATGTGTTGTTACGCGTTGATGTACAAGGAGCAGCTACTATAAAAACCATCTATAAAAACGCAATTTTATTCTTTCTAATGTCAGAGAGCAATGAGCAGTTATTGGGCCGTCTAGAGGGACGTAAATCAGAGACTTCAGAATCAATGAAAGAACGTACAGCAACAGCAGTAGATGAGTACACCAAAAAAGACATTTTTGATCATATAGTTGTTAATAGAAAAAACGACCTGGATAGCACGGTGGATATCATTCTTGAAATAATTAATCTCGAGCGCAAACGGGTTTTGTGATAGGCAAGAAGTTAGTTTGTGGCAATATAACGAACTGCAAAAAATTAGGGCCTGCTGCTTTCAGGAGACAAGAGTTTTTGGCTTGACTTAGTGTGTATTCGATGCTAAAGTCACGCTACGAAAGTAACGAAGTATGCTTAGCATGAAAATTGGTTACATGATTGTTTATTAAAATACACATAACATTGGCATAATCAGTGTTGTGTTGATCATGCAAAAAGTGAGGAGGATAGGGGATATGGATGAGCGTGAGACTGGTACGGTAAAATGGTTTAACAACGGCAAAGGCTACGGTTTTATTGAGCGTGAAGGAGGAGACGACGTCTTTGTTCATTACAGTGAAATAGAAGGAGATGGATTCAAGTCTCTTGATGAAGGGCAGAGAGTAGAGTTCGCTGTAACCGAGGGAGACAAAGGCTTACAGGCTACCTCAGTAACTAAGATTGTCTAGAAATGTAGATGAAAATATCTTGCCTTCACGAGAATTTAACTAAGGGCTTGAATATAGTAGGTCGAGCTGTAGCATCTAGAAGCACATTGCCTGTACTTGCAAATGTGCTTCTTTCAACCGACAAGTCTGGTCTTAAGTTGTCGGCCACAAATCTCGAGATGGGTATTACCTGTTGGATAGGAGCAAAGGTACACGAAGAAGGGTCCACGACACTACCCGCAAAAACACTGATTGATTTAGTGGGAACTCTCCCGAAAGATCGTATTGATTTGAGCCTAGATTCGAGGACTCAAACCATGCAAGTGGCTTGTGCAGAATTTACAAACGAAATTAAATGCATAGACAGTAATGATTTTCCTGTACTGCCCTCAGCCGAGGACAAACATGATTTAGAAATCAACGTAAGTAACTTGCGCGAAATGATTGATCAAGTTGTTTTCGTGGCGGCGACGGACGACTCGAGACCAGTGTTGACAGGGGTAGAGGTTAAAATACAAAACGAAAAGCTAACTTTTGCCGCAGCAGATGGGTTTAGGTTGGCAGTATGCTCGTCGTCGTTGTCGACTTCTGATGACACACAAGTCGACGTAATAATACCAGCTAGAGCACTAGCGGAGTTGGCACGTATCATAGGGGACGATAGTGATGTTGTGAGCATTACCATGCCGCCAGCGGGCGGTCAGGTTATATTTCGTGTGAAGGATGTTGAATTAGTTTGCCAACTTATAGAAGGCACTTTCCCCGACTACCAGCAGCTACTTCCAGATTCTTATCAAACTCGGGTTGTCATGTCTACAGAAAAGTTTTTGGCGGCTTGTCGTGCAGCTCAAATATTTGCTCGGGAATCGTCTTATGCTGTTACCTTGTCGGTCAAGTCGGGCGAGATTCCTGGTGAAGACAGACTAGAGGTTAGCGCAAACGCAGCAGAGACAGGGTCTAACGAGTCAAGTGTTGAGTCGTCTGTTGATGGGGACCCCATCGAAATTGCATTTAATGTGCGTTACTTGACAGAAGTGCTGCGAGTTATTGGAACTCCAGATGTGGCTCTTGAAACAAATGGAGAAGCTAGTCCGGGTGTGCTTCGTCCTGTGGGACGGGATGATTTTGTAAGCGTAGTTATGCCTATGCATGTGGGCAGATAAACTTGTTTGTTAAGAAAATATTGTAGGTTATACGCCCCACTTTCCTATAAGCGATACAAATCTGACATGATATAACGTCTTCTGAACGCTGCGACACACCATTTTTTTGTACAACACAAGGTTTTGACTGTTCTTTGTTCCTATAGGAGCGACTAGCATGCCGCCGGTTTTTAGTTGACGAATTAATGGCGATGGAATTCTGGGCGCTGCAGCGCTTACTATGATGGCATCATAAGGTCCATGGTGTGGTGTTCCCAAGCTTCCGTCACCCTTGAGTACTGATATATTCTTTATGCCCATGGATTGTATTGTTTCTTTCGCTTCGTTTGCTAACAAAGGGATTGTCTCAACAGTAATTACGTGATTTGCAAGATGCGATAAGACTGCAGCTTGGTACCCAGATCCTGTTCCAATTTCAAGCACTGTGTCGTTTGGACCAATACGTAATAGTTCAGACATATGCGCCACAATGTAAGGTTGTGATATTGTCTGCCCTAAACCTATAGGTAAAGGTCCGTCTTCGTAAGCTTTGGACAACTTGTCAGTAGGCACAAACTTATGTCGTTTTACAGTTCGCATAGCATGAATAACACGAGGGTCGTATATTCCTCTAGCTATTAGTTGGTCTTCAACCATCTGGTTACGCAGCTTATACCACTCACAACACTCAGATTGTCGAGTCATTGGTTGTTGACTAAACTTATTGATGAAGACATGCCATACCTTACAATTCTTTAATTGCCTAAGTTTGTCTTCGTCACCGAGTGTCGATTTGATACAATTTTCCATACAAATAATGGGAGTGCCAGCATACGTTTCCAACGCCAGGGTTGAGCCCATAATCGATGGAGCCATTCAAAACCAAGGCGTTGAACAATTGCAGGCGCACGTTTTGTGCGACCGGAAATAAAATCAAATGCTCCACCAACACCCATACATATAGGAACCCCTAATTCTTTACAATGTTGATTTATCCATAGGTCTTGAGCTGGAGCACCAAAGGCTACTAGTAGAATGTCAGGATTGCTTTCGCGGACATACTGAATGATTGAGGGAGCGTCAACAATAGAGGGACTTCCCTCCATTGTATTAATTTTAGATAGGCCAGGATACTTTGATCGTAGATTTTCTGCAGCAAGTTTTGCAACCCCCGGACCAGCACCTAGAAAAAACAACTTAAGTTGTTTAGAGGACGCCCTCTTAGCAATTAGGTCCACCAAAGTTGATCCTGCGACACGTTGTCTCAAAGGAAGCCGATGGAGTCTAGCAGCCCAAAGAAGGCCTTGTCCGTCAGGTAAACAAAGAGATGCTTGTTGCAATACGGACAGAAATTCAGGCTGATTTTGAGCTGTTATTACGAACTCGGGATTAACTGTACATATCTGGCAAAGCTCTTTGTTTTGTATCGTGTTTTCGATCCATAGAAGTGTTTCGTTGTAGGTGACGTCGTCAACTGGAACAGAAAGAAAACTATGTCGATCAGGGCTGTTTGTTGCTGACATGACTTGTTTTTGCTATGAGAGTTTGTTCTATTATAGCAATAGTTTGGTTGGCGGTTGAATCCCACGAGAACATTGCGCACCGTTTTAGGCCAGCAGTTGTTAGACGTTTACGTAGGTCATTGTTTGCCAGAATGGTGTTTATAGCGTTGGCCAAAGAACCCGAATCATTAGCAGGAACAATCAGCGCTGCATCTCCAACAACTTCTGGCAGGGAACCAGCGTTTGTGCATATAACCGGTGTGGCAGCCGCCATACTCTCTAGTGTTGTATATCCAAAACCTTCGTATAGAGATGGCAGCACGGTAAGTTTAGCGCGACTGTATAGTGCAGGCAGATGCTTTTGTGGCACAAACCCAACAAAATGTATCATATGTTCTAGGCCCAAATCTATTATTTGTCTTCTTATAGAAGACGTCATCCATCCTTCACGACCTGCGCATACTAGACTTAGGTTTATGTTGCGGTCTCGCAACCTCGCAATGGCTTTGATCAGAACAGATAAACCTTTTCTGGGATGGAGAGTGCCTACATGCAAAATGTAAGAGTCGGGCAGATTTGGAAAAACATTCTTGTTATCAGTAGATTCATATGGTTCCGAGTCAAACCCAGGATGGACTACAGTGATTTTAGATGGATCTGTATGGTAATAATCTATTATGTCTTGCTTGGTTGCCTCAGAGTCGGCGATTAGGTGACTAGCACGATTCACGTTGTGTTTGGTAGACCAACGTAAATATGCTAATTGTATAGGCGGATGCATTTTTGGGTAGTGCATGAATCCGAGGTCGTGTACAGTTACAACTGAAGGTACCGGGCAGTATATTGGAATGACATGGGCTGGAACAAAAAGCAAATCGGGCGGGTTAAACGTCAACTCACCTGACAATCTTAAGTGGGTCCATGTGAAAGGTGATGCCATAACCTTAGATTCCACAAGCGAGCTTGTACGATAAAGTGTCGGACAAGGTTTGTCTCTGTAATAAAGCCTCCACAGATATTTTGTCTTTGATCTAACTAGAGCATTGATCATTTGTAACGAGTAATTTTCAGTGCCCGTCTTTTGTGGTACTGTACTGCGGCTTGCGTCCACACCAACAACCAATTGCTTTTGTAGGTTTGGTAGACTGGAGGACATCATTGGTTTTGGTGCTGGCTATAGAAAAGTGGATGACTACGTATAACCCAAGCCTGTTGGTCGCTAATCGTGTAGTTGTCTATGTTTCCGCTATCCTGCCAGAACATATAGTTTGAGCTATCTGCTTTTGTACATTCATGGCCTTCAACTTCGCCGCTTGCATCTAGGTCGAATTCATTTAATGTGCACTCTAGAGTGTCGTCAAATAAATCAAAAGAATTACCATCCGCCTCTGTAGTGTGCGTCAGCCCCATAAAGTGAGATCCTTCATGTACAATGGTTGCGCCTACATAACGGTAGTCGCCATAATGCTCTTGTAGACTAATAACAACACAGGACGATTGTGATTCTAACGAAAAATTCATACCAGGGATCGGCGAAATACCCAACACTGGCAAATAAACCTCTTTGGTTTCGGAGTATTCGTCGAACACATCAATCAGTGCAACATTCAGTGCTCTAGAGGCTCCTATATTTGCTGCTGTTGCTTTACAAAGGCTGGACAAGTTGGTTTCATTGGATCTAGCAAACATCGTCTTATCTGTGGGGCTAGAATTAAACACACTTAATTTTCCAAGCTGCATATTTTGTTGTTTGAGTAAATTATCAATAGATTCTCTTATTTCGTTTTGCATTCGGTTACGTTCCTCGGCAAAAGCTAGAGATTCAACTTTACTAAGAACCCAAATGTTGATGTCGATTGTTTGTAGCTCATCCTTAAAAAGGGTTTTTGGATTAGTGTCTGAGCGAATTATTGTTGCTGCATCACAAATAGGTTGCCCCATTGAGTATAGTTCTATTTTGTAATCTCCGTGTAGCAAAGGATGCCTGGGGTTGGAAGGGAACTGCAAATTAATTTCTCCTTCGGCGCCGCAAGACCCAGAATAATATTCATTGTTGGAACACTCATCTTCGGGTGAACTTTGCATGTCATAGAGTACATTACCGTTCGGTGAAGTTAGGCGACTCATTACAATTAAGTTGTCTGGCTCAAGTGTGCGTGCAGAAAAAACAACAGACAAGTCGTCGGGCTGAACAGACATTAGCACATTCGAATCTATTCCTAGCGCTCCCAATGAGTTGATACGCAAATCAGGATTGGATACATCAGTTTCAATAGCATTTTCAACTAGCACACAGTCTGCTTCTTTAGGCATAACCCTTTCGTCGTAATCATAGACTTTCAAATTGTTAAATGTGATAACGTCAGGATTGTCTGTTGTCCACCCGACCAGACCAATTCCTCCTTGCGATATATTGTTCATCTCGAGCGAAGTAAGCAGGATGTTGTTTGCAAAAAACTCAAAACGATTGCCGACCATATCCACCCTTATATTGTTGATTGAGAAATTCTGATCAGCAAGTTGGGGAACATAACTTGTAAAGAGCGTGTCCACGCTGTATGAAGGGTTGGCAACAGACTCATCAGAAGTTATACTGAAAACCTTATAGTTTGCTTGCCCATCGACTGCAAACAAATAATAATTGTTTTCGTCATGCATTCGGTGTGCAATACCTATCCAGGTGTCCGGATGCTGTCCGAAAGCTATATCCACTGTTATGGATATGTCCGGTGGGAATGGCAATCTATAACTACTAAGTTGAGTGAACTGTGCTTCCATTATGTTCATTTTAAAACTAGAGTCTACATACTCAGTCACTAAGTTAGTGTAGTTTTCCTCGACTAGACCACTCGATTTGTCACTGAAATCATCTCTAAAAGGAACAAGGAAACGCGGCTGTTCCGTGGGCGTGCTTGTAGCGGTCGGAGGTGGGGTATACGTGCTAGTTGGCGACGGCGTGCTCGTGCTAGTAGGAGATGGGGTGTTTGTGGCCGTAGCAGGAATTGTATTAGTTGGAGATGGTTTGTAGGTTTTTGTGGACGTAGGTGTGGTTGTAGCAGATGGGGATGGCGTGAAAGAGATGGAAAAATCAGAGATAATATCTTGTGGATTGTTACATCCTGCCATTTGGTTAGATAATAACAAAACAATCACAGGAAATAATAGTAGTTTATTGATCATGTTCTGTGGAATTGACGGACTGTCACAAGGCTGTCTTTATGCTGGCACTGGAAATTGGACCTTCCCGAATTATTTTTGGAGGATTAACACTACAATCCACAACCGTCGAAGGTAATGAGGGTCTATTTGTGTTCCCAGAAACGATTAGATCGAGTTCGTTACCAAAAGATGCTTTCACGTCAGAACAAGACATAGACTCTGACGCTCCGGATATGTTTGCACTACTTACCGCTAAAGGTCCCACAAGGTTTAGCAACTCTAACAACCATGAGTGGTTGGGGCTGCGTAAAGCTACTGTGGATCCAGGGGCAACAATAGTTGGTACACTATCGTTTTTGTTTACAACTATAGATAGGGGTCCAGGCCAAAACGCCTTTGCGAGATTGCGTGCGCTTGGAGATACATCTTTAGCGAGAGACCAAGCATCAGAGAAATTTCCAACAAGGATAGGAATTGCTTTGTTCAAAGCGCGTGATTTGGCATAGTACATTCTCTTAACAGCGGACGTGTTTGTAAAAAGAGCTCCTACACCATAAACGGTATCTGTAGGAAATGCGATTAGGCCGCCATTTGTAAGGATTTTAATAGACGAGTTAATGGAATTGTTGTTCGACTCGGCTATGATGGGTGTGTGTTGGTTGGTTTTAAAACACATTGCGATTCTTGGTCAGGTTGTGATTTTTAGCATTCGTGGTCGACCTGCAAGGTCTGGTACCATACTACAATCAGCAGAGCCGAAATAGTACTTCGCCATTTTTAGAATTTTATCGGAAGAATTACCAATCTCCATTAACAAACTGCCGCCCTTGTTAAGATGTTTGCCGGCGGTGGATATGAGCTTGCGAACAATGTTTAGACCGTTTCGTCCACCATCGAGCGCTAGACGTGGCTCATGCTTTCCTACAGACAGTGTGCAAGCCTCTTGTGTGGTTAGATAGGGAGGATTCGCACATATGACATCGAATTTTCCCATGCCGGTTAGTAAATCTGCTTGAACAAATTCAATGCGATTGTGTACAGCATGGCGAAGTGAGTTTGTTCTGGCTAGAGATAGAGCGTCCAGTGAGATGTCAGATGCAAACAACAAGGCATCTGGCAAGTTGAGTGCCAAAGCAATAGCTATAGCACCGCAACCAGTCCCTACGTCTACTATTCGTGAATTCGGGTGCTTTCCGGCAATGGAAATAGAGTGTTCGACTATCGTTTCGGTTTCAGGCCGTGGAATAAGAGCTCTTTTGTCGACAGTAAAACTTATACCGAAGAATTCCCAATATCCCAACAAATAGGGCAATGGCTCTCCCTCGTTACGCATCTGAAGCGAACAGTTGTATGAGGCAAGAGTGGTTTCTGACAAAAATTTCTCTGGATGGGCAGCTATCCAAGAACGCGACTCATTTAGGTAATGGGATAGTAAAACTTCTGCTTCAAGCTGTGGGTTATCTGCAGAGGATAAGACACTAGCTCCGTGACGAACTGCTTTTAGCACAGTACAATTGGACTTCATTGTTATATGTCTGTGTGGCTGTCAATGTCCGCGTCAGCAAGGCGGCTTGCTTCTTCACGACTTGCAAGCTCGTCAATAAATGCATCAATGTCCCCACTAAGGACTCCTTCCAGATTGTGCGAAGTGATATTTATTCGATGATCGGTCACACGGTTTTGAGGGAAGTTATATGTCCTGATTTTTTCACTCCTATCGCCCGTACCAACCTGCGCTCTTCTATTGGCTTCTTGTTCGGTACGTCTCTTCTCTAACTCCTTTTCATACAAGCGGGCACGTAGAACGGACATTGCTCGCAAACGGTTTTGCATTTGGGATCTTTCGTCCTGGCACTGGACCACCACCCCTGTAGGCTTGTGGATAAGACGGACCGCCGTAGAGTTCTTTTGTACACTCTGACCACCGGCACCACCAGCCCTGTACACCTCCATTTTTATATCGCTATCGGGTATGTTAATCTCAACATTATCCACTTCAGCCATTACTGCTACTGTTGATGTAGAGGTGTGTATTCTGCCTTGGGTTTCTGTTTCAGGCACACGTTGAACTCTGTGCACGCCAGATTCGTATTTCAAACGCGAATAAGCTCCTGTACCTTTGATTTCCACTATGACCTCTTTGTATCCTCCCACACCGCTTGTATTGGCTGACAATATTTCAGTGCGCCATTTTCGATTCTCTGCATATCTTGAGTACATACGGTAAAGATCCGCAGCAAACAGACCGGCCTCGTCGCCGCCTGCCCCCGCACGTATTTCAACTATGACGTCTTTTTTGTCCCGCGGGTCGGCGGGAAGCAGTAGTGTGAGTATCTTTTTTTCAAGTGTTTCCACATTGTTTCTAAGTGTTTCAATTTCATCTTCGACCATTGGGCGCATTTCAATGTCATCCAACAGAGACTCAGCATCTTTAAGTGATTGGGTGGTTTCACGATACTGGATAGCCAAAGACACAATAGGCTCTATGCGAGCACGTTCTTGAGCATACTCTGTAACCCGAGTATAGTCAGTGGCTATTGCTGGGTCAGCAAGCAGTTGTGTTATCTCTGCAAACCTAGCTTCAATACCTGCAAGCTTATCTAGCATTGTGATACAGATCCATAAGACAGTGGTTTTGTGATTCCGTTTTCTGTTCGATATGTGGCAGTGCCAATAACATAACGCAGCTGCGTGATAGTTTAGTTAATATATAACGAAAGTGCTATGAGGCAAACAATAATGAAAGACCCTAGATATGCAATACGTTTAAGATCTTTAGTGAGGTGAGTATAATCAGTGGGCAGCGAATCGCGAGCTCGTACACGTTCAAGAGCAGGGCTTTGTGCTCGCGACTTATTACTATGACTCTGTTTGTTTCTTCTTTGGCGTCTTGTAGTTCGTTTGCTCACAATTGTTCCCCGCCTATTAAAGTAAATGATACATCTTGCAATCAGATTCGTACAGGGCAATACTATGATTTCTGTAGTTCACCAAAAACCACGATGCGCTTGTTATCAATAAGGTAAGGATAACAGGAAATCAGCGTTAAGGATGGTGTTGTCGTTGGGTCCATAACGCTTACCGCCGTTGGTTCTACAATTTCCGTTCCTTTTATCACGTATGTAAATTGCTCACCCATTGTACTAATGGTAACTGTGTCTCCAGGTAGCAGCATATCTAGATTTTTGAATATTTCACCAAAAATATCGTTATGTGCTGATAGTACTAAGTTGCCATTTTGGCCGGGACTAGCTGTGCCAATGTGTTGGCCCACACCTCGCCGTAGTTGCTCCCATCCGTCTCCTTGTACAATAGGAGCATCGACTTGTATTGCAGGAATGACTATTCGCGTTGCCTGTCTTGCGCTTGGGGTAGGAATGATGACAGCTGGCAACGCCTGTACTAGGGGACGCAAATTCTCAGGTATTTCAGAGTCGTTTGGGCGAGTGCCTCCAGGGTCGGTAGGGGGGACGTGCCCACCGGGTAGAACCAACGCTTTGATTATAGGGGTAGGAGATAAAGTAGGATAAACATCAGCTGATATAACCTCTTTTACTTCTTTGTTTATAACCTCTCTTGCTTGCCACAAATCATACCCTAGGTAAATCAAACCAACAACAGCTGTTATCTCTAGCAACCATAAAGCGCGGCTAGTAATACTGCCGATTTGGAACTTGCGACGAGGAGGAGACCAATCTTCAGTTTGTGACACATCTATGTCGGATTGGAGTGCACGCCCAGTTTGTCTGTATTTACGTAACCTCTCCTCTCGAGCTCTGTTTTTCTTTATCTTGAGTATTTGCTCAAGCTCCTCTATAGAGAGGTCATCCACGGATCGACGATCTTTCACGGCATTGCTTTTCGCCTTGCTACTGCGAATACCTCCCTCTGGAAGAACCACCTAAAAGGTGGAGAGCCGAATAGAAACTTTCTGATAATAGACAACAACAATGATTCATTTCTGTTTAGTCCTGGACTGTCTAACCAAACCTTACTGTGAAAACCGGATTTCCGAAGATTTAACCACATACTTAGTGCACTTTGTTCGTTTACATGCACATCAATGTTAACAGATACGTTTAGAGCCCTAGGGTTTGCGGGGTATAAATGACCCTGACCAACAATGATTCGAAATAGCCTGACAAACGGGTATGCATATAGGTCGTACCAAGCATTTGGCGCAGTGTGTATTATCATCAGACCATCATGCTTCAACACGCGAAATACTTGCTGAAAAGTCATTTCTAATTCCCAAGGGAAAAGATGCTCTACAACGTCTAGCATAAGAACTCGATCAAAATAGTGTTGAGGAAATGGTAAGCTCTTAGCATCAGCCAACGACACTTGGTTGTTGCTTTCATCGCTGATTCGGCTTATGTTCACAGCTGCTGGAGCGTAGTCTATGCCATAAGTGTAAGCCCCTAATTTTGAACAAGCGCTTACAATTTCTCCACGACCACAACCTATATCCAGAACTTTCATTCCAGGCTCTATATTAGCGTACTCTAGGGATTTTTGTAGTCGTGGAGAAAGTTGTGACCCATGAGTTAGTTTGAATTCGTCGAACCCTTCACATGCTGACAAAAAATAATCCTCGTCATACAATTCTGCCGGTAGGGACTTCTGTTGGTTGTAGTCAGTTTTCATTTTTTGTTGCCGTTTGTCTAACCCTAGGCTTGATTAGTTGAAATATCTGTGCCAACTCAGGCACTTTCATTATATTCATAAAGGTTATATAGCATACTATGCCAGTTATGCTAGGAATGAATACGGATGCCAGTTCACCAACTGTTGAATTAGGCCATGAAACATTTGTAGTGCCCCACAAGGTACTTGCTATAACGAGCCCCATTATGCTTGCTGCCAGCGTTGCTCTGGTAGCTGTGAACATGATCCTATGGCCACGCATACTACCGACGCGTCGATGTAGCAGGACATACATAGTCACTGCGTGATAACACAACTGTATTGCATTTGCGATAATAAGATCGCCCAATTGCATTGGGCGAAACAGTGAAGGTAAAAGTGCGGCTGCTAGATATACAATTACACCCACGACACCCACAAGCGCTGGCGTCCACGCCTCCTGTCTAGCATAAAAGGCATTTACTAGCGGTAAGTCAAGTGCAGCTGCAATGATTCCAACCAAGTATAGCCTTAGAACGTAAGTGGTCATTTCAGTATCTTTCGGCAGAAAATCTCCGTGCTCTAATATTAGTTCAACGACAGGCCTAGCAAGAATTAGTAGTCCTATAGTAGCGGGCACTATTAATACCAACACCAATCTTAGTGCATGGGACAGCGTTTCTAAAAAATCTTTGTTACCTGACCGATTTGTCCAGTTAGCTTGTCTAGCTAATGTTGGCAGAATCGCTATTGAGATAGCTGTAGATGTGAGGCCAAGGGGAAACTGCATTATTGTTGTTGCGTAATCCATCCAAGCAATACTTTGGTCGCCTGTGGCAGATGCTAGTCGGTATGATACACCTCGGCTAATCATGTCAACAACTAGTCCTAAGGCTATAGGTAAATATAACCTAGCTATTCTTCTTATGGCAGGATGATGCCAGTCAACAACCAGACTTAATTTAGTGTCGCGAATACCTGGAAGCTGAAGAACTACTTGCAGCACTGAACCTATAAGGAGACCGATTGCTAAAGAGTGCACACCTAAACTTTCTGCAAAAAATATTGTACATAATACGATACCCAGATTGAACATAGCCGCATTGAAGGCAGGTAGAGTGAACCGCTTTAGTGAATAAAGCAAACCTGCGAGTATTCCAGCGAAATTAAGAAACAGTATGGCAGGCAGCGTTATGCGCAGCAGTTTTGCAGTGATTTCTAGTGTCTCAAATGTCATTCCACCGCTTACTAGCCAAACTATTTGTTCGGCAAAAATTTCTCCCAATATCACTATAGGAGTTAATATGGCCACACAAAGTGTCAATAAGAAAGAGGTAATTAGCCACAACTCATTACGGTTTTCTGCGCGGGAGTATGAACTAAAAACAGGTATTAGCGCTGCATTAACCATTCCTCCTGCTAACAAATCGTAAAACCACATAGGTATTTTAGAGGCTATGTTAAAGGCGCTTACAAGGCCAGTGGCACCAAAGTAGTATGATTTTGCTATGTCTCTAACTAAACCCAGTACACGAGAAATAATGTTACCAATGGCAATTACAGAGGCAGCTCTAGCGATAGATGCTAGTTCTTCCGGAAGTGGGTCATGAGGAAGGTTTACTTCGCTATTAGAGTTTGGGTTTGAGGTCATGATTTGTTTGCCCTAGTGTACAGGAGCTCGTCTTTGACTGACTGTGCAGACTGGGTAGTCATACCGTTAACTCCAATTAATTCGGCTAGACTGGCTTTACGTATCTGCTCTAAGGAGCCGAAGTGTCTAAGAAGCGACTTGCGGCGTTTGGGACCAATCCCCGGTATACTTTCTAACTGTGACGTGATACTAGATTTTCCGCGTAGGCGCCGATGATGTTGTAATGCAAACCGGTGAGCTTCGTCTCTTATGCGCTGGACAAGAAACATACCTGAGGATCTGGCATTAAGTTTTACCGAGAGTTTTTGTTGTGGCAAATGCAATTCTTCCTTTTGTTTCGATATTGCCGCTACTGAAATTGTACTGGCAAGACCGAACTCTTGTAGAACATTTAGGGCAATACTAAGATGTCCTTTGCCTCCGTCTACAAGTAATAGGTCCGGGGCTTTTGCAAACGATTCCGTTGACTTTGGTTGGGTACGTTTTGTCTCTTGGTGGCTTAATAATCTTCGGAACCTGCGCACCAATACTTCTTTCATACTAGCATAGTCATCTGGGCCATTAATTGTACGTATTGTGAAACGACGATAATGCGACTTATCAGGAGTGCCTTGATGAAATACCACCATACTACCTGTAATTTGCTCGCCCTGTGTGTGAGATATATCAAAACACTCAATGCGATTAGGTGTTTTGGGTAGCTTGAGACTTGATTTTAGTTCGGCAAGAGCTGCTTCCTGTTTTTGCGTGTCCAGATGCCATTGAGAACGGACAGCATCCAAAGTTGTTGAAGCATTCTCTGTAGCCATTAGTATAAGCTTGTGCTTTGCGCCACGTTGCGGAACCACTAATTTAGTCTTGGATTTAGAATGGAGGCTACTCAACCACTTCTCAATAGTTGGAGAATCAGTTATTTGTTCTGGCAGCAGTATTTCGGTCGGTATGAAGGTTGATACGTGATAGAACTGTTTAACAAATGTGGAAAGTATTGATGCATTGTTTTCGTCAGCTGTACCTTCCAATAAATAGTAGTCGCGACCGATAAGCTTGCCTAATCGTACAAAAAACACCTGTACGCATGCGTCGTTCTTTTTTCTTGCTAATGAAATCACATCCATGTCTGTTTTATGAGTACCGATAACTTGCTGCTTAGCTACCACCTTGTCTATTGCCTGAAGCTGGTCTCGTAATTCCGCGGCAGTTTCGTACCGCTGTTGTTTAGACGCTGAGCGCATTTCATTGCGTAGCCTCTTGACAACGGACTCCGTGCGGCCCTGTAAGAAACTACATAAATCGTCTATCATTAGACGATAGTCTTCCTCACTAGTGTTGCCAATACAAGGAGCATTGCACAACTTTATATCCCAATACAAACAAGCGCGGTCGTCATTTCCCGTAATTACTCTATCACAAGTTAAATAGGGGAATATTTTCCGCAGCAAACTTAGGCTTTGATGAACTGCCCAAATATTTGTGTAAGGACCAAAATAGCGATGGCCACTATTATCCATGCTTTTCCGTGTGACAGTTACTTTGGGGTAACGATCTCCCCAATGAACCTTTATATACGGGTAACCTTTGTCGTCTTTCCAACGTACATTGTATTTCGGTTTGTAACGATTAATTAGGTTGTATTCTAGTAGTAGTGACTCTAGGTCTGAACTTTGGATAATCCAATCAATATCAACAATTTTTCGCACAAGTTCGCGTGTGCGAGGACTGTGATTTGATGAGTTTTGGAAGTAAGAGCGTACTCTTGTTCTTATGTTTGCTGCTTTTCCAACATACAGCACCTTATCATCCGCGCCCTTCATTAAATAGCAGCCAGGCTTGCTAGGTAGACTTCCAATTTGTTTGTTTATTAAGTGCTTTCTGCTACACATCAGCAAGATTGTAGCACGTAGTTAGGTTATAAGCCGTAGTTTGCTGTCAATCATACCCTTTTATGTTTCATTACAATGTACCTGTGCTATAATCCACGACTAATATGAGTATAAAAACACATCAGAGTTTGTTAGCAGGTGTGCTTGTTGCAGTACTATCTAGTGTAGTGTATGCAACGTCACTAGCTGCGCCACAGCTTCAGACTAATTTGCTAAGCAATTCCGGATTTGAAAGCACGTTCGCTGCAGATGGTGTAGGTACCGGATGGTTAAAATGGGTTGTTTCTGGAACACCTACATTTAAACAGATAACCAGCACCACAGATGCAAAGCGTGTAACTGAAGGGGCAAGTGCCCAGCAACTAGAAGGTGCCAACATCGCATACTCTGCAGGATTGCAGCAAGAAGTCAATGGTTTGACCGTAGGGAAGACTTACAAGTTTACAGTTTATGGTCATGCATGGGCTAGCACTGGGGATGACTCAACCGTTTCTACAGATACTATCAATTTAAGAATAGGAATTGCTCCGGGCAGTACATATGCGGCTGACCCCAATATTACATGGTCAGGAGTTTATACTTATACAGACACATATAGTCTTATGAGTGTTGAAGTCGTGGCCACTGATACGGTGGCGACAGTATTTACATGGGCGGAAGTATCTACTGCTCGCAAACATAATGATGTGTATTGGGATAATGCTGCGTTTGTGGAAGTAGGAGCTGTTACAGCAACAGAAACAACCACAGACTCTACAAATGAAACTACTACACAGACATCACAACCAACTCAGGACTCTAGCATGCTTGTTGCCCCAACAGACTTTCCCATGCCAACCCCTGACGATACCGGACAAATTATTTATTATGTGCAGCCAAACGACAACTTAGTGCATATTGCTACCATTGCTTGTGGGGAAACTATCGAGTGTTTAGAAAAAATCAGGACTTTGAATCCGGGCTTAACAGGTGACATTATATACCCTGGCCAGAAATTAGTTATTGGCGAAGCACAAAATACAATTTCTACAAACGGAGACGTAGGCACCGATGAGACTCCTGAACCCTCAGATGACACTACAGAGGATGTACAAGAAGCAGATTCCGCAGATAGTGTTGTTGAAGAATCGTCTGAAGGCATGGAAGGTATAGAAGAAGACGTTGAAGCTATTAGATCAACCCCAGCTCCAGATGAAACAGGAGCTATCTGCGTGACATTGTATTCTGATCTTAATGGAAATGGAGTGCTAGATTCTGGAGAAACGTTGGTAGCTGATGGAACATTCAGTCTTGTGGATTTGGATAGTGGCGATACTGTTGACACTTACAGTACTGACGGTACAAGTGAACCATACTGTTTTAGTGATTTGGCTACAGGAACATATAGGGTGGTGTCTTCAGCTCCTGTTGGTCATACACCTACAACAAGAGTTGACTGGGACCTAACTCTAGCGACAGGAAGTACTGCAAATCTTGAGTTTGGTGCTCAGTTTACAGGAGAAGATTTGGAAATTGCTACTGTTGAACCGGAAAATACACCTCTTAGGCCTGCTTTGATGGGAGCGTTTGGAGTAATGTTATTGCTTTCTGCTGCTGGTATAGCAGGGTATATGGTTGTAAGTAGACGTAGATAAACCATTCAAATAGTATTTACCAAAATATATTATTCTAGAAAATGGCAACAGTTGATTGTCACTTTGTCTATTTGCTTGTCCACATAACAAAGGTTATACACCTACAAAACTAAATCGAGGATTTGGCTTATTGTTGCACCTGATGCCTAAACAATCTTTATGCACAGAGAAGGCTTGCTAGCTTATATTGAATAAGTTTTGTGTAATAAATTGATTGCTATGGCTTAGTGTGTCGTGATGCTATAATTTTTGTGTGCCAAAATACAACTCTTATAGTATCCGGACGGCAATTTTACTTCCACTAGTTACATTTGTGCTTCGAGTTATTAGGTTGGATTATAGGCCTCTATGGTGGGATGAGGGGCGTAATATTTTTTTCGCTAACCTAGATTGGCAGAGCGCAGCAAACGTAGCAATAAGAAGTGGAGATGTGAACCCACCTGTATACAGGATGTTGTTGAGCGCTTGGATGTCAATTGTTAGTCCATCACCCTTTACGATTAGATTGCTTTCGGTTTTCTTTGGATTACTGACTGTTGCTGTGATATATAGGTTTGCACTAGAAATATTTAATCGGCGTGTTGGCACTATAACAGGTGTCTTAAGCGCGTTTGCACCCGCTTTTATATATTATTCGCAGGAAGCCAAAGGATACGCATTGATGGTACTAGCTGTTGTGTTGTCGTCGTGGATTTGGCACCGTCTCCATAGTAGTGCGCTTGATAAACAAAAACATTTATGGTGGTCAGCATCTATTGTTGCTTTAATAGGCGCTGGCTCTCACTATTTTTATTTTCTTTTCGTGTTTACACAGATAGTGTGGACTGCAGTGTGGAGTTGGTTGCCTGATAGAAATAAAAGAAGAACATCTAACATAAAATATCTTGGTAAGTGGATAGCAGTACAAATGTTCGGCGTCATACCTGTTTTGGTGTACTCTTGGCACTCGATAGTGGTATTGATGTATGGTTATAAAGGCAGCGTGTCGGTAGGATTACCTTTTGATCTTCCGTCTTTAGACGATTTGGCACGATGGGGAGCTACAACAACATTAGAGTTATCAAACCCTTATAGACAGGCGGGCCTATTTTTTAGGGATTTTTTCCTGGAAAATATTATTGGTCCGAACTCAGCACCTAACCTGAGATTGATGATCGGAGCAACTGTATTGGTAGCTGTCTATATAAGTTTGAAAAAATATTCTTCACCAACATTTCCTAAAAAGAATTTATTGATGTGGGTATTTGTACCATCAATCCTCAGTCTGATGTTTTCTTTTGTGTTCAGCTATTATTATGCGAGATTCCTTATCTTTGTCTTGCCAGCAATATTACTGCTAATAGCTAGTGGCTTACAGTTGTTATGGGAAAGAGGCAAGGTGCTGTGTTTTGTAATAGTGCTGGCGTTATCAGTTGTGTGGACTGGGCACCTGTCAAGCTATTACACAAACCCGGGCGATACTACTGAAGACTGGAGAGAGCTTGTAGTTTACTTAGATAAAACACATCGTCCAGGAGATCTCATAGTCCACACTTATGACTGGATGCAAGGCTACATTCATGCATATACAGAGACGAATGGTGCTTTTGACTATTTTTATGTTGCTGGACTAGACGCAAAAACGCTTGCATCGACAGCCGTTACCAGAGAAAGACTATGGCTGCTAGATTATGAGAACACACCTTTTAGTTATGGAAATTGGCCTGGTGCTTGGATGCGAGAACATTACGCGTTAGCTGGCACAAGCATGTTTGGAAAGGCTTCAATTAGTACTTTTGTACAACCCGACTATTTAGGTAGTGTCGAGACGAGTGTTAGTTTTTCTAATGGTATTGAAATGAGTTGGACACCAGTAGAAGTGCAGAAAAAAGCGGGAGATGCGGTTGCCATAGAATTGTTTTTTGTTGCCCCGAATTCGAGAATTGATGCATATCAGATATTCTTGCACCTGTTAGATAGAGAAGGAAAACTGATTGCGGGTAATGACATTGGTCCATACAATAACTTGCGGCCCACTGTGACTTGGGGTGCTGGAGATAAAGTTAACAGTCCTCACGCGTTGTTGCTTCCATATGATATTGTTACTGGTGAATACGAGCTACATGCTGGAATGTATAGTATAACGACTGGCACAAGGCTTTCGACGATGGGTGGTAAGGAGTCAGTAAGGCTTGGTTTGGTTGAAATACCTCACAAAAAATCGTGATCAATCAAGACAGCCATTTAATCAATCTAATAATACCCATATGTGCTGGTCTTCTATGAGATGATGTATTGTGTCGTTGCATAATCTCTGTGCGATTCTCGTGGTAGTATGAGTATGCACGGAGGAGCATTTCACTATTGTTAAGAGTAGGATGCCAGCCCAGCTCGTGTTTAATTCTGGTGGTGTCAAATTGAAAATCTTCCGATATCATTTTATACTGGTATGGTCCTAGCGGAGAAATACGCAGGCGGTGTGCTAACTTCATAGCAAGTAAAGTTGCGTTTTTTGGAAGTGAACGAACCTTAGATTTGGTTCCTGCATGCTCTATAACGTGTTCGTAAACTGTACGTAGGTCGGGCACATTGTCTGAGCCGACATTAAAAACCCGTGAACCTTCGTATGCCATTGCTTGTATGCATGCTTTAGCTAGATCAGGAGCATAAACAAACTGATAATGATTTCGTCCTGGACCAACGGTCCATACAGTACGACCTTCATAAATAAACTCGAATAGTATAGCTAAGAGTCCTAGACGTCCCTCGTCAATGATAGTGGGACATCTTAGTATTATGACATCTAATTTTTTGGAGCAATCCAGTAAAATATTTTCCGCCTCTAGTTTTGACAGCCCATAGATTTCTACAGGATTAGGAGTGTCATTCTCTTGTACAGGCCTGCCTAAATTGTGGCCCCAGAGACAGTTAGAAGATGTGAAAATCAATTTAGACGTTCCTGATTCAATAGCTGTGTTTGCAATATTGCGGGTACCTTCAACATTAGATTCCCACAGCAATTTTTTGTCGGGTATATCGTGAGCAAGCATAGCTGCACAATGAAATACAGCACCAAATTTATGTTGATCAAACAATCGTTTTGCAAGTTTTGAATCTCGGACATCTCCTTGTACTGTAATTAAGCTGGAGTGACGATAATCATCGTTGTGAAGATCTAAACCCACACATGAATAGCCTTGCGTGAGAAGTTGTTTTTTTAGTATGTTGCCGAAGAACCCAGAACTACCAGTTATTAGCAAAGGTTTGTTTGTCATGTTTTTGTGCTCATATTAACAAACATTATAACCTTCTTGCTCTTATCGTTGCGAAACAAATTTTGCTTGACATTTGTGTGCATATTGCATAAGCTATGTAGTCCCCCAATCAAAATGTGAACAAGTCCGCCAGGGTCTTGTGCCTAGAAAACATCGGGCAATAAAGTTATCACTTCTTGTGCGGGGGACTTTTAGTCTAGACACAAGATTTAAAGGATGAATCAATGTTCAAAGTCAAACCTAGCAACTTGTTCATAATGCGTGTCAGCTTAATATTTGTTGCTCTCTTTGTATGGCCTGTGTTAACGGTGAGTGGTACTTCTTTAGAAAAGGGTGTTAGGCAGCAGATGCGTTGCAAAGGCAGTTCACCCACCTTGTCTGTAAGGTCATCTCCCGGAACTGAATTTGAGGAAATAGCAAAAATAAGCACTACAAATGGCATTGTTGTTGGGGATTTTGTTGACGGTTGGTATCGAGTTTCAGTGAGCACTTCAGTGGAAGGTTGGGTGTCGGGCAGGGATATCGACGGATGTGACTCGGGAAACCTTGTGTTTATGGGAAAAACCGAGAATGAAATGCGAGACGAGCTTGCAACTGCTGGTTACCCTTTTGCGGGCACAGCTTCACCAGATGAAATCTTACGTGTGTATTCGAGTACTGCCGTGGATGTTGATAATGCTAATAGCAAACATGTTCGGTACAGTCCAGGGACTATGTCGTTGTTTACACGTTGGGCTTCTCAGGTCTCTCCGGACAATTCTCTACCTCATTATCCAAGACCTCAATTGGTGAGAAGCCAGTGGTTGAATCTTAACGGTATGTGGGGCTTTCAGAGAGCAAGTACTGGTGAAAACCCACCATTTAATAAAACGCTTTCCAGCAACATATTAGTGCCCTTCCCTCCAGAATCGGCGCTATCAGGAGTCATGAGTCATATTGACCGCGCCTGGTACAGGCGTGAGGTTGAAATCCCATCAGTCTGGAACGGCCAGCGAATAATTCTGCACTTTGGCGCTGTTGATTGGGAAGCTACAGTTTACATAAACGGCCATCATGTAGGGACTAATCAGGGCGGATACAATCCTTTTAGTTTTGATATTACAGACTTTCTCCATTATTCAGGAGTTCAGGAGATTGTTGTCGGTGTCTTCGACCCAACAGACAGTGGAGAACAAGCACGTGGCAAACAAGTACACAACCCCATAGATATATGGTACACAGCCTCTACAGGAATATGGCAAACAGTGTGGTTAGAACCAGTACCTGTTACTCGTGTTGATTATTTGAGGATTGTGCCAGATGTGGCCCGTGGTGGAGTAATGTTAGAAACAAGCGTTGTTGGAGATTTATCGTCGGTAATAGCGCATTTGAAGGTAAGATCTAAAGGTAAGTTGGTGTCAAGTTATTCGGTACCAGTAAACCAAAACTATTTTGTACCAATAAGGAACCCTGTTCTCTGGTCCCCAGACAACCCTCATCTTTATGATGTAGAAATAAACATTGTTAGTAACGGTACTGTTGTTGACAAGGTAACCAGCTATTTTGGTTTACGAACGATCTCGATATCACATGTGGGTAACGTTCCTCGTATCCATCTTAATGGACGTCCATTTTTTCACATCGGAGTACTCGACCAGGGTTATTGGCCCGACGGTTTATATACAGCACCGACTGATGAGGCCCTTGTTTACGATCTTGATATGGTCAAACATTTTGGTTACAACCTTGTACGTAAACACATGAAAATTGAACCTCAACGTTGGTATTATTGGGCTGACCGTAAAGGGGTTTTGGTGTGGCAGGATATGCCAATGGGTAACAATTGGTCTGATTGGGGAAAACAACGCTATAAAGCAGAGTTACAACAAATGATATCGAATCTTTACAATCATCCGTCTGTTGTAACTTGGGTTTTATTTAATGAGCGTTGGGGAGAGTTTGATGTTAGTGAAATAACTGAATACACAAAAAGTTTAGACCCATTCCGGTTAGTTGTTGGTGCTACAGGGTACGCTGATAAAGGTGTTGGTGACATAGTAAGTTATCATTCATACAATCAAATTTATTTTCCTGAAGTAAGCAATGGTGAAGCGCGAATTCTTGCAGAGTGGGGAGGTCTGGGTTTACCAGTGGATGGACATTTGTGGACAGAAGATGACTTGCGATGGGGTGAACCAAGTTACGTACAACCGGTAACAGATACTAATGATTTTGTAGAATGGTATCGTAAATACGTTGACCAAATTGGGCTCTTAAAACAACATATAGGGTTAAGTGGCGCAATTTATTCGCAGATTACAGATGTAGAGAGAGAGTCTACTGGACTGATAACTTATGATCGTGAAATAGTTAAGGTGGATCCCAGGTTAATGCGGTCTATACATTCGTTTTTACGTTAACATGAATATTATCTACGACATAGCCTTTCGGTAGATTTCTAAGGTGCCGATAGCGGTTTGTTCCCAGCTAAATTTAGAAGATTGTATTAGTCCACGCTGTCGCAAATCAGATGCCAGGTTTTCGTCTACTGTTACACTGATTATAGCTGCTCCTAATTCGCGGGCATCCACTGGTTCGGATATAAGATAAGCGGCATCTCCTACAACCTCTTTGAGTGCCCCTGCACTTGTTGTTACTACTGGCACACCACAGGCCATGGCCTCTAAGGGAGGCAAACCGAAACCTTCATAGCTTGAAGGAAATACAAAGCAGGATGCTAGTTGATAAAGCGTAGTCTTTTCTTCTTCTTTAACCTCACCAATAAACCTTACTGTATCGTTTATCCCAAGTTCGTTGACAATGTTTGGTAAGTTATCGTATATATATCCATCCGGTTGTTCTGGCAGTCGGCCTGCTATTACTAATGGGCAGTCTTCATTCGCTATAGGTTCTGCCCAGGTCCACGCAGCCAACAAATGTCGTAAATTCTTGTGTCTTTGGAAACCTCCTAAGTACAGAATATAAGTGTCAGGAAGATTGTAGCTAGCACGTACTTTGTTAACAGCAACAGGGTTTTGCTGTGGTTTGTATACATCATCAGTGCCTAAGTGTATTGTATGAACTTGTGTGTCTGCTAAATTAAGATTGGCAACTATGTCATCATGGGATGTATTCGAATCGGTGATGATGTGAGATGCGCCTTGTGTAGCAGCTATTGTTATCGCAGTGTATACACGATGAATCAATGAACGGCTGTGCTCAGGAAGAAGGATGGGAATAATATCATGTATAGTTATAATCATAGGACAAGGTGACTTAAATGGTGGGGACCAGTATGGTATATGTAGCACATCAGCTCCTACTCGTTTTGCGGCTCGAGGCACTATGACCTGCTCAAAATAAAACTTGTTGATTTGTCTGTCAAGGGTACTGTGAACGTGAAGTGTACAAGAGTCAGGTACTTCCGTTGAGACAGGTGATATCACATGAATTTCCATTCTTGTATCAGCACTGCTAAGATGTTTTAGTAATAGGCGCAGATATTGTCCAGAGCCGGTGTTAGGTTTATGAAAGAACCATCCGTTGATAAGCACGCGAGACATATAATATATTATGCTTTAGTTAGTGGTCTAAACCTAGACAAAATCAATTGGTTTAGGTAGAATTTGATTGCAGTGGTTGAGTTATTAAATAATATGAGGTCACAAAATTGGCAAATATTAGATCGGCTAAGAAGCGTATAAGATCGGACGCGAGAAAAACAATACGAAACCGTGCAAAGAAGTCGGATCTTAATACATCTATACGTAATGCTCGCGAAGCACTCCTGGGCAACAACTTTGAGCTGGCCCAAGAAGAAGTGATGAGCGCAGTTAGTAAGCTTGATAGGGCAGCCGAAAAAGGCGTGATACATCGAAACAATGCTGCTCGACGGAAAAGTAGGCTGATGAGCAGTTTGGCTAAAATTAGTAAGTCCGAGTGATTTGGGCACTACAGTTTCCATGTTTGGCAACAATCTTTAGTTGTAAGCGAAACTAGGTGCCATGTTTGTTGTTTGTGTTAGAAACGTCTAGGCGATAACCTTTGCCACGTACAGTTTTGAGTAAGCGAGGATCCAACGGGTCTTTTTCTATTGCTCGTCTCAACCAACTTATATGTACGTCTAGTGTTCGAGTGTCTCCAAGATAATCAGTTTCCCATACTTGTTTTATTAAATGTTTTCTAGATACCGTGCTCCCTGCTCGGTTTGCTAATACCTGTAACAATTTTGCCTCTTTTGGGGTAAGACGCTTTTCTTTATCCCAACACTGAACCCTTCGCTGCTTAATGCTAAGTTTTAGAGGACCTAGTTTGCGCCAGGTTCCAGCTGGAAGTGGAGCAAGACGCTTAATTGCGTTGAATAATTTGCGCGAAGTGAATGGCTTTACAAGACCTATGTCAATATAGGGTTTGTGGGTTAGTTGGGTGTTTTCCTTCGCCAACAAAATAATTTTACATTTTTTGCATGATTGATGTAAACGAAAGGATAGGCGAGTCCCACTTGTGCGCATTGATGCTGCATCTAGAATGACAATATCGGGCGCAAACTTCCGGATAGTATCTACAGCCTTTGATGTGTTATTCTCAATTCGAACTATATGGTTGCTCTTTAGTAGGTCAACAGAATAAGAACTCGGGTTGACCTTTTTGGCTTCAATTAACAGGATTCTGACACCTGTCATACATATACCTTTTGAAGCATCACTTTAATATTATGGAACATTTATATCTTTAGAAATTACGCAGATTTGAAAGTGGCATTATACTGATACATTGTACTGATTGCAAGTGTTAAATGATATTGACCAGCATCAGTACCTATATCTAGCAAGGTGTATAATCGTCACAAGTATTAGGGTGGACAAACCATATGATTGAGGAACATCTAAAGACAGCCATTATTTGCACCATTGGCCCGAATTCTGATTCAGAGGAAACATTGAGTGCCATGATGGCTGCTGGT
The DNA here is from genome assembly GCA_002377585.1 of Anaerolineales bacterium UBA3499. Classification (GTDB taxonomy): domain Bacteria; phylum Chloroflexota; class Anaerolineae; order Anaerolineales; family UBA11657; genus UBA11657. The sequence goes on along the minus strand of DFQC01000033.1, from coordinate 34,811 downwards.
ATGAACGTGGCGCGTCTTAATTTTTCACATGGCACTACAGATTATCATGCAAAGGTTATAAAACGCATACGTACTGTTGCTGATGCTATGGAGTTGCCCGTTGCAATTGTACAGGACTTGCAAGGCCCGAGACTCCGAATAGGGCATTTTGCAGATGGGGCTATGGTTCGATTACAATCTGGCAGGCAATTTGTTATCACGACAGAAGACGTGCAAGGTGATTCAGAAAAGGTTAGCACGGATTATTCAGATTTACCCAGACTGGTTGATAGTGGAGACCTATTGCTGCTTAATGATGGAGCATTGGAGTTACAAGTTGAATCGAAAACCAAAACAGATATAATCACACGCGTAAATGTGGGTGGGTCTCTGCCAGCCAGGAAAGGCATAAACATACCAAAACTTGCGGTAGATATGGGTGGAATTACCAAGAAGGATCTAAACGATTTGGATTTTGGTTTACGGCAAGAGGTAGATTATGTGGCTGTTTCATTTGTACAGAATGCTGAAGATGTTATCAATGTCAGAAAGGCAATGTTAGATATAAATCCAGATAGAGCTCATACACCTATAATATCTAAGCTTGAGCGTCCCGGTGCTCTAGAAAATCTAGAGGCGATAGTGAATGTAAGTGACGGGATTATGGTGGCTCGAGGAGATCTGGGTGTAAATATTGGTGTTGAGAAGGTGCCTTCTGTACAGAAAAAAATTATAGAGCTTGCTAATCGAAGAGGCAAATTTGTTGTAATAGCTACTCAGATGCTTGAAAGTATGATCCATTCGCGTAGACCAACCAGGGCTGAAGCTTCAGATGTAGCCAATGCTATTTTTGATGGGGCAGATGCAGTGATGCTTTCAGCTGAGACAGCAGTAGGGGACAATCCAAAAGATGCTGTGGCTATGATAGCCGAGATCGTGCGTGAAGCTGAGAGGCACGAAGAAGAATGGGGTCATTTTGAAGAAAAGATGAGTCTTAATCAGGATAAATTAAAGGCTTTGGCTTTGTCAAGAGCAGCGCGAGAATTAGCTGAAACACTAGATGCATCAGCTGTAGCTGTATTTAGTCGAAGTGGAAGCACAGCAACATTGGTTTCGAAAACACGTCCTCCAGTTCCAATCGTAGCTTTCACTACTGAAACTGAGACCTATAATAGAATAGCTCTTTTAAGAGGTGTGGTTCCTTTTGTAGTGCCAAGAGCAATGAATCTTGAAGAGATTACTAGATCCGCGGAACAAGTTTTACTGAGCCAGTCCAACATTAAAGAAGGGGATAAAATAGTTATTATTGCAGGTTTGCCAATAGAAGATATGAGATCAGCTAATATTGTGTTGCTTTATACTATTGGCGAGAACGTAAAAATTTGATAAATTTCCACTTTTGTAGAACCGGTTGTAATACTGACTGACCTACTAGTCGTTTTGTTGTAGGTGAGCAGCGTCTATTCTAAACTTCATTAACTGTGCTTCTACCATTCCATCGATTAGGTCGTGTGGAACATTAATTCCATGTTGGGACAAATAATCGGTTGCTAGATTCACTGCATAGGTTTTCTTTTCTTCGGCGAGATTCAAACCAGCTTCTAGAGCTTTGCGTTTTATGTCACTTTGTTCGGCTGCTAAAACTGATGACTGAACTGCTCGTGATAGTAGGTCAGAGCGCGCTTTAGCTGATTCCGCATTACCACCAGAGTTGTGGAATTGTCGTAAAACCTCGGATTCAATTAAACCTGCTATTGATGTAGCGTCTAGATCTATGCCTAGTCTTCTGAAGTAGGATCGGGCTAGATTCATAGCGAACTTCTTTTTTTCAGCACTGCTGATTAATGTTCCATTGTTGCCATTTTGCTCAGCAGCACGCACTACTAGCTCAGTAACTGTTTGAATCATTTGTAACTGTTGTGTGTTCATGCGCTGCGAGAGCTCCTTGGATCTAGCACGGAGCCAGGATGCTATTGTGGCTACAGCAAAGGGTAGTGCAGCTGTGAGGAGACCAGCTGCTAGTAAACCAACAAAACTCATTATGGTTTCTGAAAGATTCTGAACATTTTCTGCGTTCAATTTTGCCTCCGCTGTAGTTCTTAGAAATCAAACCCAGTAATAGCTAGAGTTCAGATATGCTCTAGGCTACTACATTATACACAGTATATATCAGAAACATGTAGTCAATGATTGTGTTGTGACATACCTTTGAGTTTCCATGATACTAGTTGTGTGTTGGTATCCATACGCAATCTATGCGGGCAAATGGGACTGGAATGGCAATGCTGATATGGATGCACTACCTAAAACAGCATCTTTCGTCACAGACAATTTAGTTCCTGGGTCACATACAGTAGGCTTAACAAGGCCTAGTCCTATCCACCCCAATTTAGGAGAATAGGTGCTGCTGGTAATAACTCCATTGCTTTCGTTAGGCGCTTGGAGCAATGCACCTACTGGTAACTTATCAGAAGAACGTAGACCAACTAATGTTTTAGCGAGCTTTCCACGGGAATCAAGCCGGGCAATTATTTCTTGCCCTGTGTAACAACCTTTTGTAAAACTCACAGCATCTCGCAGTCCTATTTCAAGCGGTATGTATGATGTATCAATTTCTTGACCAGCTCCTGGTAAACCAGCTTCTATTCTGAGTATCTCATACAGAGAAGAAGGGGCGTTTACAGCACCTGCATTTTTCGCTCTTTGAATTAACTCTTGTGTTGTAGTGGCGTCGGACACGATTTCATACCCTATTCCAAGTGGAGGTGGAATTCGGATAATCCACGTGTTTTTATTTACAGCCAACAATTGATTGGGTGACAGAGTGGAAAATTCAGGAGCTATTGTGGCTACTACCTCCTTAGCTTTAGATCCGTACAAGCCAGTCTGGACCATAGATTCTTCGGGAAGACTTAGTGTTACATCGTCCTGGAAAAAAATGTACTTCATAATCCACTGAAATACTACATTCGATTTGCCCGGACTAGTTATTATTAGTGATTTGTTTTCAACGTTTAGTACAACGAGATAATCTACTGTACGACCAATAGGATTTGTTAGTACAGTAGACTTCACTTCATTTGTAGACATTCCCAGTAAATCATTTGTGGAGAGTCTGTGCAGAAGGTCGAGACGATCACGGCCGTGTGACCATATATATCCTAAAGCTTTGCGCTTGACTATAACACAACCAGTTTGCGCATACTGATAAGCTTCGTTTAGTTCTTGACTTATCTTAGTCCCCATTGTTGGTTGTTGATCCTCACTATCATGTTTATAGGCCAGACATAATTTGGCTTAGAGAATCTTCGGAAGGCCTCAAAGCATCTGTGGTTAGATGGGCCAATGGTGATTCTACTAGATTCTCAGTTTGTATGAGGTTGGGTCGGTCCGGGTTGTAATAAATTAGACCAGTCAATAGACTTTCTTCACTATTGGAATTGTGTAATGCTTGTATGGCACCTAATTTGTCTTTGGGGTCATATGATTCATCGAGTTTACGAAGCACGATTTGGGATCCGTCGTGAAGAGTAACAGTGCTAGTCTCGCCAGGTTCATATTGTGTAGTGATTTCTTCTTGCACTGGTATGTATGTAATGTCATGTAGTGGATCGTCATGTTCTTTGACCCAGTCGTACCCTTTTGTAGAATCACTAGTATTGTTGAATGCTACACAAGGACTAATGATATCTAAAAAGGCAGCACCGCCATAACTGATGGCAGCCTTTAAAAGGGGTCGTACTTGTTTTGGGTCTCCTGCAAATGAACGTGCAACGAATCCACAGTCTGCTACTATAGCTTCCAAACAAAGGTCTAGAGGAGGCAGGTCGTTTTTGCCATAATATTTGAGATTTTGTCCCTCATCAGCGGTGACTGAGAATTGTCCTTTAGTTAATCCATATACTCCGTTGTTTTCAACAATGTATAGCATCGGGGTGTTTCTTCGCAGGGCATGTTTAAATTGACCAATCCCAATACTGCCGGTGTCACCATCTCCGCTAATACCTATGGTGACTAAATCTTTATTAGCCAACATGGCACCGCTGGCAACTGATGGCATGCGACCATGAACTGAATTAAACGAAAATGATCTGTTCATAAAGTATGCTGGGCTTTTGCTAGAGCACCCAATGCCACTAATCTTTACTACTTGCTCTGGCTGTAAGCCAAGTTCAAATGCAGCGGTGATTATTTGAGAAGATATTGAGTTGTGTCCGCAGCCAGCACATAATGTGGTTGGACTACCTTTGTAATCTTGTTTTTCAAGACCTATCAAGTTTGTATTATTGCCTGATTTTGCCATTGGGCCCTCTCTCTTGTTCAAGTATCTGGTTGACAACCCAGCTTGCTGTAAGCGGTAGTCCATCACAGTGAGCAAGCGATATTAATTTGGTAGCTAGCTCCGGGGATTTGATTTGAAGCAACTTGTGCAACTGTCCTTCAATGTTCATTTCAATCACGTAAACTCTGTCGTGCGCAGCGATAAATTCTGAGACCTTCAAACTAGTAGGTAAAGCGCGTACACGCATATAACTGGACTCAACACCAATATCGGCTAGACGGTCCCGAGCTTCAATTATAGCTGGGTCAGTAGATCCAAAACCAAGAAAACCTATGTTAGCAGTCTTTATCTGTTCGATTATAGGTGCTGGCAAAGTTTCTCGCGATGAATCTATTTTATGTCGTAATCGTGACATATTTGTTATATAGTCTTGAGGATCCTCGCTGTATTTTGCTGATTCGTTGTGTCCACTACCGCGAGTGAAATATGATGCTCCATTTGCTAGTGTGCCAGGCAAAGTCCGATATGGTATTCCGTCCCCATCTAGATCCAAATACCGCTTAAACCCATTTTCGAGGACTTGATCAGCAGTTAGTACTTTGCCCCGATCCATTGGTTTGTCGGGGTAGCTAAACGGTTTGGTCATCCAATTGTTCATTCCTAGGTCTAGGTCGCTTAGTACGAACACTGGTGTTTGGTATTGTTCTGCAATGTCAAAAGCACGCCACCCAAACTCAAAACACTCAGCTACATTTCCTGGAAGCAAACAAATGTGTTCTGTGTCACCGTGGCTCGACCAGTGGCATGCTGTTAGATCACCTTGTGAGACACGCGTAGGTAAGCCAGTGCTTGGGCCAACGCGTTGAACATCCCATATAACAGCTGGAATCTCCGCATAATACCCGAATCCTGCAAATTCGGACATTAAGCTAATGCCCGGCCCTGAAGTCGCTGTCATAGCGCGTGCGCCTGCCCAGCCCGCACCTATAATCATTCCGGCTGCTGCTAGCTCGTCCTCAGCTTGAATTATTGAATAAGTAGCATGACCGTTGTTGTCGTGACGTAATAGACTGGCATATTGTGTCAGAGAGTCGGCTAAACTTGTAGAAGGTGTGATCGGGTACCATGCCATTACTGTTACGCCTCCGTAAATTGCACCAAGGGCAGCAGCTAAATTTCCGTCCACCATGACTATTCCGTCTGTTAAGTTGGTGCGTTCCACTTGGAATGGGTCCGTCTTGGTAATATTTTGCCGTGACCAATCAAAGGCTGCTTGTATTATAGGCATGTTTGTATCTACTAATTTTTGGCGACCTTTGAAATGCCAACTAAGAGCATTCTCAATTTCTAATAAATCTATACCTAACACAGATGCCAGGACTCCCACATAAACCATGTTGGACACGTACGGACGTAGAGCAGATGAAACCCCCGATTCCTTAGCTAGGCGTTTAACCGGCATTTTGTAATATGTGATGTCTTCACGATCGAAATTATATTTGGCGGTTTCAGGGTACAAACAAACACCACCAGGTTGAATGTTGTTGATGTCTTGAAGGGCGGTTTCAGGATTCATTAATATCATGATTTGAATACTGTCTCGGCGCGCAACATATCCTTCTTGGCTACAACGTATCGTATACCATGTAGGCATACCCTGTATGTTAGAAGGAAATAAGTTTTTCCCACTACTAGGTATTCCCATCTTGAATAAAGATCTTAATAAGACCAAGTTGGAAGTCTGGCTACCTGAACCGTTAGGTGTGGCTACTTGTATAGAAAAATCATTAACGATATTCATAGTCTATTCCACGCTAATAGTATTCTTTATGTTTACTTTTATGTTAGCAACCAAGATGTGTTCTCCTGTTGGTTATTATAAAACAAGCGTTTGTATCAATGAGCATAATACTGTTTCTAGTAATTTGAAGTATCTCTAATATTTATGAGTTCAGTATGTTCAACTAGAGCTTTGAGAGAAGAGTCGATATCATCATCGATGATTCCATCAATGATAAGAGCATGGTACTTCCACAACTTAATAAGATAGTTAATGTCTGCATATACGTTCAGCTCTACCGCCTCATAAGCTTCCCAGTACGCTTCAAGCAGTCCTTGTACAAATGGATTGTCGAGTCTTCGAAATATTTCCAAGTGTAAATCTCGGTGTTCTTGGTGAGGTATACGGATAGGCGACCCTTGTAGTTTTTGTTGAGCAGACGTAATCAAGGATTGCAGACGATCCTTGTCAGCGTCAGTGAGTTTTGCTACAGCGTCTGCGAAAAAGCTGACTTCAATGTAATGGCGCAGTTCACTAAACTTAGTGAACAGGTTGCCATCAAGGGCTAGCGCAAACAATAAGGTTTGCTTTATAGCTGGGAAGAAAGCATAGTTTGCACAACGTATTCCAGAACGTGGCTTTACCTCAACAAGTCCTAAAGTGCGTGCTACTTCTAATTGTTCGCGTAGCTTGCTTGTGCTCACGCCCAGTTTTTCGGTGAGTGTGTTTAGTGGCGGAACTCTATCGCCTGGCTGGAATCCACCTTGGATTAAGTAACGTAGAAAATCAGAATCTATCTTGGGTTCAATCATATAGTTATATAGTTTTAATTGACACTATAACAATACAAAGCAGTAAAATTGTATTTATAAGACTAATCCGATTATTCCGATTATATAAATATTGTCCTATTTTGTCAATTTCTGCTTGTTGCTTGTAAATTTTTTCTATGTAAAAGCTCATGGTATACTCGTTTATATATTGGATTCGGAGGTATTTTAATGGTCAGTGATGATTTGTTGGAAATACTGAGGTGTCCTGCGTGTGTACAGCATGCTGAGGGTAACTTAGAGCTAAAACAGGACAATTGGCTTATTTGTACAGAGGATGGTTGTGGGCGTAAATACCCCATTCGAGATGATATACCTGTGATGTTGATTGACGAAGGAGATAAATGGGTGGAAGTCTCTGTTGATGATCTTCCTATTTCATCTTCTAAGGATTAGCAATTTGGTTTTGATATTACCTATAAATGGCTTATCCAATACTGTCTTCACCAGACATCCATGGACGCAGCACTTCAGGAATTGTTATCGTGCCATCCTGTCGTTGATTGTTTTCTAGTACTGCTATAAGGGTTCGGGGGACACCGAGTCCAGACCCATTGAGAGTATGTAAGTATTTAGATTTTGCGCCTTTTTTTGGCCTGAAGCGAGTGTTGGCTCTGCGTGATTGAAAGTCACCACAGTTTGATACCGAAGAGACTTCCAACCATTCATTACATCCAGGTGCCCATACTTCTATATCATAGGTAATGCGTGAACCGAATCCTAAATCCCCGCTACATAATCTGCGAACTCTATAACGTAGCCCAAGCTTTATGCATGTTTCCTCTGCATCGGCAAGCATTTTTTCTAGTACCTTATATGATTCTTCAGGGTGCGTAAGCGCATACATTTCCACTTTATCAAACTGGTGACCCCTTTTTATGCCACGCACTTCTTTACCTGCTGTGACCTTCTCACGCCTGAAGCATGGAGTGTAAGCTGTATAGTACAAGGGCAGCGTGTCATTTTCTAGTATCTCATCTCTGTGTAAATTTGTAAGTGGTACCTCTGCTGTGGTTACGAACCAAGCATCATCTTCCACGTCATGGTATATGTTGTCGGAAAATTTAGGGAGCTGACCAGCAGTAGTAAAATTAACTTCTTTTACCATAAAAGGCAAGTAGCACTCAGAATATCCTTGACGTGTGTGCAAATCGAGCATAAAACTTATAAGTGCTCTCTGTAATCTGGCTCCAGCATTGTTGAGAACATAAAATCTAGATCCGCTAAGTTTTACTCCTCTTTCAAAATCTATGATTCCAAGGTCTGAACCAAGTTCCCAGTGAGGTTTTGGGGTGAAGTTAAAATCATTCTCTTTGCCAAACACCTTAATAGTAACATTGTCAGAATCGTTTGTACCTTGTGGTGTGTCAGCATCTGGAATGTTGGGTAGCTCCAACATTAGAGCATTAAGTTTTGATTCTGTACCACGTACTTGTTGGTCCAATTGGGATATTTTTTCACCAACTTTACGCATATCAGCCACTAAACTTGAACGATCTTCATCATTCTCCATACGCCCAATGTTTTTAGACGTAGTATTACGTTTAGCTTTGAGACCCTCTGTTTCTTTAAGAAGGTCACGACGTTGTTTGTCCAAGTTTATTATTTTTTCAATGTTGAATTCAGTTCCGCGCACAGCAAGTGCATCTTGCACATACTCAGTATCTTGGCGAATTAATTCAATGTCGAGCATAGTGATCTCCCTGCCTACTAATAATTACAACTAGTAGTATATCCAATGTATGTGATTACGTCATGTATCCAAACAAAGCATATGTTGTACTGCAATAATGCAATCTTATAAAAAGTTTAGCACGATATATGAGTACAAGGATATAATGTGTTCATGGCTACAGACGAGTTAATGAACAAAGCTTTACAGATTCGTACTACTTTATTGGATAATTATGGACAGCCAGTTTGGAGGAATCCGTTACCACCTTTAGATGAACTCGTGTCAACCATACTGTCTCAGAATACAAACGATGTTAATCGTGATCGTGCTTTTGATAGCCTTACAAAGTCTTTCCCTGACTGGGAGTCTGTGCGCGATGCACCTCAAGATAAGGTGATAGAAGCAATACGAATTGCGGGATTGGCTAATCAGAAAGGGCCGCGAATCCAGAAGGTCCTTTCTCAGATTACTAACGAGTGTGGTGAATTGTCAATCGACTTTTTGGCTGACATGTCTGTAGAAGATTCCAAATCTTGGCTCACAAGGTTTAAAGGTGTCGGTCCCAAAACGGCTGCTATTGTCCTTTTATTTAGCTTAGATCAGTATGCATTACCAGTGGATACACATGTATATAGAGTGTCAGGAAGGCTAGGGTTGTTGCCAGAGCGGATGGGGGTTGAAGCTGCACATACGCATCTGGAAAAGGTGTTTTTAGAGCAACATTATTATGACGTGCATCTTAACATTATTAGACTAGGAAGAGAAGTATGTCATGCTCGTAAACCAGAATGTCCAACATGCCCTGTTAGAAAACATTGTAGTTACTGGAAAGATAATAGTTAGTCTTGAATATAAATCTTAGCTAAAAATAGGTAAGTGCCCAAGGGCATAAATGTTTTTCCATTGATTCTGGTCACCCTCTGTCAATATAGCTGACTCGCCTACGATTTTAGCATGTGCCTGTTCCATCAATAAGCGCATACCTTCTAGAGTCGAGCCCGTACTAATCACGTCATCTAACAATACTACATTGGTTTCAGATATCAAGCTGCGGTCTTTTTCATCTAAATATAACATTTGTGGCTTGCCGGTAGTGATTGACAGTGTTTCGGCACATAGCGCTTCTCCCATGTAGGGTTTATGTGTTTTGCGCAGCACTACATACGGTTTTTTTGATACCACCGATACAGCATGAGCCAAGGGTATGCTTTTGGCTTCAGCAGTTACAAGCACGGAATATTCAAGGCTCTCAAGCATGTCAGATAATGCTTTTGAGGCAGCTTGCACCAGCTCAGTATCACCAAGTATATTTAATACAGCTATTCGCAAGCCGGGCTTGAGTTCTAAAACAGGTAATGATCGGTGTATTCCCGCGATGTTAACAGCGTAAGTTTTGTCGTAATCATCCATTGTTGTCTACCCCCTTGTCTTTATGGAGTTTCTTGAAGTCATAGATACCGTTTTTTATTACACAGATTCGTCCACAGTTTGGACACATTAGATAATTGGAAGCATGCTCAAGTTTATTGGAATTACAATTGGGACATTTGAATAATAAGTGTGACTCTGATGTTGGTCCAGTAGCGCTTGAATGGGCAGTCAACATTACACTTGGAGTCAATTGCCATAGCTGTCCGGTCAATTGCAGTAAGCTGTCTAATGCTACCAGAACATCAGTAGGTATTGCTCGTTTTATTATATTCCATCGAAAGTGCGAGACAGAGCGTTTCTGATCAACAACAAATCCGGAATTCTTAAGCCATCCTGTGATGGTAGTGGGATGGAAATTGTAATTCAGCCTGTTGTATTCGACGGTCTCGTAATTAAAAGGATTCCAATTTTGGACACCGAGAAAATACCGCAGAATAGCTTTTAAGTTTCTTTTATTTGCAAACTCAAGTATAAGAGTTCCACTAGGTTGCAGTGCGTTATGTATACTTGACAAAACTGATTCAGCATCAGCTAGGTGGTGAATTACGCGGACCATCAGAGCGGCATCAAAAGCACCGGTTACAAAGGGCAGTTTGTACGCATCAGCTGCAACATATGTATATCGAGACTCTCTTCCTAGTCGTAATTGGGCTTGTTGTAATTGAGTCACAGAGTAGTCGAGTATTACAATGTTGTCAAAGACATCAAGTTCTCTTGTTAAACGACCAGCTCCTGCGCCAATCTCAAGGCATCGGCTTCCGCTTTTTGGAAGCAAGTGTCTTAGGGCAACTCTTTCCACACGATCTTCGTATTGGCGATTACCTTGATCCCAGAACTCAGTTTGGTATTTAGAATCTTCGTAGTCACATATGGGTCTGCTGCCGTCGGGGATCATTCTTTTCCTCTGTTGTATGACGCTTTTTTTATAGCGTCCTGTAAAGCAGTGCGTACTAAATCAGGGTTACTTTTACCGTCCATGGTTTGCATTACTTGACCAAAAAACCAATTAAATAGCGAATCCTTACCATCAAGCAAATCTGTCACTTGATCTGGACTGTTGTCTAACACTTGATTCACAGTCTTTGTTATAGTGACCTGATCATTGGTTTGCTCGAGTCCAAGTTGCGCTACAATAATTTTAGGTGGATCACCTGTTTTGCACATCTCACGGAGTACTAGTTTACCGCTGCTTGCGTTTGTTCTACCAGAGTGTACTAGGTCTATTAGGTTAACCAGATGAGTTGGTGGAAGATCAATTTGGTCTATTGACTTACCAGCCTCGTTAATGATACTGAACAAATGAGTAGTAATCCAATTCGCTATCGGCTTGGGTAACACTGGTGGATTTTTGTCAGAACCTAATTTTACTGCAAGTTCAAAATATTCAGCTATTTTGCGTTGGGAAGCTAGCACACGAGCATCGTAATTAGTCAATCCTAATGATAAAAAATGAGCCCTTTTCGTGTGAGGTAACTGAGGCATGGTTGAGAGTATGCTGTTTTTCCAGTCATCATGAATAGTAAGAGGAGGCAAATCCGGCTCAGGAAAATAACGGTAATCGTGACTATGTTCTTTACTTCTTTGGAATATAGTTTTGCCATTAGATTCATCCCAACCTAAGGTCTCTTGTAAAATTATTTGGTTTGATTTATAAGCTGTGACTTGTTGCTCTATTTCATATTCTATGCTGCGTTGCAGCGCTTTGAACGAATTAAGGTTTTTTATTTCTCTGCGTGTATTTAAATGCTTGTTGCCAGTTAATCTAACAGATACATTTGCCTCGAATCTTAGAACACCTTTTTCCATGTCCCCACTATTTACGTCTAGATAAGTCAAGACCGAATGTAATTCTTTAGCATAATTAACTGCTTCAAGTGGTGATCGTATGTCAGGCTCACTGACTATTTCCAAAAGTGGGACTCCAGCGCGATTTAAGTCTATGAGAGAAATACCCCTTGGCTTTCCACTGTCATTGGTGTGCACTAGTTTTCCAGTATCTTCCTCTAGATGAACTCTGCGGATACGGATTTTCGAGGCTTTATGGCCGTCGCCAATGTTGATGTATCCGTTAGTAGCTAGTGGCTTCTCATATTGTGATATTTGATACCCTTTGGGTAAATCAGGATAGAAATAATTCTTACGAGCAAACACACTAACCTCTTCAATCTCGCAGTTTAGAGCCAAAGACACAAGGATTCCTATTTCTACGGCTCGTTCGTTTATCGATGGAAGAGCTCCCGGCATTCCGGCGCACACTGGACACACATAGCAGTTTGGTTCAGACGTTGTTGAATCCACAACTCTGCAACTGCAGAACATTTTGGAGGTTGTATTTAATTCGACATGTGCCTCAAGCCCTATTATCGCCTCGTAGCTCATTATCTATTTGTTTGCACCTGGGAATATTCGGATTTGATATACAAAATTAATCATTGGAACCCTTTGTCTGAATCAAAAGAGTAAGTGCTGGCAGAAATCGTAGAGAATACAATGTTGTTGATCATTGCTATATACAAATGTCTAAAGCTGTTAAACAACAGTAAGCAACTTCATTATCGCGGTTTTGTATTTATAAGGCAAGGAGGTGAGCTGTGGACACCGTATTGTCTCATGTATACTTTGTATATGAATACACAGATGCCACACTCTACTTGGGTCGAAATAGAACTGGAAGCAATCAAGAATAACGTTCGTTATTTTTCTGACAATTCTGACGCGAATCTCATGGTCATAGTGAAGGCAAATGCATATGGACATGGTGCTCTACCGGTTTTAGAAACCGCTTTACGAGCAGGTGCTGGTTGGTGTGGTGTAGCTCGTGCAGACGAGGCGCTTGAATTGCGTCGTGCTGGTATACAATGTCCAATACTTGTGCTAGGGTTTACTCCTCTATCTGTCATAGAGGAGTTGATTGTCAACAATATATCAATGGCAGCTTGGGATATTGAGCATCTAAAAGACGTCGATGTAATCGCTCAGAAAATAGATATGCCCGCACGCATCCATTTAAAGGTGGACACTGGGATGGGTCGTATAGGCGTTTATTATAGGGATGCACTTGATGTTGCTAGATACTTAAATGGTACTCAAAGCTTGCTGTTTGAGGGTATTTCAACACATTATGCTCGTGCACATGAAGCTGATATTGCTCCTACAATGGAGCAGAATAACCGGTTTTGCAATGTGGTTGGACTACTTAGACAAGCTGGGATATGTCCTAGTCTTGTGCACTCAGAAAATTCGGCTGCAATAATAAACAGACTGGACCCAAAGTGGAATATGATTAGGCTAGGGATTGCAATGTATGGACTAGATCCGTCTGAGGATTGTCAGTGTCCTGACGATTTACGGCCAGCACTGACGTGGAAAACGCAGTTGAGCCAAGTGAAACATGTACCTAAAGGTATAGGCATTAGTTATGGCCACAAATATATAACTAGTGGGCCAGAAATTATTGGCACTGTACCTACAGGTTATGCTGATGGATACAGACCATATGGTGAAAAAACAGTGTTGGTTAGAGGAAAGAGAGTGTCGGTGGTTGGCGCTGTGTGCATGGACCAATTTATGGTTCGATTAGATAGTGTTCCTGGTGCAGCGGTTGGTGATGAAGTTGTCATAATAGGTTGTCAGGGAATGGATCGTATATCAGCAGAAGAAGTTGCTCTAGGATGGAATACAATAAACTATGATGTAGTTTCGTCTATAGGGAGTAGAGTGCCTAGGGTGTATGTATGATTATGTGCACGTATAATACGTTTATAAGCCCGGCTTTCGAAATATAAGCATCCATTCGACTTCAATTAACCCGGCAGACACATTGCGTTTTGGCGCAAGTCTACGTGCTACTATACGGTCATACCCTACAATTTCGGTACTAAAACCTGTAGCCTCAGCAATTTCTTGAAGAAATGAGTGAGTACTTATTTTAATTTTACGGATTACATTATCTCCTACCAATAGACCAAAGTATGCTCCAGGCTTTAGTACTCTGTAGCATTGTTGAATGCTTGCCTGCATATCCTGGAAATAACGAAGTACTATGTGTGCTCGTTTCTGGTCCACTAGATGTATCTTCTCGAGTGCTAAGTCCAATTTGTCAATCCCAAAATTAGGCGTGTCTCTGCACTCTGAAATTGGTAGGCTCTCAGTACCTACAATATCTTTGTTGAGTTGTTTTAGGCGATCTCCATCTAGCAAATTAAGCCAATATAACTCCATTTTGATTGAGCGAAAGTATTCTTGTGCGTTAGCATATGGTGGCGAGGTTATTATTGAGTCTATTGATTGGTCATCAATATTTCTCAGCGTTCTTGCATCAGTATTAATTACCATTTCACTGGTAGGCAAATATCCCCATATTTCGCCTAAATTAGCGATAGTACGCATATACTTAATTTTTCTATCAAGAAAAAGCTTAGTGTTAATTTTAAGTTGCAGTAGAGCTCTTTGCTCTACTGCATTTTCTTTTAACAGAGCGCGCATTCGTTTTGATATGAAAGGCTTACTGATTTGTGGATCAGCATTACATACTTTTCTTACTATAGAAGATGCGCATACTAACATAAAGTTGATAACTCTATCAGGAAGTCGATCCGGGTTTTCCAAAAGATACCCGAATATTTGAGCAAGCTCTTGACGAGCTTGTGGCAGAAACCACGTCTCTAAGTTAGGTAAATCAGGGACATAATTAGCCGGGTAATTGTGTGCTTTTTCGACAATATCCAAGCATTGTGAAGAGAAGTTATCGTGGTCTTCTACGATTCCGGTTTTGGCTTTCAACAACATTTGAGCAAGCGGGTTGATGTCAATGCCGAGAGCATTAATCCCTAGCAGGTTTGCCTCAACTAGTGCGGTGCCTGACCCACAAAAAGGGTCAAGTATTGTGTCGCCTGGTCTTCCGTATTCTTTTAGAAACCAGCGTGGTATGTGTGGAATAAATTTTGCAGGGTAGGAGTGTATCTTGTGTGTTAAATAAGTAGTATTAGGTATTTCAGGACAGGCTTCACGAAAACTAAAGTCCTTGGCTGTGTATTGGTCAGTTTTCATACATGTGTTGTCCAAACGCCCTACATATATTAAGTCTAACTAATCTGTTGATTGTAGTCATAACTCAATCCATTCAAGACCTAATCTTTTCAGAGTGCTATTGGTAGGGTTACCAGATTCAATGTTCCATCCGCTCATTTCATAATACCATTCTTGGGCTTGCATTATTTCTTCAATGTCTAGTGCTATTCCTGCGCTGGGTCCATCGCCCTGAAGTGTTTTGAAAAATTTCTGTGGCAGCTTGTCCGCTGTGCGATCAATTCCTTCTCGAGCATTGAAAGCACGTAGCATGTTGAGTCGTCGTTCACCTACTAGCAGCATTTCATCAATGGTAAAGTCGTTCCATCCCGTTATAGTGTTTACTAATCTTACACAGTCTTCTGGGCTGAAAAGTTGCCAAGACGATCCCCAGACGAATACACACAAATTAGCGCTATCGAGAAATGAGTTCATGTGTTGAGTAGTTAAGGCAAACCTCACTTTATCTATTTCTAATGATTTTGTTGGCAATTTGTCACTAATACCTATGCTTTCTAGCCGGTCGGAATAGTGTTTGTAATCATCTTCAACAGCCGGATCATGTTCGGACGAGTTGTGATCAGCACCAAATGGATTCACCGCATAAATAAGACCCAATGACCTTTTCACTTGAGGCATATGAGCCGGGGTCTCAGATCCTTTGACCGTTATTAGGAATTCGTGGCCTTTGCCCAAACGGTCTGCTGCTGCACGAGACCCATCTGCTATAACATCACCAAAATCTATACGCTCTGCTAGTAATTTTGTTAGTTTTACCATAGCTTGAGCATTGCCCATTGGTATTGGGAAACCAACATCTTGCGTTGAAAAGACACCCGCCTCGAAACATTCCATTGCCCATGCAATAGTTGCTCCGGTTCCAATGGTGTCAAGCCCATACTCATTGCATATTTGGTTTGCCATTGCTACAGCATTGAGATCACTAACACCACAGTAAGACCCAAATGTAGCAAGAGTTTCATATTCAGGACCACCATACTTTTCGTCAACTTCTTCATCCTGGTATGTGGTCTTTACGCTGCGCTTGCAGCGTACAGTACATGCATAACATGTCTCGCGTCCGGTAAGAATAGTGTCCGTCATGGTTTCTCCGCTAATTGAGTCGCTAGCAGCAAATTGACCAGCGTTAAAATTGTATGTAGGCAGACCTCCATCAGCATGTTGGCGTGACGTGACACCAGCAGTACCGTCTTTTCTCAACCCTATCATCGATGCATTGTTATTGAAATCAGCGACTCCGCCGCGGGCAAAATTGTTCAGTTGGTTTGGTGATGCAACAGGTAGTTTTTTTGATGTTCCCCGAACCACTATAGCTTTGAGGTGTTTAGAGCCCATTACAGCACCGAGACCAGTGCGCCCATTAGCACGATTGGCCATGTTTATGATGGCTCCAAGATAAGATAATTTTTCTCCAGCAGGCCCACATTGCATTACTTCAATCTTTTTGT
This sequence comes from Anaerolineales bacterium UBA3499, assembly GCA_002377585.1. Classification (GTDB taxonomy): domain Bacteria; phylum Chloroflexota; class Anaerolineae; order Anaerolineales; family UBA11657; genus UBA11657. The sequence continues at coordinate 18,298 of DFQC01000033.1, read as the reverse complement.
CAGATAGTTCGTTTTTTAGAATATCATCTACATCACCGGTTGATTTACCCCAAAGGTGTGTTGCGTTCCGTAACTCTACTACACCATCTTTTATCCATAAATATACTGGTTTCTCAGACCTTCCTTTCACTACAATGCCGTCATAACCTGCAAACTTAAGTTCAGCTGGAAAGAATCCGCCCGATTGTGAATCTCCTATACCGTCAACAAGAGGTGATTTGGCATTTGCTGTGAGACGGCTTTGTCCCGATATTGGCGCTCCAGTTAAAACAGATAACATAAAAGTCAAGATGTTTTCTGGGCCTAAAGGGTCGGCACCAGGCGACATTCCATTTAGGATGTAATACATGCCCATAGCTGAACCACCCAAATATTTTCTGTAGAAACTATCTTCAGGTCGCTCTTCGAACAAGATGCCGTCTGTCAGGTTAACGTGTAGTATTCGTCTGTGATATCCAAAAGACATATGTGTTCATGTTTAATGTAGTATCGATATGGAATTTTATCATTGGATAGATTCACCAGCAACAAGTATTTGTATTACAACACTTTTAACCACTCCTAACTTCTCGAAGGTATAATTCGTTGGAATATGTTTGAGTTCAAATTGTTGGCTACCGAAAATCGGGCAAGAGCAGGTTTGTTGAATACTCCTCATGGGACTATACACACTCCTGTGTTTGCTCCAGTGGGTACTCAGGGTTCAGTTAAGGCTGTGACACCGGCCCAATTGTTATCGGTCGGCACATCACTTGTGCTTGCAAACACTTATCATCTTTTTCTCAGACCAGGCGATCAAACAATTCGCGACCAGGGTGGGTTACATAACTTTATGAATTGGTCTGGTCCTATCCTTACGGATTCAGGAGGCTTTCAAGTTTTTTCTCTGAGCCAGAAGAATGATATTGACGATGAAGGTGTTACATTTAAATCCCATATAGATGGTTCAACTCATAGATTTACTCCGGAAGTAGCAATCGATATACAGCACAGACTCGGTGCTGATATTATTATGGCATTCGATCAATGCCCAGAGCCATACGATCGTGAGACAAATGAAAAGGCAATGGTGCGCACCCATGATTGGGTGCTTCGATGCAAAGATGCACATATAAACACCGATCAGGCTTTGTTTGGTATTGTTCAAGGAGGTGTATTCCCGGATTTACGTGCTGAATCAGCGAGGTTCATTGCGGAACTTGACTTGCCAGGTAATGCTATCGGTGGTTTATCTGTCGGAGAATCGAAGCGTGAGCTTCAATTAATGACTAGATTGGTTGCTGACATACTACCTGTGGGAAAACCAAGGTATCTTATGGGGGTTGGATCTCCTGCTGAATTAGTTTCTGCTGTTTCCAATGGAGTGGATATGTTTGATTGCGTCCTACCCACTAGACTGGCTCGTAATTCGGCTGCCATGACTCGTAGCAGGCAAATGAACATGAAGCAAGCTATATATGCTAATGATACTAGACCAGTCGATATAGATTGTAGTTGTTATTGTTGCGCTAACTTTAGTAGATCATATGTGCGACATCTATGTAAAGCCAAGGAAATACTAGGAGCTACTTTGCTGACTATCCACAATTTGCATATGCTGCATGATATGATGCAGGACATGCGCGATGCGATTATTGCTGGCAAATTCGGTTCTTGGAAGAGGGCCTTTGAGGATAATATTGGCTCATGACAGTGTTACAAGCGATATTGCTAGGTATTGTTCAGGGCATAACTGAGTTTCTACCAATATCAAGTTCAGCGCATCTAGTGTTAGTACCTCATTGGTTAGGGTGGTCATTGGACACTCATTTGGAATTTACAGTGGATATTCTATTGCACCTAGGCACATTAGTGGCTGTAATTACCTATTTTTGGCAAGATATAAAAGCGATTATACTTTCATTGCTTGTTGGGTTGTGGAATCGCAAACCTCTTGAAGGCGATAATGCAAAGCTAGGCTGGTTAATTGTTATTGCAACTATTCCAGCTGGTGTGATAGGTGTTGGTTTAAAAGGGTTCTACCTAGAAATGCTAGATAACCCTAGGGGTGTTGCTGTGTTGTTGTTGGTGACAGCATTAGTGATTATTGCATCAGAGCTGTATTCTCCAAAAATTAGAACTAATATAAAAGATATCCGCTGGTTCGATGCTTTGATAATCGGATGCTTTCAGGCACTTGCCATCCTACCAGGTATATCAAGATCAGGCGTCACAATAGTTGGGGGGATTTTACGGAAACTCACACGCGAGTCCGCAGCTAAATTCAGCTTTATGATGGCTATACCAGTGATGGTAGGAGCTGGTCTGGTTGCGGGCATAGAATTGTTTACTAACCAGTTACTATGGCAATATTGGCCCGCTATCTTAGCGGGGTTTTTTACAGCCTTATTAGTAGGAATTGTGTCTATTCATTGGTTGCTTAGATATTTGCGTAATCACTCACTATGGCCATTTGCTTATTACTGTTTATTATTAGGATTAGTTGGTACATTGCTTGGTTGTTCTCCTGCTACTACTCCTGCTCCAATTATCACCAAAGAGCCATTGTCTACGGTAGGTGTGACTAGCGCTACCAGTGAGTTTGTTACTAATCTGATCACGACATCACCTTATAGTGATAATCTGCAAACACAGCTTTACTCATCTGATAGGCAATTAATAAAAGCTGTATACTCAGGTGGTGTTGAATCAGGTGTTGTATTGTACTCCCCCGATGATTTGAATCTGTTTTCAATACCTCTGGCATTCACTGTGCTGCAAGTTATTGTGCATCCAGATTCTGATATTGATGAACTATCAATAGATAATCTCAGATCTGTATTTGAAGGCTCAACACTAGACTGGGAAGAGTTTGGTGGCGAATCCGAGCCCATTAAGCTTGCTGTGCGAGAGAAAGGAGATTCAGCGCGGACCATCTTCGAGTTCATTGTATTAAGTAACGTTGCACCTTCTCCTGTTGCTCGTGTGTTTGCAGGTGATGATCTGATGGTAGAGTATGTGAGTAAAACAAAAGGATCTATTGGTTATAGTTGGCAAAGTTTTGCAAACTCAGATGTGAAATCATTGGAAATTACGGGTTCGGGATTGTTTAGTGTTCCTGTCTATGCGGTAAGTTATAAGGAGTCCTCAGGTGTTTTGCGTGATTGGTTTGCCTGGGTGCAGCAGAGAACTAGGAGTGATTTGTCAGATGGTTTCATACCGATTCCCTGATCAAGTTATGTACGGGTTGAATTGTTTTTCAGCAGATATAGTAGTGTTATCCCCATGTCCTGGGTAGACAACAGTATCATTAGGAAGAGGAAGAAGATTCATCTTTATGCTGTTGATGAGTTGGTCAAAGTCTCCCCCATAAAGGTCGGTTCGTCCTATACCTCGTTGGAAAAGCACGTCACCTCCAATTAAAAAATTGCTATCCATTGCAAAGAATGCTACGTGGCCGGGGGAATGTCCGGGCACAAACAATACACTGAAATTATGCTCACCAATGTTCAGTGTTTTAGTTATATCAAACCAAATTGTAGGTTGATGGCTGTTATCAATTGATAGCCCCCAGTTTGATGCTCCTCCACCGGATTGATACAACGGTAGGTCCATGGCATGAAGTCCTAAAGGTAAATCTGGGTGAGAATCCATTATTTCACCTAGCGCCCCAAAATGGTCAAAATGCGCGTGGGTTAGCCATACAGCTTGTAATTCCCATCTTTTTTCATTCACTAAACTAATGATTTTGTGTGCGTCCCATGCTGGATCAACTACTACGCACCGATTACAGGCAGTGTCAGCTATTATGAAGCAATTGGTTTCTAGGGGACCAAGAGTTAATTTTTCTACAATCAAAGTCATAAAAATCCCTTGTTTGTTGAAGATACTATATACTTTTGAAACGATTTTACCAAACAAATTATAGGTGTCATATTATATGAAATTACTTCCTGACTGGCTGAAACTTCGACATGTATTCGCGGGGACTTTTGTGATATTTTGGTTTTGTATTATTTCACTTCCTGTTTTTATGTTGATATTAGCTATGCAAGGTGAGCTAGTTTGGAGTCCGAACGAGTACCGTGAATATCGCGTGTGGTTAATAATGGAAGATAGTGAACGTGGTTTGGGTTGGGCTACCAAAAATCCATTAAGTCGAACACTCGACCATGTATGTCTAAATAATCGGGTGGGCTTCATGTTTTGGAGAGGAAATAACGAACAAGTCAACACCGATTTTTGTGATTGTTACTCCTATGATAGTGGAATACTCAATAAGCACATAGGTAAGTGCGATGAGTTAGAGTAGACCCTTTATTCATTCGATGAGTCGGAATGAGACGCGTCAATGATGGACTGTGAAAGATGTGATGGTACTTGTTCATGCCGTAAATATTTTAGTGAAAATACACCGCGTCCTTGTGTGATGGAGCGTAAGTCAGTAACATAACGTTGGACTTCTGCTAATGGCACTTCTGCTGTAACAATACTCTTGCCACCGATCGAATCCATTCCTTGTACTCTAGCGCGTCTACTGTTGAGGTCACTCATTACATCACCCATATTACTTTCTGGTACTGTAATGTCAATTAACATAATAGGCTCAAGTAGCACTGGGCTGGCATTTGCAACGGCAAGTTTAAAGGCTTCTCTAGCTGCTATTTCAAATGCGATGGGCTTTGAGTCTACAGGATGTTCCTTGCCGTCTGTTATCGCGACAAATATTTTTTCCATGGGAAAGCCAGCTACCGCACCATCTGTAAGTACGCTGCGAATACCTTTCTCTATTGCTGGCATAAAGTTAGCCGATATAGCACCGCCAAACACTTTGTTCTTGAAGCAGAAATTCTCGTCACCATCTGGATCCATATTCGCACTAGTTAGTGGCTCTATATGCATATGAACTTCACCAAATTGTCCAGCCCCACCACTTTGTTTCTTGTGTCGATATTGGCTATCTCCAGAGCTAGTTATACTTTCTCTATACGGAACCTTTGGGGTGCTAATATCTAATGATGTGCCAAACTTTTGTTCAGCACGTTTGAGTGCAATGTCAATGTGTTGGTCACCCATCCCCTCCAGTATTGATTGTTTTGTAGATGGTTCATTACGCCAGCTAAGTGTAGGATCTTCTTCACATAATTTTGACAGTGTAGGACCCATTTTGGTTGAGTCTGCTTGTGTTCTTGGTCGAACTGCTACAGCGTATAAACTACCAGGATATACCGCAGTTTGAAATAGCAGAGGGTTATTCTTATCACCTAAAGAATCCCCGGTGGCTGTGTCATTGAGTTTTGCTATAGTACCAAGATCTCCAGAGTGCAAACGTTTTACAGGAATCTGTTCTTTTCCGCGCATTACGTGCAAAGTCCCGATTCGTTCCTCAGTTTTCTTTGTATGATTTTGTATTCGTGTATCTGATTCGAGGATCCCCGACATGACTTTTAGGTACGTTAGTTTTCCAACAAATGGATCAGCTGTTGTTTTAAAAGCAAACACACCTTGTGTTTCCAAGTCTTTTTCTTGTTGTTCGGTCTCGTTTGCATTAGGGTTCTCTACAGGGGAAGGTAGATACCGAGTGATACCTAGCAAGAGTGGTACCACACCAACGGACTCTGTGGCTGATGCCACTAAAACTGGAGCACAACTACCTGACAGTACAGCTTGTTTGAATCCGTGTTCTATTTCATCTGGGCTCAGTGTTTCTCCATCTAAGTATCGCATCAGCAATTCATCGTCGCCTTCTGCTGCAGCTTCTTCAAGCTCAGTGCGTGCAGCTGCAACTGTCTCTGCATATTCTTCGGGAATGTCCTCAGTTGTATCTCCAGAGCCGGGCCTTGCTTTTTGAGCTAACATTCCAATAATTCCTTGAAAGTTTGATTTTTCGCCCCAAGGCAGTGCTACAGGTATGAGTTTTTTGTCTGATGCAAGTTGCTGTACAGAGCTTAGTGCTTTACTGTAGTTAGCATTGTCACGATCCATTTTGTTGATTACCACGAATCTAGGTAGATTGTGTTCGTTGCAGTAGTCCCAAACAAGTTCTGTACCCACTTCTACACCTGCTACGGCATCTACCACAATTATTGCTGCGTCTGCAACCTGCAGTGCTGACTTGACTTCACCAACAAAATCAGTAAATCCAGGAGTGTCTAGGATATTTATTTTATAATCTTCGTAGATACATGCAACCATTGCTGTACTAATAGACATTTGACGGTTGCGTTCTTCGTCCTCAAAATCGGCTACAGTAGAACCATCATCAACTCTACCAAGCCGTGTGGTGGCTCCAGTGACATGGAGCATAGCTTCTACTAGCGAGGTCTTACCAGACCCTCCATGGCCTACAAGAACTACATTGCGTATGGAGTCAGTTAGGTATTCATTCATGACAGTTTTAGTCTACCTCCCTTCTGAAAGCGGTATCCGCCAAATATCTTGCATAATATATGTTGTCAGCACAGGTTGGCATTGTAGCGGAGGGTTGGTCCATTGTCAAAGCGTGCTAGAATCGCAGTAACGTAAATATTGGTATGTAATTACTCAGTAGAAGTAACAAACAAGCTACGCAACGTAATGCTACTAATAAGTTTAATGGCTGGTGGTATATGAGACGGATACTGATTTTATTTGTTGATGGGGTAGGTCTGGGATTGGATGATGCAGATACAAACCCTTTTGTTGCTGCTAATACGCCTAATCTAACTATGTTAATGTCAGGACGTAAACTTGTTTCAAATCAGCAGGCTATTTCTCACAATAAGTTTTCATTTGTACCGGTTGATGCCTGCATGGGAGTAGATGGTATACCGCAATCTGCTACCGGTCAGGCAACAATCATGACTGGGGTTAATATACCAGCCTATATAGGCAAACACTGGGGACCTAAACCCAGTGAAGAAATTAGAATATTATTGCAGAGCAATAATATTCTAAAAGCTATTTCTAGTAACAATCATTCCGTTGGACTAGCGAATGCTTACCCTCCTGCTTTTTTGCAGCAACTGCAGTCTGGGCGTCGGTTACCATCATCGATTCAATTTGCATTTCAAACTGTCGGAACTACGTTCAGCAATATAGAGGATTTACGCCGAGGGCATGCTTTAGCTGCAGACTTTACCGGAGAGGGGCTGCAATACCATCTAGGTTTTGAAGATATACCCATATTATCGTTACACGAAGCAGGCAAGCGTTTGGTTTTACTAGCCCAAAAGACTGACTTGTTGTTGTTTGATTGTTGGCAGACTGATGTTGTTGGACATCGTGGCACCATGAGTGCTGCTATCGATACAGTAGAGCGTCTTGATGCAGTCGTAGGGGGTATGTTATTTTCTTGGTGTGAGTCTGACGGATTGATTGTTATTGTGTCGGACCATGGTAATTTAGAAGATAAAACAACACGTCGTCATACACGCAACAAGGTTCCAGTACTTTTGTTTGGAGATGACCACAGTAGTGTTGCAGCTTCTATCAACGATTTGAGTGATATAGCTCCGGCTTTGATAAAGTACTTGGAGCAATAATTTACTCACTACGAAGTTGAGCACCCAATTCTTTTTGTAGAGTTTTTACTATCTTGTTACGTAGTTTAGCTGCATCTTTATCAGTCAAAGTTTTTACTTCAGATTGATATGTCAGTCGATAGGCTAGACTTTTCTTGTTGGCCCCGATTTGTTCTCCACGGAAAAGATCAAACAACTGTACTTTAGTCAGAGTGGCACCTCCAGATTTTACGATTGATGCCACTACTTCAGCGTTGTTTATACGGTCATCAACAATTAAAGCAATATCCTCAATTATGGCCGGGAAACGTGGTATGGGGTTGCTACTATAGTGATCTGGCATAGCATCTACAAATGCCATAAGATCAAAATCAGCTGCTAAAGTGGGGTATTCTCGCAAGTCGTATTTTGATGCTATGTCAGGATGTAATACACCGAATAATCCTGCTTGTGATCCGTCTATAGTTAATCTGGCAACAGCACCAGCTTGAAAAGCTGGATGGCTTGCAACGTCAATGGTGTAGTTGGATATATGTGCAGTTTGGATTAGTTGGTCGATAATTCCTTTTAGGTCAAAATAATCCATTGTTTCAACCCGGTTATTAATCCAGCTCAAGGAGAGTCTTTGTCCTGAAAGGACTATTGATAATCTTTGAGCTTCGAGCGGCAAACTTGATTGTTCATTTGATGAGGAGAGTTCAGGCAAATATACTGGACCCACTTCGAATAGTGCTATTCGTTGTTGAAAGCGCAAATTGTCTTGAGCACATTCTAGGACACTCGACAGAAGTGACCGGCGCATAGCAGAGCGTTCGGGAGTTATTGGATTAGCTAAATGTACGTAAGGCCCATTCTCTATAGGATGCAAAAGCTGTTCATTTTCAGGTGAGGAAATTCGATAAGTTATCACTTCCTGCAGACCGAGATTGACTAGAATATCACGGATTTTTTCTTCTTTTTCTAGAAGAGTGTTATTCTCCTGTCTTGGCATTAAATCAGATATCTGCGTCTCAGGGATATTTTCAAAACCCCAAATGCGTGCAATTTCCTCGATTATGTCAGCAATGCCTATTTCAGCTATTCCTATATCTAATCTATGGCTAGGAGCTGTGACGTGTAATATGTTTTTCTTTTGCTCAACTGTGAAATCTAATGCTATGAGAATGCTGACAACCTCATCTGTTGGTATATCAACACCTAAACTACGTTGTATTTCACCTATAGGTAGTTTTACAGTGTTTGGCACATAATGACGCGGGTATTTGTCTACAAACTTGTGGATGATTTTTCCGTTGCCAAGGGATCGAATCATTTCGGCTGCCCTATGGTTGGAGCTAGCAGCTATTTCAGGACTTACTCCGCGACTGAATCTATATCCTGCTTGTGATGATTGCATTTGTTGTGATGTGACAGTTTGACGAATATTGATTAAATCCCAACTGGCAGCTTCGAGTAGTATATTTTTTGTGTCATCAGACACTTCTGAGTCACTCCCGCCCATAATTCCACCGATTGATAAAGCACCAGTATTGTCTGCGACTAGAATAGTGAAATCATCAAGGTTTCTATTTATTCCGTCCAGAGTCACAATTTTCTCACCAGATTTTGGGAGCCTTGTACTTATGACCGGAACTTTTGTTTCTGATCGATTACGGAGCACATCATAATCAAAGGCATGAAGTGGTTGTCCCGTTTCTAACATTACATAGTTAGTTATATCAACTACATTGTTGATTGGACGCATACCAGACATGCGTAGTCGCAGTTGCATCCAGTAGGGCGAAGGTTTAATTTGAATATTCTCAATTAATGTTGCAGTAAATCGCGGGTTTAATTCAGGTTCAGCAATTTCTATTTTTGGCATTTCAAGCGGTGATTGAATTGATTTTGAAATTGTAATATTTGTTGTTGGAGGATTTATTGGAGTTTTCGTAAGAGCGCCTAATTCTCTGGCAACACCTAATATATTTAGGTTGCGGGCCATGTTTGGTGTAATTGCGATATCGAATACAGCATCTCCAATGTAGTCAACAAGCGGTGTGCCAGCCTTTGGAGCATCAGAATCAAAAACTATAATTCCTTCATGTTCATCAGATATACCAAGCTCCTTTTCAGAGCATGCCATCGAATAGGATTCGACACCTCTAATTTTCTTGCGTTTAATTGTAATTAATTCCTGGTTAGAATTATGTCCATCATACAGTTGAGCACCTTCGCGCGCATAAGCTACTTTTAATGGTTGAGCCAATTCGCCTTGGTCTTTATATTGAAAAAGGTTGGGAGCGCCTGTAAGCACAGTGTGTGTCACTTCACCATCATAGAGTTGTGCTAAAACTAAACGATCTGCGTTGGGGTGGTGTTCAACCTTATTTATGTCAGCCACAATAATGTTGTTACGATCCCACTCAAGCCCGTATATGCTTGTCTGGTTTTGAAGTTGATCGGGTTGCGGTAGCCCTATGAAGTTTATTGATTCAACTTCTAAACCTGCAAATGTTAAAAGGCGAGCAATCTCATGAGGATCAAGAGTAATTTCAATATATTCTTTAAGCCAACTTAAGGGAACTTTCATGTTTTGATAGCCTTGCTATTTTTTTGGTGACTGCAGAAATTGGTGTACACATAATTTTATAACTTAGTAATTCTTTTCAATACAATAATTTATTCTAAAATTGTTCTAGAAATCGTAAATCGTTTCCCCAAAAGTGACGAATATCATCTATTCCGTATTTAAGCATGGCAATACGTTCCGGTCCCATGCCAAAGGCAAACCCTGTATGTTTGTTAGGTTCATAGCCACCATTAGTTAGGACTGCTGGGTGTACCATTCCGCATCCTAGTATTTCGAGCCATCCAGTTTTCTTGCAAACTCTACATCCTTCTCCAGAGCATAAGAAGCATTCAACATCCATTTCGGCGCTTGGTTCAGTAAATGGGAAATGTGATGCGCGGAAGCGAGTGCGCGTTGAATTTCCAAACATACGTCTTGCAAAATCGGTGAGAGTACCCTTTAAATCGGTAAAGCGTATGTTTGTGCCGATTGCTAGACCTTCTACTTGGTTAAATTGGATTTCAGATCGTGCCGTTATTTGTTCGTACCGGTAACACATTCCTGGTAGTATGACTCTAATAGGGTCGGGGGCGTTTGCTCGCATGGCATGTATCTGACCGGGAGAGGTATGTGTTCGTAATATAACACCAGGAGTACTTGTGTGGAAAGTGTCCCACATGTCTCTAGCAGGATGATGGAGTGGTATGTTCAAAAGCTCGAAGTTTAGTTCATCAGTTTCTATTTCTCTGGAACGGTAAATTTGAAAACCCATGTCTGCCCATATAGTATAAATTCTACGCAATGTTTGAGTGGCGATATGCAGGCGACCCCGATTCAAAGACCTTCCCGGTAGAGTGATGTCCAAATCCGCAAGTTTTTGTCTAGTAGATGCAATAGATTGGTGTAAATCATGTGTTCGTTCTTTGTATGCTTCTTCAAGGACGTTACGTATGTGGTTAGCATGTTTACCGATAGCAGGCCTATCTTGGGGTGCCACGTTACTGAGGTTTCTTAACGACTTGATTAATGGGCTGTTTTTACTTAGGTGTTTTGAATACCATAGGCGCAGCGTTTCCTTGTCGCTTGTTTTTTGTAGTTCAGACAAAGCTGTAGTTTTTATAGTATCTAATGATTCAAGCATGTATTCCTCCACAACATTATATACGGACATCCCTACCAAAAATAGAAAACCCGTCCCAGAAAAAGGGACGGGGCTAAATTAGTCCCGCGGTACCACCCTGTTTAGTCTTTTTTGTCAAGACTCACTTGATTTACCGATTGTCGGCTTTTCTTCCTTGCTAACGCGTGGGACGCGGCACTAGATAATTACCATGTCGCACAATAGACACATAGTGTTCCCCGGTGCGGCTCGAGAGTGAAATTCCGCCAGAATATTTTGACTTATTTTAGACTGTGCTATTCTAAGACAATAATCATCTAGCGTACTTGGCTCCGTCTTAGCCTTATATTATGTTGTATGGCGATTATCTCAAATTGATGCTAATTGTCAAGCCATGAGTGATGGTATTAATGATTTGACTATGACGATGGTGAGCTTTATACTGCATTTTACTAATAGGGTTGCAAGATATGAAAGATATAGCAACGAAACGAGCAGGTATAGTAATAGGCTTGACCATATTGTTGGTTATAGCAGGTTATTTATATTTACGTAGTAGTCTGCCAAAAACAGAAGGCATCGTAATATTGTCAGGACTCGATGGGCAGATAGAGATTGTGCGAGATGCTGATGGTGTTCCGCATATATTTGCGTCCACTGATGCTGATGCATATTTTGCTTTAGGATATGTACACGCACAAGATCGTTTATGGCAACTCGAGATGAATCGTCGTATTGGGTCAGGACGTCTAAGCGAAGTGTTGGGAGAAACCACATTAGATATTGACAGGTTTTTAAGGACTTTAGGTACGTATCGTTCTGCTGTGCAAACCTGGGATTTTCTAACTAGTGATACTAGAGCTGCGCTGGAATCTTATGCTTCTGGTGTAAATGCATGGCTTGATGAGGGGCACACTCTACCGCCTGAATATTTGATACTGGGTTTTACTCCTGAGCCTTGGACAGTATACGATTCGTTAGTATGGTCAAAAATGATGATGTGGGATTTGGGGGGGAATTGGGAGGACGAGTTACTACGGTCATTACTGCAGTCTTCTGTTGGCCAAGACCGGGCCAATGAACTGGTGCCTGGATACCCATCAGAAGCAACAACTATTATTTCTAGTGACTTGGCTGGGACATTGTTGGGTGTTGATTCAACTATGCAGCAGATGTTTCGAATGGGTGATAAAGATGTTGGTAGCAACAGCTGGGTTATATCTGGTGAGTTGACCGAAAGTGGTAAGCCGCTGCTTGCAAATGATCCTCATCTGGGTGCTCAGATTCCATCTATTTGGTATTTAGTAGAATTGCAGGGTAACTTGTTACATGTTACGGGTGCAACCTTGTTGGGAATGCCAATAATTCCTATTGGTCACAATGAACATGTAGCATGGGGCCTCACAAATCTTGGTCCAGATGTACAGGATTTATACATTGAGAAAATAAATCCCACTGACCCAAACCAGTATGAGGTTGACGGGGAATGGGAAGACATGACTATAGTGTTAGAGGAGATTCTTGTTAAGGATGATGAAGATGCTCCTATTCCATATGCTGCTAGAAGTACTCGTCATGGACCCCTCATTAGCGATGTGTCTGACAATGCAGGCACTCCGCTTGCAATGCGTTGGACTGCACTAGATCCAGGAGACACTACAGCAGATGCATTTATGAAAATGGCTTATGCTTCTGATTGGGATGAATTTACTGATGCCTTGCGATATTATGTGGCCCCTAGTCAAAATATGGTATTTGCTGACCAGGAAGGAAATATAGGTTATATTGGTCCTGGTCGTATACCTGTGAGGGCAAAAGGAGATGGAACTGTTCCAGTCCCAGGATGGGATAGTGAATACGAGTGGGAAGGATGGATACCATTTGAACAACTACCGCAGGTTTATAATCCAGAGAGTGGATATATAGTTACTGCCAATAACAAGGTTGTTTCAGACGATTATCCATTTTTTATTTCAAGCAGCTGGGCTCCTCGATATAGAGCAGATCGAATAGAGGAGCTGATTCTGCAGTTCACCGATGGAGGCAGGAAGATTTCCATCGAGGATATGATTTCTATACAGGCTGATCAGATAAGTAGGCAAGCGATAGAATTGCTGCCTTATTTGCAATCCGTTGAGCCATCAAAATCTAAATCAGATCTTGCCCAACCTGCTCTTGACCATGTTATTACTTGGGATGCTGAGATGGGTGCGGATAGTGTAGCGGCAACAATTTACGCTACATGGTTTCATCAACTAGGTATGGTCATATTTGAAGATGAACTTCGTGGTAACGTGTATGAACAGTTTGCTGATCGGAAACATGCATCTTTTCTGGTAAATGTGTTAGATGATTCGGATAATCCATGGTGTGATGATGTTCTCACTGTGCCTAAAGAAAATTGTTTAGATGCTGCTTCTACTGCCTTGGATCGTTCTACTGAATTTCTAGAAGATTACTTTAAAGGTAATATTCCTTTACTATCGACTGGTCGTAATGTAGACAAATGGAAATGGGGCGAATTACATGAAACTATTTATGCTCATAACCCATTTAGTGAAGTTGCAGTTTTACGTACTTTGTTTCAACGTGAAATAAGTAATGGGGGCGGCTCGTATACTGTTAATGTCGGGCCATACAAGTTCTCAGACCCATACAAACAAATTTACGTACCTAGTTATAGGCAAATAGTAGATTTGAGTGATTGGAGCAATAGCTTGTTTATGCATACTACTGGTCAATCAGGCAATGTTCTTAGTAAACATTACGATGATCTTATTGTAAGACATCAAGCCGTGGAATATTTACCCATGAGTTTTGGGCGCGCTAACATAGAAGGCGATGTTTTAGTGTTGAAACCTGAATGATGTATCTAATGACTAGATAATTTATGGTTGATGCTTGTGCTTAGTCTGTTGGATATGTTTCCCAGTGTGACATGTTGTAATACTCGTCCCACAACATAGTTTCATGCTGAACACTAGTCATAAATATATCAACCATAGTTTTTTTCTGGTGTTCTGTGCTTTTAGCAGCTTGTCTATCGAGTAATTCCAAAGCTTTGTTGAGACCCTCGCGATGTTCTGGATTGCTATGAAATGCCCACCATTCTGAGTAAGGGTTGTCATCTTCTATGGTGTGTTGATCAAGCAACCTTCTCACTGCCTCGCCATAACCCCATTGGCAAGCTAGGATTGATGCTTGGGTGTCTCCAAGTGAACCATCGTATGCACTGGCAAGTTGATGGCGAGTATAAGAATACTTAAGTGGACCCATGGGGTATGATAATAGATCTTCTCGAGACATGCCCAATTCTTTTGCATGTTTCTCATGATCTCTCATTTCTTCTTGAATACTTTGCACGTGATACAGCATGACATCCACATCTTCTGGTGTATTGGCTTTTACCATACCTAAAGCACATACTTTTATAAAGTTGTGCAGATAAGGGTAATCTACCTTAAGCCAGTATTGGAAACATTCAGTTGGCAAATCACCTGCAACCAAACCAAGCAGAAATGGTTTCTTGATTTGGGATTTCATATATGGTTCTGCTTTAGCAATTAGGTTGTTAGAGAAAGAAATAGTATTGTACCTCCCTAAATGGTTGTGTGACTATACCCCTACGTCTTCATGCCATATTTCAGGACTTTCTTTTATGAAGTCACTCATGATATCTACGCATTCCTGTAAATCTAGATTGATTACTTCTACTCCTTGTTGGGTTAGCCAGTCTTCACAAAGAGTTAAGTTCTTGACCGTTCTGTTTTCACCAACTACCACTCTCGGAATTTTGTATAAGACAATAGTACCAGCGCACATTGTACATGGTGACAAGGAGGTATACATAGTGGCTTGTGAGTATATATTAGCACGAAGTCGACCAGCGTTTTGGAATGTTACCATTTCTGCATGTAGGATTGGATTGTTTTTTTGTACGCGCTGGTTGTGTCCTCTTCCTATGATTTTTCCTTGTGCAACTAAGACAGAACCTATTGGTATTCCACCAGACTCGCGACTTTTCCTTGCTTCCGCTATTGCTTCTGCCATCCACTTTTGATCAGAATTCATGTGACCCTTGTTCCTCCTTAGGTTTGTGTAACCTCATACTTATACGCGCAACGCTTTACTAATTCGTTGGCTTGTTTATGCCATTCAATCAATATCTATTAACATGCGGATACTTTCAACAGCGGTTTTACAGAGTGGTTCGAGATCATCATGGCTTCCGCCCGCAACCATAATGCCCCCGGCACGTTTACCTAGTGTACTAGCTAACACAAACAATGCCGCTGCTTCCATTTCTGAGCATAGAACTCCCGACTGTACCCAGGCATCCCATCGATGTTTCAACACATTGCTTATGGGCATTCTGTCTGGTTCTACTTCTCCATAAAACGAATCCTTAGAATGTGACAAACCAACATGGTAAGTGATGCCTGTAGTTTCACAAGCTTGTCGAAGGCAATTTACAACATCGAGGTCTGCAATTGCAGGAAAATCCATTGGCATGTAATGTAGTGCAGTACCTTCATCACGAACTGCACCTGAGACAACTACTAAATCACCGGGTTGTATAAAGTCTTGCATCATCCCGGAGGTGCCTACTCTTATAAAAGTGTCAGCTCCGAGCTTGGCTAACTCCTCAACTGCTATTGCAGTTGAGGGTCCTCCAATACCTGTAGAAGTGACTGATACTTTTGTACCTGCAATATTTCCTGTATAAGTCCGGTGTTCTCGATTTTCTGCTACTAGCTGTGCATTGTCTAGATAAGAAGCTATAAGCGGTACTCTCCCGGGGTCACCTGGAAGAAGCACATATCTACCCACATCGCCCCGCTTCATCTTTATATGATATTGTAGTGTTGACTTGGAATTGTTCATTTGACTAATCTCACATTTTGCTGATTACATGCAGCATCAGTAGGTACTCTAATTTGCTTTACCAGCCAGTATTCCTGTCTCTTTTCCCTCACCGGGCCAAGGATCAGATGTTGTCCAGGCTGCATCGAATGTTGCAATTTGGTGTTGCGTCGCTCTTAGGAATAGCCAGCGCATTTTATCGCGTTCGAATTCAGTACTGGCATTGCCATATTCGTTTAGCCCATCCACGGTTGCATTTTGTAGATCTCTATAAAATGTATCTTGCCATTGTAATATCCAATCCCGTTGTAATTTCGAAATGTTTATTGGTTTTTCACTTTCATATCTCACGCCGAATGTATTGTGAAAACAATAACATGGATATACTGCACAACAAATGTCTCCAAATGTGCCTTCGTAGAATGCTCTGACAAAAAAGTTTACAAACGCTTCTCTACGTGGTCTGGCAGCCCAGCGTGTTAATGCAAATTCGTCATAATCTTCTAGCATTCTAAGCTCAACACGTGATTCGGCTGCGCGTACACCGTATTCTCTTTGTAGTTTTACCCATGGGTTGTGTGGAGGCACCTTTGTAAATGCTACCTCTGACGCGTTTTCACCTATATAGGGTAAATCTTGAATTAACCAATAGCGAAATTTGTCTTCTTGTAATGTACCGCTAAACAGTGCTTCTATCCATGGATGATGAACATATCTTTCCCAAGCTGGGCCAGCAAATTCGATACATTCATCTAGAAATGTCAAAATTACCTCCGTGAAATATCTTGTTCAATTAATAACTTCAATCCATCAACAGCTGTTACCAGTAGATGTGTTAAATCAATGCCAGACGTCATAATGCCACCTGATCGGCACTTTAGCATTCGACTTACAACAAAAATAGTAGAAGCTTCCATTTCTGAACAGAGTGTGCCTCCTGCTATCCATGCTTTCCATCGATCTTGAAGTTGTCTGGAAACGGGCATTCTGTCTGGTTCGTGTTGTCCATAGAAAGAATCTTTGGATTGTGTAAGTCCAACGTGGTGTCGTACTCCACGGTTGCGAGCAGCCTGTCTAAGGGCTAGTGTTACATCCAGGTCAGCTACTGCTGGATACTCTGGTGGGACATACTGTTTGGAAGTGTATTCGTCACGAATGGCCCCCCATGCAATTAATAGGTCACCATCTTCTATGAAATCTTGCATAGGACCAGATGTGCCAACTCTAATGAAAGTGTCGGCTCCAGCAATTGCTAATTCTTCAATAGCAATTGCTGTAGAAGGACAGCCCATCCCAGTTGATGTTACCGATACTTTTTGACCTAGCAATGTGCCTGTATAAGTAAGATACTCACGGTTATGCGAAATTTCTTGAGCGTCATCAAGAAGATTAGCTATCATAGGTACTCGGCCTGGATCTCCAGGTAATAGCACGTAGCGTCCGACCTCACCTCGACTACAGCCAATGTGATAGAGTTTTGACAGATTAATGTTGGAATCAGACCCCATGATACTAACCTATATAAGACATCCGTAAAGCTACAATTTACAGGTTACCTTTGACAACATCAATATGTAGTTGAGAAGGGCCAAAAGCATAAGGTAACAATTGTTCAATGGACTTAACAATAACGTTGCGCTTGTTCTTGTCAGACATAATCACTTCAATGTTACATTCAGATACTTGCGCCATTTCATAAATTGCCTGACGACAAGTACCGCATGGGTCTGAGGTAATCTCATTTTTCTCTTGGTCATCAGAGCGCGTACTAATTGCTATTGCTACAATATCACGTGCTCCGGATGCGTTAGCCTTACCTATAGCCATTTGCTCGGCGCATATTGTGGATCCGTAAGCAGCGTTCTCTACGTTAGATGCTGCAAAGACCGATCCGCTACGGGTAAGGACAGCAGCACCAACATGGTATCCTGAATACGGATTGTATGCGGTGTCAGTCGCATCTATGGCAGCTTCAATGAGACTATGTTGGTCAGAGTTTAGTTTTTCAGAAGATATAAGATTTACAGATGCATATGTTTTTTTACGTAAGGGCAGCAAGTCTTCAATGGTAGATACAGCAATATTACTCTTATCAATGGTAGAGCCAATAACATCGATATTGTACCCGGACACTTGTGACATTTCGTAAATCACCTGTCTACAACTACCGCAAGGACCACAAGCAATTTTTGTTTTTTCAAATTTGTCAGAGCGTGAGCTAATTGCTATTGCTACAATATCACGTGCTCCAGATGCGTTCGCTTTCCCTATAGCCATTCTCTC
>DFQC01000053.1 GCA_002377585.1 Anaerolineales bacterium UBA3499 | reverse complement strand
TCAGGTGGAGGGGGCATATTGTCTCCCTCAGGTGGAGGAGGCATGTCGCTACCCTCATCTTTGGCATCTTGGTATAAAAAGAGGTGGTTAAATTGTTTACTAAACATGAATATTTCCTTTTTGTCGGTTTCGTATTAGTGTAATTCGTGTTGTGACACGGTAAGGTTGACGAAATTGTAGTAAAAGCATTCTATGCTAACACTCCTGTTGCAAGTAATTAAGTTGTAAAAATGTTTTCAATTTAGGTATAAGTCGACAGTTATCTTTTTCGTTTAGTTCTATCTAATATATCAGTTGTTGGATATAAGTGAACAAAACCGACGATGTTCAATATACATAACAGTATATAGTGTGTCAAGTAGGTTGGTGCTAAGGCATACACATTACGTGTTTTACTTGCATATTCTGGATTGGTTAGTTACAATAAATGAAAGCATAGTTTGTGCTTTCCACGCAAAAAAAAGAGGTAGTAAGCTATGATTACTATATTAGGTAATACTCCGTTAGATGTTTTTCTTGGCACTTTAATTGGATGGGGTCTAGGGGCTCTAGTCACTTATTGGCTAACTGCTTACATATTGCTTTGGCTTTTCCGTAGAACAGAGACGGATGTAGACGATGTAATATTAGGAGTATCTAGAAGACCGGCAGTTATACTGGTGATTTTTTATGGCTTACGCAATGCTTTTGGTGCTTTGGAAAGTATTTTGCCAGGCAGTGCGTTGATTGACCGTGTTCTTTGGGCAATTATTGCAATAACTATCACTCACTGGGCTGCACGATTGTTTGTAGATGTACTAGTCTATTATGTAAAGCAATTAGCTGAACAAACTGAAGCGATATGGGATGATGTGTTAGTTCCAGTTCTTGAGCGAATTGGAGCGCCTCTAATCTATTTGGTAGGCCTGTTTGCTGCTTTGCAAGCACTTGGGCTTGACTTAACTGGTCTATGGGTGGCAATTGGCGGAGGTGCATTTGTTCTGGCGTTTGCACTTCAGGGTATTCTAAGCGACTTTTTCGCTGGACTTATTTTACTGGTTGATACGCCTTTTCGTACCGGAGATGTGATCGTCCTGCCCGATACTGTGACTAAGGGAACTAATATTACGGCGGTAGTTCGTAATATAGGTATTCGTGTGACACATCTTTTCAATGTACAGAATTATACGGATATGTTTATTCCAAATGGTGCTCTAGGTAGAGCAACATTTTTTAATGCTAACCGTCCTACTACAAATCTTGCGGCAACAGTTGGTTTCGCAGCTAAACGGCAAGGTACTAATCCAAACAAGGTGATGGCTATTTTACAAGAAGCTGTACTTGCTCACCCAGATATAGTTGGTAATCCTGCACCTAAACTTACTGCACTACCTTCCGTTAAAGGACTAAAGAAAAAAGATCCGATTACAGGGGCTCCATCAAAAAAGCGGGCTGCCTATAATCGTTTGCGTGCAGAAGTTCACGTAAATAATAGTCTAGATGAAATTCGGAAACAATTACAACTGCTTGTGACTAAAGTCAAGAAGTTGGAGTTGGGTGGATTGGACAAGGAAGAAGTGGCTGATATTAGCAATGATTTCGATGCAATCTTAGTGTTGGTAGGCTTGCGATCAGAGGAAATATCGGGGCGAGGATGGCAGAGAATAAAACTTCTGGAGAATCCAGATGCTGACAAAACTTCTCTGATTATATTACTTCGGTCATGGATTGAGATTTGGATGACTGACCCCAATCTATACCCAGAAGATCGTGATATTCTAAATTCTGAATGGGACCAGAAAATTAGATTTTTCTCTAATCGATTATCCAATCTGTATGACGTTTTACATGATCCTAGTGGGCAAGAAACTCGCGTGGATGACCACATACAGGATCTTATTAGATGGCTTGATGACAGCTTTAAGCGTACTCAAGTGATGTGGCAAGAGCCTCAGGTGTGGTTGACGTCTTTCAATAGTACTTTTATAGGTTTTAACATTCGTTATTACGTTGATAATATACGCTTGGAGCATTGGCGTAGACCTTGGAGAGTAGAAAGTGAGCTTACAAAAGATGTACTACGTAGGTTCAAGATTGAAGGAGTTAAACTACCAAAGGCTATGTATCGATCTGGCGATGAGAAGACACAACCAGGTGTGTTTATCACATAATGTTATTGGTTGTAAAACCAATCGAGACACAATATATGCTAGAGAGTTGTTTGCATCCATTTCATCAAGATGTTGAATTGTAACCCTCTGGTACGCCGAACAATTCTGTGATAGGAGTTTCGTTCTCTCCGGTCATTATCATAATCAGATAATCGCCCGCTGACAGTGTTATAGTGTTTGATGGGTTTTTCATAAGCTTTCGTGTACCGTCCTGACGAAACTTGCTGATACCTATCAAAATAATGTTGTGTTCTTCTTTTAGTGTTTGAAACACTTTGTTGTATTCATGATTTACATATGGATTATTGTCTGTTACTAGATACTGTTGGATATCATAATCACTATCGGCTACTGCCGAACTAAGAAGATCGACAGAATAGCGAGCGACATCTGGCTCAAAAATGTAGCTGGCAACTATTTTTGCGGCTATACCGTCTTTAGAAAGTGTGAACGTTACACCGGCTGCGTGAAAAGTATCCTCTAGGTCAGAGTTGTTTAGTATAACTACGTGTTCAACAGTACCATACATCTTTTTTAAGTTAAGTGAATAGACCAACTTTTGAGTATCATCTTCAAAGTTTAGAAAAACTGTTGATGCGTGGCTGATATTAGCTTTTTCCAATACTGCATAGTTGGAATAATCAGTGACTAATACAAATACATCAGTTTCGTTATATCGCTCTCTAATCGTATCAACGTAATCTTTATTATCAGTGACGATAGCTACTTGTTTTTCTGCACCTATCAGTTCATCGACTACTGACTGAGCAAACAAATCCCACCCTATTACTACAATATGGTCCTTGTAATTTGATCCTAATAATCCCATTTTTCGTGTCTCCCTAATGTTAACGAAAACTTCAGTTATACGACTAATTAACAAACCTAATACTCCTAAGCTGCCAAGCACAAAAATGTAGCCAATATTACGTCCTATTGGTGTTACTGGATAAATATCACCATATCCAACCGTAGTAAGGGTAACAATCGAGTACCACAGAGAGTCTTGGAAACTATTGATGTTTGAGACTAGAGAGTTTCTCTCTACTGATGTCAAAACTACTAGCAGTATTAAATAAAAGGCTATCCCTATCAATACAAAAAATGTTCTGCGACTTATGTTTAGTCCTAATATACTCATATGTATTTCGCTAGTATATTTATTGTAGGGCTGCGGATCAACAAACTATGAAGATTATAGCATCGGTCCTATTGCAAAAAAACCTTGCTAAGTTTATCCTTGCCCATCGGCTTAGTGTAAACAACCCACTTAAGCTGTATGAGGTTTGTGGTAGATAGGTGATGGTTTGTACGTTAATATTAGTATGGCAATATAAATGCATGAAATAAGTAGTCGTGACCAACTATTAAACCATGTTCGAGACTTTGTTGCTTTAAAAGTATCTGAACGTCCTGAGTTGTTGGCTGCATTCTTGGTAGGCTCTGTAGCAAGGGCTGACCCGTTGTGGGCTAATACTACTGATTTTGATGTAATATTTGTAGATCCAGACCCTCCAGTTAATCTCGAACCTTGTTTGTTGTGGAAGGATTCTCTCTTAATTGATGTACAGCATTTTCGACCCGAGGACTATGAAAATAGGGCGATTATTAAAAAAGACGCAATGTGTGGTCAGTCCCTGTATGATGCTGTGCCATTGCACGATACTAAAAACTTTTTCGCATTATTACAGGCGTATGTTCGAGGACAATTTGATACTGCAGAGAACGTTGTTGATCGTGCTGCCGATGCTATGCGTCGTGCGTATTTACATTACGATGAAATCTCAGAGATGCGTGAGGTTCCTGTACCTATACCTATAGATCCGAATGATATTAAGCACTTACATGATGTTCTCGATTGGGCTGCGACTGCAGTGCTTGTGCTTGCATACAAACCGCGTTATGGTAGGCGGCAAGCTTTTTGTTTTGGTGAGACTTTATCTCAAATGGGGCATACAAATATACTAGAATTAGCAGAGCAGAGTATCGGTTTCAGTGTAATTAGTGACGAAGGGATTGATGGCATGAGAGAACAATGGTTAGAAATATTCAGAGCAGCTGGAAAATTTCATAAAGGTCAATGGGATGATGATAAGTGTGCACATCCTTTGAAGGAGCGGTATTATGTGGATGGTTTCGATAAACTTGGTGCGGTTGGTCATGCTCGTTCGTCTTTGTTTCTTATGGAATATACTGTAGCAGCTGCCTTTAATCATATTCTTAGTCATGCGCCCGCAGAAGCAGCAGCACCTTATGTTAGACAATATACTAGATGGATGGAAATGTCAGGCAAAGGCAGTGCAAGGCAGTTCTCTAACTGTCTTGTACAATTGTCAGAACTATTGCATCGAGTAGAGTGTCTTATATATGAGTTTGCTAATGATAACGGTATAGTGTATGAACTTAAAATGGGTAGGTAAATTATTATATGCATGTTGAAGTTAGTCGTTCTGCTGAAGGTTTTAACAAACTGAAGAATTCTTGGGAAATTCTGGTTGAAAAGAGTGTCGTTTCAACACCGTTTCAGACTGTCGAATTTCAAAATGAGTGGTGGAATAATTTTGGCAATGGTGAATTACGGTTGATATGTGTGTATGATGGGGACAATCTTTTGGGTTTAGCTAGTATGTATATTGACCAAAAGAATGTACTGCGTTGGGTTGGTGGTGAGGATATTGCTGATTATCATGATGTGATTGCAAGTGAATGCAACGCAGAAGTTGTTAGAAAATTGGTTTTTGATTGGTTATCTGGATCACAAGCAGATGACTGGCATAGTGCTGATTTGGTGAATATACCACAATGGAGTGGTAGTGTATCCCATTGGAGAGAATTGGCTTTGGCCCAAGATTGGGAAGTTGATTCAAGAATTGAAACAGTCTGTCCACAATTAGCACTTCCTGACAACTTTGAAACATATCTTGGTGGTCTAGGAGGTAAACAGCGCCGTGAGATCAGAAGAAAGTTGCGGCGGGCTGACGCTGAAGGCGCTAGCGCTGTATTTGTAGAAGATCCTAGTGATCAATATCTTGAAATACAAGAGTTCATCAAACTGATGGAATCAAGCGGTAGGGATAAAGCTGACTTTCTTAATTCCGGTATGAGAGAAGCTTTTGTTAATATACTGAAAGTAATGCAAGATTGTGACCTTCTTCGATTGTGTTTTCTGAGATTGGAGGATCACAACTTGGCATCTTATGCATATTTCAGTATGGGTAATACTCTCTATCTGTACAATTCAGGTTATGACATTGGTCAGTATGCTGCATTGTCACCCGGATGGGTGTTGTTAGCTAAGTTGTTCGACCATGCAATCCAAAATGGACACAAGCGATTTGATTTTATGCGCGGTGATGAAGACTACAAATATAGATTTGGCGGTGAAGACGTTTCATTAATGCGTTTGCTAATAAACCGTTGATTATGATGATTGTAGTAAATGACTTGCAACTCTACGACCTAACTCTATTGCAAAATTAGTGCCTCGGTCCCAAGGATATACTTGGCTCATACTAGCTAACCACAAACCTTTTATCGGTGTTTGCAGTTCTGGTATTTTGTTTGACAAATTGATAGATGGTACCGGCTGTGCATATGGACTTCGGAACACCCAAGATTGATTTATCCAGCTCTCATCAAAATTTTGATTAAAACGAGTGAGCGCCGGTAAGTACTGGCGCGTTATCTCTTCGGATGTCATAAGAAAATTTTGATGATTAGTTTCTAGATATTGACCACAATATATAATATGCTCGCCCCCAAAACAAGATGGCGGAACAAAATTGGTGTGTTCCACTAGTGCTAGAAACGGAAATCCTGCATTAGCAGGTAAGTTAAACCAATAGTGGTTGGTTAAGCGCTTTTTTAAAGCCAGAACTAAAACTATTGCCCCAATACTTTGTAGGTTGTTTATTTTAGAAGCATACTGTGTTGGAATGCTTGGTGTAATTTGCAACAATTGCTTTGGTGAGCACGTTGCTATGCAGTGATCAAAGATAAATTCTTCATCGTTTACCTGTATCTGTAGTTTAGAATCGGTTGAGGGGGTAATACCTCTTACTGTTTGGTTGAGTTGTATTTTGCCACCTTGTTGATTGACTTTGTCTGCAAGCAGATTCAGAAACATTTGGAACCCGCCTTGGAACGTACCTAATTGTGCAGTACGTGTATGTATACGTGCCCACAACCAAGACATAGGTATGTCATCTGAATAGGATCCAAACTTTGCTTTGAGTAGTGGTTCCCACATAGTTCTATATACGTCTGTGCCTGCCCAACGTTTCATCCAGTCAGCAGCGCTAATCTTCTCTAAACTATGCCAGTCTTGTGTAAATCGTAGGTAGAGTGTATTTATTCCAAACCGAAGCTTGTTCATGCCCCATCCCAAACCTGGAAACAGTAGTGCAGACATAGGTGAATCTAGTGGATAAAAGTCACCTTTATGGTACATCATTGTGTCCGGTCGTCGAAAAATTATTTGCTGATCACAGTTGAGTTCCTTAGCAAGCCTAAGAACATGTTGGTCTGAAGCAAACCAATGATGATAGAAGCGTTCTAAAGTCCATTCCCATGAGTCGACCTTAAATCCAGATGCTAGGCCACCGATTTCTCCAGCGCCATCAAAAAGCACCACCTTATGTCCTGCTTTAGTAAGGTCATAGGCTGCCGAAAGTCCGGCCATACCCGAACCGATAATTGCAATACGCATTTTTAGTAATATGTAAGAGGTGTTTAATGAAAGACAATAATTTAACCGAAATAACCGTTAAATCATTGTCTCTCAAACTTTTTTCTTAAATCGTATATGGATTACCAACTAACATTCAGTTTATTTACCATGGCGCAATTTTTGGTCAAACCATTGCTGGACTCGGTAACATCTGGCTAAGCAATCGTTCTAATGCCATGGTGTGGCTACATACTTTTCGGACGGCAAAAAATTCACAGTCACAATTTAGTGTTCCATGGTCACAGGTGACTATGTGGTCATTATTATCCCCATCGAACTTTATAGTGAAATCGTCAAAGCTAAATCTTTCAGGCTCCTCGGCATATCTTTTAGACTTCTCGATTTTACCGATCATTCCATAATCCATGACTCCTCCTATGGGTTTGAGAATCAAAAACACACGTGCAAAACCAAGCTTTTGCACGTGTGTTTTTATGATTTAGGTAATCGTAGACACATCTATTATTTGATAGATTGTCTTTCATTTTGACACCATCTCTTTCATGCTTCGTAGTATATATCTACAGGCATAATTAGTCAATATATGGTCAATCTAGTCAGTCAAAATCATCAGCAATAGCAATCCAACCTTGTTGTTTATAGTACAGGTATGCTGCAATTTCACGTACAACATTTTGGCTTCGATCTAGGTCAGTCTTGTTAGGAAATAATGACCATTTTATCCTGAGAGCCGGAGTGGTTGTATGAAATGCTGCAGATGGTATTGCGTAAAGGTCTTGCGTTTGGAAAGTGGCTAGTGCTCGTTTCATATGGGTATGTGAAGTTACTAATATAAAGCTTCTCATATCTAGACGGGTCATTAGCATAGCAATATTTATAGCTTGCTCATAAGTGTTGTTAGAGTTTTGTTCCATCAACAACAAGTTGTCTTGCACGCCTAATTCTAACAACTCTTTTCGCATAATCTCACTTTCGGAGATTGATAATGCGAGCGAATCACCGATTCCCCCTGAAAGAATAATGGGAACTTCAGGTAATTTTTTGTGCAGACGGTAAGCTTCTAAGACGCGGTATGCTGTGTGAGTTGATGCTATGTTAATAGTATTTGCATTGTTACCTAATGTGTGTCCTCCACCACTGAGTACAACTATTGCATCGGCATCTATCGTTTCTATATTGGCAGTTATAGAAGTGACATCTCGGTTTAATAATGATTCTAGATATGTGGCTCCAAGGTGTGTACTCATAAGCCAATAAGTACACAAAGTGGATGTTAGCCAAATACGCTTCGCTGCACGTAATTTGGGGCCAGTATAAAGTAATACCACCCCTATCAGAATTAATATCAATAAAAAAGGTAGTGATCCGGGAAGCAGTAAGTCGTACATTTCGATTGCACCAATAAAAGATACTAATATTTTACGATAATTATGTTGTTAACTAAGGTTTTGTGTCTAGGTGACGCCAAAGGTACCAACTAGCAGCTGTGCGGAAAGGTTTCCAAGGTTCGGCGATTTGCAATATAGTTTTGTGTTCAGGTAGATGACTTAAGTTACACAACTTCTGTATTCCTTTTCTGATCCCTAAATCGCTGGTGGGTAGAATGTCTGGATAGTTAAGGGCAAACATTAGAAATATACTTGCTGTCCACGGTCCAATACCTTTAACTTTAGTTAGCATATCTGTAATTTCAGCAGCGCTCATGTAGTTGAATCTATGAGGGCGAACATGACCATGAATATATTGGTCGGAAATCTCATGTATAGTTGTTGCTTTCTGTCTAGATAACCCTGCCGTTTGTAGTTTCTCTATAGATAGTTGCCGTACTTTTTTTGGTGTTGGAAAGTGACGGGTTGGAAATAAATCAATAAACCTTTTGTATATTATAGAAGCTACTTTTCCAGATAATTGCTGGTATATGACTGTATGTACCAATGATTTAAATGAGTTGCGTGTACGATGAAGGTTTGGCGGACCATGAATATCAATTAGGCTAATGAATCGGGGGTCGACCTTGCGTAGGTGATGGATGGCCTCTAAGGGATTCATATAGGTGTTAGGCATATGG
>DFQC01000022.1:11646-12013 GCA_002377585.1 Anaerolineales bacterium UBA3499 | reverse complement strand
GTCACATGTAACAATAGTTGATATCAATAAAGATGAGATGCTAAAAACTTCTGATGATATCAATAAGCATGGGTACAAATCTCTGTCAATTTTAGCTGACGTAAGAGACATCAAAGCTATCAGCAACGCTGTCGATCAGACAATAGATAAATGGGGAAGAATAGATGCAGTAATTTGTAACGCAGCAACTATGCCTCTAATATCATTTGAGAGTACTTCTCCTGAAACATGGGAGGAAATATTGGGATCAAATCTTACCGGTGTGTACAACACTATTAAAGCCTCTTGGGACCATCTAAAGAGTGATGATGGTGGACATTGTATATCAATAGCCAGTAGAGCTAGTTTGTTAGGATTTGTCAACGAA
>DFQC01000022.1:2697-11334 GCA_002377585.1 Anaerolineales bacterium UBA3499 | reverse complement strand
CGAAGTAGCTTATTGTGCATCTAAGCATGCTATAGAAGGCTTTACCAAGGCACTTGCGATGGAATCTGAAGTGGATAATATAGCAGTGAACACTATGGGTCCAGGAAAACACATTAAACCTACATCAATCACAAGAAAAGAAGCTGAATCAATGTCCGAAAATGAGCAAAGCAAGTGGATTGACCCCATTCAACTTGCACCTGCCTTTATATGGTTGATATCTCAACCACCCTCTAAATACACAGGGTTAAGATTTGATGCAGGGAAAATTACAGATACAATTGACACTGAAGGATACGAATTCCACTTTACACCAGAAAAGACAACTTTCTATGTTCAAGATATGATAAAAAGACTAGAGCAACGTCAGGAGTGGACCAAAATCGCGATTTAATACAACTTATAGCATCAATTACCAAAGATTATTACTCTCCAACCTCAGTTATAATCCTTAGGTGTGTCAGAGATCAATAGACCTAAATATAATCAAGTGCGAGGACTACTACCGTCAATGCTAAACCAAATCAGACGGTATACACCGGCAATCACTATAGTTTCGATAGTACTCATCATTCTATGGAAATTGGTGTTTACTAATTTAATCCTAGGCCGCGGAGATACTCTCTTATACATTTATCCGTACTGGGAGCATCGCGCTCGCGTGTTACTCTCCGGACAGATACCACTATGGAATCCATATATATTCATGGGATCGCCTTTTCTGGCAAATCCACAAGCTGGTGTGCTGTACCCACCCAACTGGTTCATTACACCATTCAGCACTACAAACGCAGTAAAGATAGCCATCGTTACTCATCTCTGGATAGCAGCATTTGGCACCTATAAACTCGCACTTCATTCCCTAGGTATATCCAAAAGCGCAGCTGTTGTTGCAGCTTTGCTGTTTGCACTTGGAGGTCATATGACAGCTAAGGTAGAGCAAGTCAACCAATTACAAGCATTAGCATGGCTTCCTTGGATATTACTGGCTGCGCATAAAATGATCCACAGCATTAAAACACACAATAACCTAGTTCGGAGTGGACTGATATTATCCATACTAATAGGGTTACAATTGTTGTCAGGCCATACTCAATCTAGTTTCATATCTATGTTTTCTGTGATAGTTTGGTGCTGCACCGCTGCTACTTGCAGAATTACACATATTTCGTCTCGGAAGACTGATTTATGGTGGATGATAGCAAAAACAAATGTGTATGTTCTAATCCCAATTATTGTTTGCATAATATCAGCAGTTCTCTTGGCAGCAGCTCAAATTATTCCAGCTTTAGAGTTATCACAACTATCTCTCCGCAGTGATGGCCTATCAATGCGTGAAGCACTTTCATTTTCGGTACATCCAAAGATGCTCGGCTATGTACTTTTACCGGCATTTGTACGACCAGTATTTAATGAGCTAATAGGATATTTGGGTATTCCAGCATTGATGTTGGCAATACTAGGGTGCTACCAAATATCACACAAGCCTAACCAAAGATTAATGCTACCTGCACTAGCTATAGCTCTAATCGGTATTACGCTAGCAATGGGATCTTACAATCCAATGTATTGGCTGTTGACCAAATTTGCTCCTGGATTCAATCTGTTTAGAGTCCCAGCTAGATGGCTAGTACTTTGGGCATTAGGTGCGGCCTTGCTTGCTGGTTATGGATATGAATCTCTAAAAACACGCAGTTACAAACCAAATACCCCTCAAGTTACACTGACCTTACTTCTTGTTTCAGTTCTTATCACACTAAACTATCTGACTACAAATTACACTCCTCCCGGAGAGACTGGACCTTTACCCCGTCCAGATTCATCTGATCTATATTATTGGACGTTCATTCTTATAATTTCAGTACTTATCATAAGACTAAAACTTACCAATCTGCGTACCACATTGCTAATCCTACTAATATTTGCAGAATTAGGTCTCGCATCATTAACTTTACCAATAAATAAACTAACAACCCCAGATGCATATTACGACACCCGGCCACCAATGACGCCACTATTAATGCATCGTAATAGTAACGCACACAACGGACGGGTATTATCCTATTCCAGTCTATTATTTGACCCCGGCGATTTAGATATGTTACGGCATCGCCTAGCCAAGACACTATCAGTTGAAGCAACTCAATTAGCTATTGATGCTGCAAAATCAAAATCAGTTCTTTCTCCCAACCTTTCTCAAACTTGGCAAATTCCCTCCATCGACGGCTATGATGGTGGCATCCTGCCGATACGTGCCTATGCGCAATTCTTCTCTAGATTACTGCCTAATATGACTGTCTCTGAAGACGGTCGCATGCGCGAGAAAATAAAAAACACCCCACCCAACTGGATTTTGAACATAACCAACACCCGCTGGCTTATAACTGACAAATTGAATGATGTCTGGCTTGATAACATATTCTATGATTTACAGATGCAAATTGACCTTAAGCCATTTGAATCGACCATAATACCTACATCATCCGACTTTCAAGCTACCAGCATAGGACTTATCATTGAATCACCACAATCTGAAGACGAATCCTTAGGTAATGTATATATTACGCAGAAAAATGATAATGTGCATTCTATACCTATTCCATCAAACACCACATCAAGAATAATCCGCTTACAAATGATCGAGCCAATACACATAAAGTCTATCGAAATTAAAAGCGCAAATAATAATTTAAAAATCAATGGGGCAGCTTTGATAGATGAACGTGCCAACACATTTGTCACACTAACACTAGGTCCTTATCGACTTGCACACTCCGGAGACGTAAAAGTATATGAGAATTTGAATGTGTTGCCTCTAGCATACATGGTAAAAAAACTACCACTAGACAGAGATACAAAACCCATTGGTGGCACTACTATACAAAATTATAGTACAAATGAAATCTCAATTGACACAAACAGTACAGAGCCTTCGACACTCATATTAGCTCAAACCTCATATCCTGGCTGGCAAGCTACCATTGATGGAAAACCAACAAATATCTTCAACACAAACGGGTTGTTTTCTGCAATAGAGCTTGAAGCAGGTACTCACAGAGTCGTATTTCAGTATAAACCACGAAGCTGGCAGTTGGGACTTTGGATAAGTATAACTACGTTGATATTATGGGCGCTAGCCTTTCGTTTCACTCAGAAGAACGTATATCCTTGACATTCAATTGCTCATTCGTGTGACCATTCCATTCATTAATCTCCAAAGCAAACACTAAATCCGCTTTGTCATTCAGATCAGCATATTTGTCACCGAGACCAAATCCTATAGCATCTAAGCTCCTATCTGGCCCGCTTACAAATTTCAGCTTTAGATGTTTTTCATCTCGACCAACATTGCGCTTGCTTAGTATATCCGCACCACGCCACATAAAAAGCGGCTGAGGGTTTGCCATTCCAGTTGGCTCAAAAAAAGATTGTTGGCTTGCAAGTCTCTGAGTTATGTCTGAAGCTTGAACCTCGGCATCAATATGCAAAACAGGTCTCAAATCCACATCTTTCAGATTGTATGAAGCAATACCCTCTAAATGCTCAATAAATTTAGTCCAGTTCTCCTCCTTAATTGTGAATCCAGCTGCAGCTGCGTGCCCACCATATTTTTCAAGCAACTGCGAGCAATCCTTAAATGCATCCGAAATATGGAACTCAGATATACTACGCGCAGATCCAGTTATATAGCCTTCCTTCCTCTGACCTACAACGGCCGGCAGATAGTATTCCTGACACAGCCTTGCAGCTACTAGACCGACAAGACCATTATGAAAATCCTCGTGTTCAGCAAAGAGTATATGAGTTTCACCTGTACTATATGTTTTCTCACACAACTCCAATGCAGCAGACGTCATATCACGTGTCATGCGTTGACGTTCGCGATTGTACTTGTCTAATTCTTGTGCAATTATAACCGCCTCTTGCTCATTATCAGTCGCAAGCAATCTTAGAGCACGTGATGCATCCCCTATCCTTCCAACAGCATTGATGCGAGGACCCAATTGGAAGGCTATAGTTTGAGCAGATACGGAACCTTTGCTCCTTGACACTCCAAGCAATGCTTTTATCCCTAATCTAGGATTACGATTAATAATCTCTAAACCGGCTTGAACCATATATCGATTCTCCCCAATAAGAGGAGCAAGATCAGCAACAGTACCTAACGCTACAAGATCAAGAAAATCGGATATGGGTTTATGACTATTTTGGGGCATCCTGACACTCCAAAGAGCCTGAACTAGCTTATAAGATATTCCTACTGCTGACAATATGTTTTCTGGATATGCACAATCAGGACGATTGGGGTTTATGATGGCCAAAGCTTCAGGTAACTCAGAGCTAATTTGATGGTGATCAGTAACGATGAAATCCATGCCTAATTCATTGGATTGTTGCACCTCTGCAAAAGCAGATATACCACAATCAACAGAAATCACTAGATCAACTCCTTGATTTGCGAATCGTTGCAATACAGTACTATGTATACCATAACCTTCAAGATGCCTGTCAGGTATGTAGTAAACGACCTTGGCACCATAAGCCTCTAAACCTTGTTTTAACACTAATGTAGCTGTCACACCATCTACATCGTAGTCCCCATAAATAGCTATAAGTTGTCCAGCATCCAGTGCAGCCAAGATACGTTCCACTGCGCCAGTCATATCGGCAAGCTTGTAAGGGTCAGCATCGTGGGATATTTGATAACGTACAAACCTCATTGCTTCTTCCTCACTAATAAGTTTGCGGTTCCAAAATAACTGCTGTAGCACTGGTTCTGATTGCCATCGATCTAATTTATTGCGACAATCCTCGGGCATAGGATCAGCCAAAATCCATTTATTATCCATAGTATTTTCACCTAATATGAGCATTGTAGTTTATTACCGTGGACGTTACAATAATATTATGCTACGTGTTGTATTTATGGGAACCCCCAAGTTTGCATCAACTTGTCTACACATACTGCAAAAGAAGTATGATGTAGTAGGTGTAGTCACACAACCTGATAGACCATCCGGTCGTGGACGCAAACTTAAACCTAGTGAAGTTAACATAACAGCTCAGGAATTTCAACTCCCAGTTATAACACCTAACAATATAAATAACACTGTAGCAATTGACCAAATCAAACTATGGAAACCAGATGTGATTGTCGTCGCAGCCTATGGACAAATACTCTGTGATACGATACTAAAACTTCCAGTGAACGGATGTATAAATATTCATGCCTCCCTTTTACCCCGGCATCGCGGAGCATCTCCTATATCTGCTGCCATAATGGCTGCCGATGTACACACTGGAATCACAATAATGAAAATGGACTCTGGTATGGATACTGGACCATTATTGACCCAGCAAGCAGTATCAATTCGATCAGACCATACCACTGGAACACTCACTGATTCCCTAGCGGTGGTGGGAGCCAATCTACTACATAGTACACTCCCTGGATATATCGCAGGAGAAATCAAGCCAATCCCACAAAACCCAACTTTATCGACCTACGCACCACTGATACGCAAAAATTTTGGGCATTTATCTTTTGACAAAACTGCAGCGGCTATTGAACGAAAAATACGAGCAATGACACCATGGCCAGGAGCATTCGCAATGCATGGCCAGAAACGAATCAAAATATTACAGGCTCAAGCCATCACTGGTTCTGGACAACCCGGAAAAACCATGTTTCTAAACAAAAATATAGTAGTTGGAACCGGAAATGGTTTGCTTCAACTACAACAAATACAAGCACCGGGCAAGCGCCCAATGCAAGCGACCGATTATGTACGAGGCTTTCAAGCTTTCATCGGAACTATCCTAGAGTAAATACTGATACTATAGTAATAGTACAATTACCTTTGTCAGACATGACACATATCATAACCAAACATTTATACTATTGACCTAACCAAGAAATAACACAGATTAGGAGATATCAAGGCATGAACTTCAGAGCATCATTTTCGGAACTAATTGGCACATTCGCATTAATATTCATAGGGGCAGGAGCAGCGGCAATAAACGGAGATTTAATAGTAGTTGCTTTAGCGCATGGCATGGTCATTATCGGTTTAGCATATGCATATGGACATCACAGTGGTACCCACATCAATCCTGCCGTCACATTTGGGCTACTACTAGCTGGAGAAATAAAGACTAATACAGCTATAACCTATTGGATCATGCAATTTGCAGGGGGGATTTTGGGCGCGGCAGCCTTATCATTCGTGCTTGGGGGCAGTGCAAGCGGATTAGGAGCAACACAATTTGACGCAACAACAATTACCGTTTCGCAGGCAATAGTCATAGAAATAATTCTTACTTTCTTTCTAGTAAATACAATAATGAATACTGCAGTCAGCGGAAAGTCTGGTAATCTAGCAGGACTAGCTATAGGTTCGACGCTAATATTCTGTATATTGATGGGTGGACCTCTGACCGGCGCATCCCTAAATCCCGCTCGGACTTTAGGACCTGCCCTACTAACTGGTAATCTGGATCAACTATGGGTTTATATCGTCGGTCCCCTAACAGGATCAGCAATCGCATCTGTCTTTTATATCAATGTACTAAAAGACAAATCCTAAGGAGGACAAACTCCTGTCATTATCATACTTAATTCTTGGTTCGGGTGCAATAGGAAAGCTAGTTGGCGTACAACTGTCTGCTGCTGGTGAAGACATAACATTTCTTGTCAGAGATAGAGTCGCTCAACACATAAAAGACAATGGAATCAAGTTAACCGGTGCAATGGGAGACACCTCATTGGCCAAACCAACTATAACCACCAACCTAAACACAGTATTAGACAGCAAAAAAATAGATGTCGTTATACTAGCTGTCAAATCATTTCACACTTCCTCAGTAATCAACCTACTCAAATCAGCTACAAAAACTTCTCCGACTATACTTTGCCTACAGAATGGAGTTGATAATGAGGATTTGTTGTCGGATGCATTTGGAATTGAAAATGTTATCCCAGGCACAGTAACTTCTGCAGTCTCAATATCAAAACTTGGTGACGTGAATGTAGACCGTGAGCGAGGAATAGGTATAGCAGCTGGCCACCCCTATTCTCTAGAAATATGGAAAGCATTTAACTCAGCTGGGTTTGACACGCTCCTATACCCAAATGCTAAGGCAATGAAATGGTCAAAACTCATAACAAACATACTTGCCAATGCAACTGCAGCAATATGCGACATTACGCCAAACGCTATCTTTAAACACGATCGTCTATTCAGATTAGAAATAACTGCTATAGAGGAAACACTCACAGTAATGAAAGGACTACAGTTGCCAATTGTCCGCCTACCGAGAACACCTTCACATTGGCTAGCATTTGCAATAAAACGACTTCCACCCTGGAGCTATCGCGCTATACTAAACAATAAAGTTTCCAAAGGCAGAGGCGGTAAACATCCATCACTCCAAGTCGACTTACTAGCCAATAGAATTCACTCCGAGATTTCTTACCTTAATGGAACAGTACATCGGCACGCTAAAGCACTCGGCCTAGCAGCTCCCGTGAACCATGGTCTGGCAAATATACTAGGTCGAATTGTGGCAGGGGATATACCCTGGGACAAGTATCGTCACAATCCAGATGGTTTAGCAGACAGCCTATTAAGTGGCGATTTCTAACATTGCTTTACTCCCCCTATTGCCACTGGTATAATCGCACAATCGTCGGGGCGTGGCGCAGTCCGGTAGCGCACTGCAATGGGGTTGCAGGGGTCGGCGGTTCAAATCCGCCCGCCCCGACTCACCACTAACACACATATCCTCCGTAAAACTTAGAACAATCAATTTAGTGGTGAAACCATCAGTCATCATTTATGTATTGCACAAATCAGTACCCAACGCATCTATATTGCTAAATTTGTGTTCTATATATTGGTGCTATACATAAAACACAAATGTAAAAACACCAATATATAGTCGACATCAAACTCATTACACAGGAGGACATGTCAAAATGTTCACATCAGCAGAAGCCCGATTAGGTAGAAACATGAGCTTAGTTGCAGCAATAGGCATAGTACTTACTATCGTCATAAATGTTGCTACGGGTGCAGCTAGTGGAGCTGCCAATTCATATGATTCCACTTGGGGGCCCGTGGATAATTTGATTAACTTTGCTCAGGATGTTGCGCTCGTGTTTGTCGTCGTTTTAGCTATGAAACTGTTCGTAGCAGATGACAAACCTGTTTTTAGAGTTATGAGCTACATGATGATTGCTATCAACACAATGTGGGCCGTTAGAGACCTAGCACCCACTGCAGTTGCACAAAGCGTCTGGGACCAAGGTGTAACACCAACCCAAGTCGAAGATATGTTGGGTACATTCACCTTTGGAAGCTTCTTGTTATTATCAATATGGGTCTGGACCATAATAAATGCCGATGGTGGCGAACTGATCCCAAGATGGGGTATCTTAGCTGGAAAAGGTGCTTCCATATTGTTTGTAGTCCTACAATCAGTTAGCTTTTTCGGTCAGTCACTTGGTATCACCCCAACTGTTATAGCTCCAATCTTTCTATTAGGCGGAGTAATATTGTGGCCAATCTCTCTGTTTGGACTCAGTAGAGCTTTTGCCACAAAACTATAACGGTAGAACTTAAAGCAACAATT
>DFQC01000022.1:0-2377 GCA_002377585.1 Anaerolineales bacterium UBA3499 | reverse complement strand
AATTTATAATTGAAGTCAATTTATTAATCAATCAACATTCATTACATATATAAGGAGAAATACTAACATGATAAGTTCAGCTGAAGCAAGATTAGGAAGAACCATGTCTATATGGGTAGTCATCACAGCCATACTTAGCTTAGTTGTAGGATTTGTTCTCATTGGTCCTGATACCGACGGATACAGTGAACAATGGGGCTTGTTGAATGGTGTAGTAAACTTCGCCTCAAACTTTGCCCAAGTAGCAATGCTGATATTCGCAATAAAGTTATTCAACATTGACGACGATCCATTCCTAAAACTTCTTAGTTATATCACTATTGTCGGCGTAAGCATTTCAGTCATAATGTCAATATCTCCAGCAGCACATGCTGCCGGCGGCTGGACAGGCGACTCATTCACACCAACTGAAATCGGAGAAATGGAGGGCGCAGTTACATATGGAACCTGGTTTGTGTTTCCTGTTTGGGTCTTATTAGTGTCCCTCAAGGAAAGAGGAGGCAACCTCTTACCGTCATGGGGAAGCATGGCAGGGATCGGTGCTTCAGCACTCATCCTAGTAGTAAACTTTGTCTTTTTACTAAACCTGTTAGATGACAATCTAACTGAAACTATCATTCCATTTGTATGGATAGTTGGAGGAGTAATTCTTTATCCAACCTTTGCCTTTGGTGTAAGCAAAGCATTTGAATCCAAAATCTAAGTAACGAACAAACAACATATAAATAGATACTCTCAAAAAGCCCAGTTTAGAACTGGGCTTTTTGATTTCAATCATACTAACACAAACGTTATCATCAATTATTTATAAAAATAAACAATGAGTAAATTAACGCAAATATAATCCTACACCAAATAAATTCTATGGAATAATATCCCATAGTACCAAACAATCATTTCAATCTATTATAAAAGGAAAAATTTATGATTAGCTCATCAGAAGCAAGATTAGGTAAGAATATGGCAGTGTTAGGTGCAATAACGATTCTCATAACAATGGCTCTAGGTTTTCTAGGTGGTTCTCGATCTGAGAATCCCCAATTAGCTAACTTAGCTGATTTGGTTGACTTTGTTAACAGTTTCACTTTGATTGTCGTCATTATGTACTCCCTAAAATTATTCAATCTAGACGAAGCACCATTGATCAAAGTAATTGGGAACGTAGCGATAATTGGTGTGACAGTCGCCATGATAACTGATCTTTCTCCGACATTTTCTGCTATTGAAGGTACAGGTGACGGATTCACAGTTGCTCAAGTCTCAG
Source organism: Anaerolineales bacterium UBA3499 (assembly GCA_002377585.1). Taxonomy (GTDB): domain Bacteria; phylum Chloroflexota; class Anaerolineae; order Anaerolineales; family UBA11657; genus UBA11657. The sequence continues at coordinate 1,113 of DFQC01000022.1, read as the reverse complement.
AGATAACAGACACTGTAACAACTGGTACATGGATAGTTATGCCATTATTTGTACTGTTGGTATCAGCAAGATTTCGCGGCGACCCAATACCTTCATGGGGTGCTTGGGGAGGGATTGCTGCTGGGTCTCTTATACTTCTCATGCATGTGATTGCACTATCTGGTCTTTTTCCGGATACGGATGTTTTTTGGCCAATCTGGATAGTAGCAGGAGGCATAGGATTCCCCTTGTTTGCCTTTGGTATGAGTAGAGCCTTTGCAACAAAGATATAACATCTATTCGTCTTAAAGAAAAAAATAAAACGGGCTTGAGCAGAAATGATCGGGCCCGTTTGTGGTTTAAGCATAATTACAAATCTATATACTTGTCTTGGAACCAATACAAATATCCCACCAGAACTTTATTGTTCACAATTTTGTGCTATTAGTGCAAGCATCATATAATATCTTGAGATTAACTGTGCACTACAAATCCTAGGAGGAAACTATAAATGATAACTTCAGCCGAAGCTCAATTAGGCAAAAATATGGCTGTATTAGCTGCGATAACAACTGTGGTCAGCTTCTTTATTGGGGCCATCCTCATTGGTCCCGGATTCTCCGGGTTTCATCTTACTTGGGGCCCTATTAATAATATAGTAGGATTTTTCCAGGGAATTGGTCACGTTTTTACAATTGGTCTGTGTATGAAACTTTTTGGTGCAGATAACAAACCCAACCTACGAATAATTAGTTCAATAGTATTTATTGGCGCAACAATGCAATTGGTCTATTCACTAGCTCCAACAGCAAATTCCAATTCCGTTTTTGACCCAACATTAAACGCAGCTGAAGTTTCCGCCATTGCTGGAACGGGCAATTTTGTTATTTTCATACTTTATGCATTGTGGGCACTCACAGTAGTCAGTAATGACAGTGAAAGTTTACTGCCCTCTTGGGCCTCTATATCAGCCAGAGGCGCTGCACTTCTTATAATTGTGGCTCAAGGCCTATCATTGTTTGGCTTGATACCTGCCACTTTATGGGCTCCAATATTTATTTTAGGTGGGGTTGTCCTGTGGCCAATATTTGTTTTTGGCCTCAGCAATGCATTTGGACAGAAGGTCTAGAGCCT
>DFQC01000047.1 GCA_002377585.1 Anaerolineales bacterium UBA3499 | reverse complement strand
CACGAAGGTGAAGAGCATCATGATCATGGTCATGACGGGAAAGATCCGCACACCTGGTTTGTTCCAAGCAGCGTGATGGTTTGGGCTCATAATATTGCGGATGCACTTGGTGGAATGGATTCTAATAATGCCCAAGCCTATACTGCTAATGAGGAAAGTTATAAGGAACAGTTGACTGAGTTGGATGCCTGGATTCGAGAACAGGTAGCGCAAATACCTGAGGGGGATCGCAACCTTGTAACTGATCATTCTGTGTTTGGCTATTTTGCGGATGAGTATGGATTTACTCAAATTGGGGCACTTATTCCTTCGTATAGCACTCTGGCCGAGCCAACAGCTCAAGAACTAGCCCAGATCGAAGATGCAATTGAACGACTAAATGTTAAGGCTGTATTTGTTGGCACCACATTCAATCCGACGCTAGGTGAACGTGTTACTGATGATACTGGGACCCAGCTGGTTTTCGTTTATACAGGTTCGCTTTCTGAATCTGATGGGGATGCTGCGACCTATCTTGATTATATGCGATACAATACGATAGCGATCGTTAATGCATTGAAATAGATCTCGCGCAACAAATGTGCGAAAGGGAGTAGATGTTGGATTAGCCACAAGTTGATCTTCCAGGAGTTTTATAACTGGAAGATCAACGGCAATCATGACTATGTTTGGCGAATTACAGAAAATATCACAACATCTCTCAAAAAATCGGCAGCCGCATCACTCTGGTGCTCCCATTTTGCGGGTTCAAGATATTAGCGTTTCTTATGAAACCGGTGTTGCAATAAGTAATATTGGCTTCGAGCTAGATGTTGGTGATAGATTAGCGATAGTTGGGCCAAATGGCGCCGGTAAAAGCACCTTACTTAAAGTCATCGCGGGAATAATAAACTCTACTAGCGGTAACATTCAAATATTCGGACATGATCCCGGAGGGCATATTTGTATTGCCTATGTACCTCAGAGAAATCAGGTGGACTGGGAGTTTCCCGTTACAGTAGCTGATGTGGTAATGATGGGTAGGGTTGGCCAGATGGGATTATTTCGGAACGCGAAAGAACGGGATTGGAAACTGGTTCACCAGGCTTTGGAGATAATGGGTCTGGAATCATATATCAAACGACAGATTAGCCAGCTTTCTGTGGGACAGCAACAGAGGATGTTTATCGCACGGGCTTTGGCTCAAGAAGCTGAATTGATACTCATGGATGAACCGCTTACAGGATTGGATGCCAGTTTGCAAGAAGAGGCTTTTAGAATTTTAGACAGTCTGCAAAGTCTGGATGTGACCGTTTTGGTTTCCCACCATGATGTAAAGGCAGTCGCGAAACGTTTTGATCACGTATTGTTATTGAATAAGGAAATGCTTGGGATTGGGAGAGTAGACCAGGTATTGACGTCCGAAAATCTGTCAATTGCTTATGGCGTGGATTTAGATGTCGTGACTACAGATGATGACACACTCGCTTTGGGTGATATGTATGGTGATGACAAGGCCTAGAGGAAAGTTGTCTCACGGTTCGAGTTACTCTAATGTAGGAGTTTTATAGGCTAGGTATAACTGTAATAATGATTGAGTTTATTCTAGAACCCCTGCAATACGCTTTTATGGTGCGCGGGATTATTGCTGCTGTTCTTGTAGGAATTGTGTGTGCTGTAGTTGGAACCTACGTGGTGTTGCGTGGAATGGCGTTTTTTGGAGATGCATTGGCACATTCAATTTTACCGGGGGTTGCTATCGGATATTTAGTAGGAGGTGGTGCACGACCAGTCTTGTTTTGGTGGGCGCTGATTGCTGCTATCTTCAGTTCGCTGGGAATTGGTGCGATTAGTCGCAGCACAAAAATCAAGGAAGATACTGCAATCGGCGTTATTTTTGCGGGTATGTTTGCACTAGGAGTAGCCTTGATCTCTACGGTTCGTAGCTATTCCATTGATCTAGCGCATTTCTTGTTTGGTGATGTGCTTGGGATCCAGAACAGTGATCTGTTGTTGGTGCTAATTTTTGGGGGATTGGTGCTTTTTACTATTTTTGCATTTTATAAAGAATTTATGGTTCTATCGTTTGATCCGATACTTGCAATAACTTTAAGGCTTCCAGTTAGAACACTAGAAGTTGTACTATTAATATTGATTGCTGTATCAATAGTTGTTGCGCTACAAACTGTAGGAGTGGCACTTACAGTAGCTATGTTAGTAACGCCTGCAGCAACTGCTTATTTGATTACTAAGCGATTGCAGTCGATGATGATAATCGGGGTGACTGTAGCCAGTGTTTCGGGAATAATTGGATTGTATCTGTCTTACTATCTGAACATAGCGTCTGGAGCAGCTATAGTCCTGACTTGTACTGCAACATTTGGCTTGATCTGGGGTGTTCAGTCTGTTCGAGGTAAATTTTGATATGCTTCGGTTGTTTTTTCAATTGTGGGTTGCTTATCTTGTAGCCTATCCGATAATATGGCTCCTTGCGAAGAATGGAATGCCTCAGGGTACAGCAAATGCTATTGGAATTATAGCTGGTGTGATTTACTTTGTCATTAAGGTTATTGGTAGGTAGTAGGGGTAGTAATAGACCGTATCTATTTGGGGTACAAGCATAACTAACTGATGACGTTAATTTATGCTTATTATGTTATTTGCTAAGATGAAATCTGCGTAATGTTTGGCTAGTATTTCGACTCCCTCAGGTTCATAATGTATATAGTCTACAAATAGTTTTTCCTCGTTTGCCAAAAAACTATCATTATCAATAAAGAGGACATTGGCTTCTTTGGCGACCTCTTCAATTATTCGGTTAAAGGTGTCATGATGTACGATGAATTCGTTATGTAAAGGGTACTTCACTATGTCGTTGTAACGTTTGTAAGCCATATGATTGTCGAAGTATTCTTCGTTGCGTTGCAGAGGTTGGTTGCCTAAGAGTACTTTAATATTGTTTTGTTTACCAATTGCTATGATTGTATTGATATTTCGCTTGAACGTGTGAGTTACATGAGGATCAAGATGATTCCCATAAGATTTGCGTGAGAGTATGTTAGCTTGCGACGACTGAAGACTATCAACTTTGTCGCGCGCAAACCAGTATAAACTTGATTGTTGAAATAGTCTGTCAGTCGTCGACAGATTGTACATAACCGGCATGTAATATTTGGTGCCATATTTATTTGAATAATCAAATTGGAAATCGGGCCAATATGCTGTGAGCAAATCATTGATATTATGACTGACTATAATCATGTCTGGCTCCCAGGACAGTACATCTAGCTCGAATAATATTAGAGAATGGGGAGTGGCATAAGCTGAATTGCCAACATTTATTACCTCGATGTTATGAGTGTTCAATTCTGCTCGTAAGTGGTCCTGAAGCAACAACGGATAGTGGGATTTCGTATTCGTATATGAATGTTCATTTTCAGTGGTAGACCCACCGAATGCAACAATTCTAAATGTCCCCTGTGGTTTCTCTAACGGGTAAATTTCACCGTGTCTAGAGAGTATATGTTTTTTGTTGCTAATAGTTGTATAAAGCGGAAATCCAAATGTCCTGAAAGGTATGATGCTTCGATTGCTTTGATTTGAGTTTGCTGTCTTATTGCGATGTTGAGATAAAAATCCGTAACCTGCGAAAGAGTCATATAGTCTTATTGTTGCTTCCAGGGATAGGAGCGCAACAATTATTGAGGCTATTGATATCCAGAAGCGGTACTTGGTAAATCGGCTAGAATTGATTCCCATAATTCTATGATGCTAATATGCTAGTTAATTATTGTAAAACAACTCTATAGTACATCAGATATTTCTTCAAATGTTTTCTTGGTTATTGTGGGTACTGTTGTCTTTTCCTTTGGATATCCGACAGGTATTAGTAGAAAAGCTCTTTCGTTTGCTGGGCGATTTAGTATTTGGGATAGAAAACCCATTGGACTAGGTGTATGTGTCAACGATACAAGTCCCGTCTGATGTATTGCTGTTAGCAGAAATCCAACAGCAATGCCCACGGATTCTTCTACATAATAATGCTTGATACGCAAATTACTTTCGATACCATATATTTGCTTGAATACAGCAATTAGGAAAGGAGCATCTTCAAGAAATGGCTTACGCCAATCTGTTCCTAATGGTGCCAGTCTTTCTAGCCAGTCATCGGGTGCACGATTCTGGTAAAAGGACTGTTCCTCTTTTTCGGCAGCAACTCTGATTTGACGCTTGATTTTTTGGTCGCCTATAATCACAAATGACCAGGGCTGTTGGTTTGCTCCAGAAGGTGCGGAGGCAGCTGTCATGACTATATCTTTGATCACGCCCAAAGGCACACTTTTTTTTGAGAAGTGACGTACGCTACGTCTGGTTGATAATTGTCTGCGAAACCTGGAAGAGCGATCGGCCAATTTGTCAGCCGGTATTGTTTTGAACTTTAATGGTCTGAATGACATTTTGAACTCCTGGATATTGCTCGTCTGAAGTGTTTGCGTTTAGGATATGATCAGTTAGTTTAAATGGTAGATAATGGTGATTTGCAATATAGTTATGAGGTTAGTTTTTGGTCATGGCGTCGACAAACTTTGAGTATCTTACAGTCTGCAGTGGGAAGCCAGATAAGATCCTTGATAGGTTTGGTTTGTTGTCAGAAACTTTTATTTCGATAACTATAGTGTTGTGCGGATCTATAATCGGGAAGTTGACGTTGGGGTGTTGGGAGAACATTTGACTATATGAAATTATGTTGGAATCAAGAGTGAGTCGTGTGTCTCCGTCGGCAGACACATAATACTCGCGCTTGTAGTGGTTGATGAGGCATGGGTATGACTTTGAAAGTGTCTCACGGAAGGTCCCCGTAGTATGTCTATGTAAATAACGCATAGTCTCTGACCAGTTCATGGTATTTAGTTGGAGGGTGCGTTCTACTTTTTGTATTGACTTCCAACCAAGCATTCCTGATTTCTCTTTAATTTCGATGGTAAAGTCGTTAGTGGATGTCTGTTTTCCGTACCAGCGACAGCGAATTTTGCGTCTATTGTGGAGTCCGTTAAGATGATCGTTGAAATTGTCTAGGTTTATTGTGTCAAAGTAAATGTTGTTCACTTGGCGAGTGGGAAATGCTGGAGAAAAAGCCTCAGAATGTGTTCTGATCCAGGATTGCGCTTGGAATATGGGAGTGCTAGTTGAGACCATCTTAAGTTCAAAACGGCGGGTCGTAATGTCATTCATTTTAGTTTCCTAATATTCCTTGAGCATATAGATCATCGACGTCTATCGTACTGGTATTTTGCATTATGCCATTCAAAAGCACTGTGCTGTTAGTTTGTACCAATGAGTTTAATTCAGTGTCAGAAATAGTTAGTTGATTGGTGCGAATTGTGGCAGGCCCATATTCGGGCTTTTTTATAAATGCTGCTAAGGCAGCGTTATTGGCTTTCGAAATAATAGAATTACTGATAGATACGGTTGAGGAATCCTTGCTAGCGATACCAATCCCAACGTTTTCTATTTTAGTATTGTCGATTTCGACTGAGCTGTTTTCACCTGCTGATATCGCTTTATCTACTACTTTAGATATTGAATTGGAGGTAACGCTTAAGTTGGCACCGCTGACATCTATGGCATCTCCACCTATGTCATGGAAATGACTAGTTGATATTGTTCCGGCGGAGAAATCTCCATCGAATGCATCGGACACTGTAGAGCGAAACTCGGAATTGGTGATTTTGTATGAGCTCCGAACAATATTTAATGCATCCTCTGCCACAGTCTCTGCTATCTTGACATGATCTAGTACAGATGGGCTCTCATAAAATGTGATGCCGCCCGTGAGTGTCCATCCTGCACGATTGACACCTTCGGTTTTCTCAATTAGAACATGTTTCCACGAGGACTCATGTAATGCTTCAATTACGGAGACCCCACCCCATGTTTGTTGTTTAGCTGTTAGAACAACCGGCAGTTCGTCGGTTCCTAAAATGTCTAACGAGTTTCTTGCTACCAGTACTGCGTCGATGTCAAATCTCAGCGTAGTTCCGGGAAGTATTACGGTCTTCATAGATTGCGGTAGAACCAAGTCGCCCATTACATCCCAAATGCCCGCGGATATGTAGAGTGTTTCTTTTTGTTTATCTATAGATATAAAAGGGTGTTTCGATACGAGGTCTAATATGCTGTTGTCTGAAGGTATCGGACTCACGCTCTGTTTGTCGTGAATATAGACCGGAACGGTTATTTCTTCGGTTAGTTTAGTGTTGCTCACCAGTAATTGGAGTGAATATTCTTTTAGGATAGTTTGTTCAGTTGGCACTAGAGTGTCGATAGGTATAGATAACGTTAGCGCATCTCTATTTGAGATGTACGGGCTGTTTAAGACGTTTGCGTCTCGTGATGCAGGGGGTAAGATGATGGCACCGGATTGTAGACCTTGGTCTTGTGTTTGATTGGGTAAGATCCAGTGTTGTTGTATATCAATTGGGGAATTGTTCAGTATTAGTCCGGATAGTAATGTGTTATTGCGACCAAGATTCGATATTTCCAGTAGTAGATGAGAATGCGGCTCACTCCGGATATCTGCCATAGCGACAACAAGTATCTTTGTGTTTAGAGTTCGACGCAGGGAAGCTTGTCTACTACTCAGCTGGGTCCATGGAGCCTCTAAGCTGAGATATTCCCTTCTAAGCGCAGTAAGGAAAGTTTCAAGCTGATTGCTGACATCCGTTTTGAATGTATTGAGATAGTCTTCGTCGCTTACTTTGATCATTTCACGGATATATGCTATTGCAACCAATGGATGCATGGATTGTAGCTCGGGCAATACTATTTCAGTGTTGTCTGGATAAAGGACGGGAGATGCATCATAGCTGATTGGCTCTATTTGAGCATTGATGGGGTTAAAGTAATAACGTCGATTTTGATCACCTACTCCATGGTTAGCGTCCCATAGCATAAGTAAGGCCAACAGACGGCCCATGCGGTCATTGTCATATACTTTGGTGACATGTCCGCTTTGTAACATATTCGCAGCAGTTGTTGCTTGGGAAGATAATACTGGGTCATTGGCGACCGTATTTGAGCGATACATTATCGGCTGCTGGTTCTCATATTTGAATATGACCCCAGGTGTCCGTCGCTGCGCCTCAAGCAGCTCGCCAGAGAAGCTTTCCTCAATAGCATAAGTGCCTTTGTATTGTCCGTTAAATACAACATTTATAAAAGCATAGCGTGTAGTGAGAATATCTTCCGCAAACATCATCTGATGAATTAGCCATTCGTTAATTAATTGTCGAGTCATAGGGTCCTGGATTGAAAAACGACGTAATCCTGCGACCTCGCGTCCGTCTAGAACATGTACGCGATAAGACCATTTGTCTCCGGCCCAGTGGTCAGACATGTCACCTTTCAACCGCATTCGTACTTTAACTGGTGGTTGGTCCATATATCGTATTTGTGCAGGAACAAAATCGTCATCAGTAGCATATAGTTGACCCACCTTTATGGCTTCTGTTCTCTTTTCAACAATACGTTGATATGATTCGAAGTTCATATCGATATAGACGGTGGGGAGTTGATTAGGGTTGAAGTATTGATCTAACTCTATACGTGAAGTTATTACAATTTCACGGGCTGCTTTTCGCAATTGAGTACTGATAGAGTCAGGGCCATATGCCAATGCAACTAAAATACCTAGACTAAGGGCAATAATTGCGATAATCGTACGTAAATCTAAAAACTCACGTAGGTAACTTGGGAATGACCTTAGTCCAGATTGATTGACTAATATCCCTTTGTTGGTTTGAGAATGGTCCAGCTTGATTCTCACAATTTACCGGCCGAGTACATTGCTCTGGTCAACAATAGTAATAGAACTATTTGGTAATCTCTTGTTTAATACATCCATTATCGATACTAAACGGTCAGGATCATCGACAGATATATGATAACTCAGTTGCATTATGCCTTCTCGCGTATCTAGACGTTGTAGGTCGAGACTGGTGAGGTGTTGTGTTAGTAGCTGATTAGTGTCACTAAATAGATCCTCTGCAGCGTCGGGAGTACTGGTTTCAATATTTAGATACAGATTATGAGACTTGCTTTGCACGAGGTGAAATCTTTCTCGTACGATTAAGAATAGAAAGATAACGGCAGAGGCTACTATAGTTGGAACTCTTTGGTCCGCTCCGAGACCTAATCCAATGCTAATGGCAAAAAATAGATAGATCAGATCTTCGGGATCTTTAATTGCGGTTCTGAATCTAACGATAGAGAGTGCTCCCACCAGTCCTAGAGAAAGTGCTAGGGAGGACTTGACTACCGTAATTACCAATAATGTTATTAACGTTAATACCGGCAGAATAGGGGCAAATTTGTTGCGGTTAGAAAGTGCACGTCCGAAACGGACATAATACCAGGCAATCGCTGTTGATACTAAAACCCCTAGTGCTAGATTCAATAAAAGCAACGGGAGTGAAATTGGACTGACATCTAAACCTGTGATATTCATTGCTCAATACCTCAAATATGATAGTTGTTTAATATAGTTTGTTATAGAAGATGTCTACATTATAAGACAAGCATAGTGACTGCCCAAGTCCTATAACGATAATTCTGCATCAAATGGGGGTGTTTTGTCTTGGATGCAGAATTTTATGGAAGGGAGTAGCTCGCAGGAATGCCGTGACTATCTACGTCTAGTTCGTGTATGTCATTTTATACGACTGTGCAGTTATCAAAAAAGATTGGATATCTGATTAAGTGAGAAAGTTGTCGTAATTTTATGGTGTATATCTTGGCCTGTATTTTGTAGATGATGCCATTTATCATCTATATAATCCTGACGTTCATTTGTATGCTGGAAGCTATCATTTATGCTATTAATGTCGGATCGCCTTCTGGCCAGGCAACGCCGCCATCGCTTCTTTGTAGCGATGCTAATTTTTGCATATCAGTATCATCTAGCGTAAATGAATATAAGTCGATGTTTTGCTTTATGCGGTATTGCTTTGATGATTTTGGAATTATTGCATAACCGTTCTGAAGACCCCATTTGAGAAGAACTTGTGCTTCAGATACGCCATACTTATTAGCCATCACTTTGAGGATTGAAGAAGGATCTTTGCCGTCAGCTTTCATTTGCTCGGACTTTGAACTGTTTTCACCTTTTTTGGAGCGCCAATTTGATAGAGGGACTAAGCTACTAAAAGCGATAACTGGGATGTCATTATGCTTCAGATAGGATATAAGTTTAGTCTTTTGGCACCATGGATGTAATTCGATTTGATTGGCTTCTGGTAATGGCAGTCCAGCAGATTTGATTTCTTCAATGTGGGTCTGACTATAATTACTAACCCCAATTGATTTGGCTTTTCCGAGTTTTTTTAGTTCGACCAGGGCTCTCCATTGGTCAATTCTCTCATTTTTACAAAATGGAGCATGTATAAGATATAGATCCACATAATCTAGTTGAAGCTTTTCTAAACTTGGTTCGATTGAATTTAGTGTGTCTGAATAGGACAATGGCGATTGGCCCCGGGCCGGATTGCCAGGAAGTACTTTTGTTGTAATAAACACATCATCGCGTGATAGCCCAAGAGTACCAAGGCTTTTGATTAATGCAAGACCAACTCCTTCTTCGTTTCGATAGACTTGCGCGGTGTCGATATGTCGATAGCCAGCTTTTAATGCTATAGGTATACATGTCTGTAACTCGTGATTCGTTATCAAGTAGGTTCCGAAACCTATTTTGGGGAGTGCAATAGCCATATTCTGCCTATATGTTCAATGAATGATGATGAATTGTATCAGATTAGGTTTCGTAAGTTTCTGTCTGGTATGACTTCATTGTTATAGATAATGTTAGCTGTGATAAACAATTGTTGATACAATACACTAAACTAGTGATTATCAATTATGTATTTGTTTACCAATAAATTTAGATCAATTGGCATTATATTATTGTCCACACTAATAGCAGCTAGTTCCGGATGTCAATTTTTGCCGACACAACCTGACAAAACTGAATATGCGGAGAGTATGGTTGCGGAACCATTGGCTTTAGATTCCGGGATGGCTCGAATTAGCAAAGAATCAGATATCAAGTCGATAAGTGATGAGTCTCGCATTGTTATCTACACTGTCGATATGACAGTTGCAGTAAAGGATCCAGTAAATAGTATGGAGTTTGTGTCGGGATTGGCTGCAGAGTTTGGGGGATTCGTCGTTAATTCCAATATCTATTATGGAAACCAGGTAGATAGCAGAAGAGATGGAACAAGTGACTATTTGCCTGAGGTGTACGTGGCCTTGCGTGTTGAAGCAAATAGGTTGGATGAGGCAATTTCTAGAATCGAAGATACAGGTGTTGTTCAAGGGCTATCGCGTAGCGGCCAGGATATTACTGCAGAATATACTGACATTGATAGTCGCTTGAGAAATGTAATGGCGGCTGAAAGGCAACTTTTGGAATTGATGCTCGAAGCTGATAGTACTGAATCTACAATGGATGTTTTCCGCGAACTTACAAGAGTCCGTGAACAAATAGAGGTGTTGCAAGGGCAGAAAATGTATTACGAACAGGCTTCTGAGTTCGCCTACATAAACGTTAGAATAATACCCGATCCAAATAGGCAGCCTGTGGATGTTTTGAGATGGAATGCAATGGCTACATTTAAGAATGCCATCGAATCAATGATTGGAGGACTGCAATGGGTGGGAGATGCGTTGATATACCTGGTTGTAGCTGTATCGCCAGTACTCATAGTGGTTTTTGTTCCTGTGTATTTCTTGACTAGGTTTGTGAGGCGATCAATAAAGTCTAGAAGATCTAAATAGATAATATGAACTAGTATCAACAAGTGGTCAGATATGTTGTAGGAGGTATTTTGTATTATGGATATATTTGATAAATCAACTGCTAGCCAGGATGTTAATCAGTACTGCACTCGTATTAAATCTGGCGATGTGAGTAAATACGTCTTGCTTCCCGGTGATCCGGATAGAGTAGACAGAATAGCAGGTTACTTAGATCAGGTTGAACTAGTCGCAGACAATCGGGAATTCAAAACTATCAGAGGTATCTATCAAGGTATCTCAGTTAGTGTGATGTCCACGGGTATTGGATGTCCGTCAGCATCAATAGCTGTGGAGGAACTCGCAAATGCTGGTGCTACTCATTTTATAAGAGTTGGCAGCACTGCAGCTTTGCAGCCGGGAATCCGTACAGGAGACATTATAGTTAATACGGCAGCTCAACGTAATGATGGTACAACGCGTGCTTATGTGCCTGAAGGTTATCCAGCAGTGGCTGATCACTTCCTCACTCACTCACTTATCGAGGCAACTGAACAGATACAAAAGACAAACAATTTTTCATATCATGTTGGGCTGAATGCATGTGATGATGCATTTTATGGGGAAACTCCGGAATGGATAAAAGCATTATCTGATAAAAAACTGCTTAATGTTGAAATGGAAAGCTCGGCGATTTTCGTTGTAGCCCAACTAAGACAATTGCATGCTGCTATGGTTTGTGGGGTTTCGGGTAATTTAGTAGCCGCAGACTATGACTACGGTCAAGGTGAGAAGAATAATGATCGATTAGTGCAAGCCTGGGAAAATGCTATACAGATCGCACTTGAGGCGATCTGTATCTATGATAGAAATGGATATGCTTCACGCTCTACCGTAGTTGCTGAAGCTAACTAATGGTGATCGATACTGCCCTTAGGAAGTTTATACAAGATATGCCGAAGTCTGAATTGCATGTTCACTTAGAAGGTACTGTTCAGCCTGAGTTGCTGATTAATTTGGCTGAAAAAAATGATCTACTCAAATTGCTTCCCAGTGATAAAGTTGAAGATATACAGGATTGGTTTAGTTTCAGAGATTTTCCGCACTTTGTCGAAGTTATCTTGGCGGTACAAAACGTTATTAGAACTGCTGAGGATTTCGCCCTAATAGCCTATGAAAATGGCGCTATTATGAAAGAGCAAAATATTATGTATCGGGAGTTGACTGTCTCACCTTATAATCACACGCATATACTGGGAAAAGACATTAATATCAACGACATCCTAGCAGGCTTGGAGGAGGGGCGCAATAAAGCTAGGGCTGATTTTGGGGTCGAAATGCGTTGGGTGTTTGACATAGCGCGCAATTTCTGTTTCGGTGAGAGTGGTGATGTTTATGATCCAAAGCCTGCTGAAGAAACTTTGAAGTACGCACTAGTTGGCCGAGATTATGGGGTTATTGGGTTGGGTTTAGGAGGTAATGAGGTGGGATGTCCACCCGGGCCATTTAAGCATGCGTTTGATCAAGCTAAGGAATGTGGTCTGTATAGCTTGCCGCATGCTGGCGAGTTGGTTGGCCCAGAAAGTATATGGGGTTCTTTAGAGATGTTACAGGCGGATCGTATAGGGCATGGAGTTAGATGCATAGAGGACCCAGAATTGTTGGAAGTGCTTAAGACTAAACAGACACCATTGGAGGTCTGCTTATCAAGCAACCAATGTCTACATGTGTGCGACCAATTGGAAGAACATCCCTTTCCTAAGCTAAATAGTCTTGGTTTGATGGTAACAGTAAATACTGATGACCCGCCTTTGTTTAATACATCTTTGGTGCGAGAGTATGAGTTGTTAGCATCATTGTATGGTATGGATAGAGTCGAGATTGCGGATATTGCACGAAATGCATTTGTTTCGTGCTTGCCTGAGAAGGATCTAAGGTCAAAATTGATTGGTGATTTCGATAATTGGTATTCCAGCGCCGTATACGTATAGTTAGCGGCAATGAAAGGGCGCTGATGGGTCATTCTTGGGCCTATTCAGGCTTATAGCCATCGTTGCAGATAGCTCATTGTCAATTCCATAGACTTGTCTATATTTCAATAAGTTCAGAGTAACCTTTGCTTTGGTCTCCAGTGAACCATTGCCAGTTTTCAGATAACTTGATTTTTCCAGATTCTAAAATGGAAACAGTTGTTTTGCAGTGTCCGGCTTTTATATTTCCATCTTTTGAAAGATGTTGATAGCAAAATTCAAATTCATGTTCATTAATGGTTTTGCCTAATAATGAACCTTTTACAATGTCTCCACCTTCATACTCTGCCCAAATAATGTGGTTTTTTTGCTTGTAATAGAATGAGGTTTTATGGCTGACTTCGCCGTTCTCCGAATTAACAAGTGAGATGAATGTTTTATCGTTCAAGTTAATCATATCAATACTATACACCCACTGCTAATGGGTCGGCAAGCATCGCCTCTTCTAACTTCTTCTTGGAAGCGTGGAGGTATTGTTTAGTAACGGCAATATGGATGCTACAGCAAAACGTTGATACAGCTTCCATATCATGTACATCTCGGCTATCAGCCATCGATTCTGCAAAGTTGTGCAGTTGGCGCTTATAACAGCGTTCTGTGTTAGATGATACTTGATCAGTAGCGAATAACTCGCCAGTAGTAGGTATATTATTCATGCTACACCTAC
>DFQC01000019.1:41477-43506 GCA_002377585.1 Anaerolineales bacterium UBA3499 | reverse complement strand
GGTGAGCCATTACCTCACCAACTAGCTGATGGGCCGCGGGCCCATCCCAAAGCGGCCGAAGCCTTTGGTCACACGACCTCTAACTCGTGTGACTATATGCGGTATTAGCTACGCTTTCGCGAAGTTATTCCACTCTTTGGGGCAGGTCACCCACGTGTTACGCACCCGTCCGCCACTAGGAAATCCCCTCATCCGAAGATGTGAGGCTCCTCGTTCGACTTGCATGTATTAGGCACGCCGCCAGCGTTCATCCTGAGCCAGGATCAAACTCTTCGTAAGAAACTTCCAGTTCAGGCCACACCATGGCCTGATATATTTCTATTGACCCGTTAATCACTTTCCTATCACTATACAGTTGTTAAAGTACCTCTGCCAGACTATTTGTACAATTGCAATACAGACACAAAAAAACGCCGATGCTATTGCATCGGCACAACTAGACCTGCAACAGTGAACTGCCCGGTGTCTAGCGCGTCCTATTTCATTTGAACGGTTCACCTGATATTCAGGTCAACGTGGTCTTGCAGCCAGGAGGATTTTAGCACTACGGTATTCCTATGTCAAGGGTAATAACTTTTCAAAGACTAAGGTGACCAGTGCTTACATATCCTGCCGTCCTTCTAAAGCACGCATAAGTGTAACCTCATCAGCATACTCCAGATCTCCCCCAACTGGCAATCCGCGAGCCAATCTTGTAACACGTACTCCACCACCAGATAGCCTCTGATAAATATACATGGCAGTAGCTTCTCCTGATAAATTTGGGTTGGTAGCTATAACCACCTCTTTTAATTTGCCTGAGCTTACCCTTTCTAAAAGCTCATTGATTTTCAAATCATCAGGACCAACTCCATCCACAGGCGATATAGAACCATGGAGTACATGATAAATACCTTTGAACATACCAGCTCGCTCTATTGCCATAACATCAAGGGGTTCCTCCACTACACACAAAGTAGAGGTATCTCGCCCAACATCTGAACATACCGTACAAGGATCAACGTCAGAAGATCTAATGTTGTAACAAATAGAACAAAAACTTGTGTCAGTCTTTAGTGATACCAAGGCTTCTGCAAGAGTGACTGTCTGCTCATCCGCAGCACGCAATAGATAAAAAGTTAATCTAGAAGCAGACTTAGGTCCTATACCAGGCAATCTTGAAAACTGATCTATGAGTTTCTGTACTGGCCTAGGTATAGCCCCAACTGAATTCAAATTCACGACAACCCCAAACCAAGACCTGATGTTAATTTTTCGAGACGACTCGCTGCCAAAGATTGCGATTGTTCAATAGCTTCATTAACTGACTTAACCAATACATCTTCTAAAGACTTAGCATCAACACTGGCAAAAAATTCCTTGGAAATCAGAATGTTTTCAACTCGCTGGTCACCAGTGATTTCAATAGTGACACCACCCTCGCTAGAAACTACAGTTACAACTTCCTTTGCTAAAGCACTGCGAGTTTTTTTCATCTCTTCCTGCATTTGTTTAAGCTGCTGTATTTGCTTAAATTTGCCCTTTATGCCCCCTGCCCCTTTAGATAATTTGTTTGGTTTGTTTTTTTGTCTGCTCACTATTTTCTCCTCAATGATTTTTCCCGAACTTTAGCCCCCAATTCCACTCCCATTGCCACAGCCCCATCATCAGACACATCAATGCTTGCATCGGTAGTCTCTTGCATATCCATTAAAGTGAATTGTACTGCCAAAGAATGTCCACTAATAGCCATAATAGCATTTTGTATATGTATTATCATTTCAGGCTTATCAAGCTTAGATATAGCAAATTGCTCTTTTACAGCAATTTGGACCACATTATTCTCTATGCTTAAAGGTACACACCAATCTAGCAATGCTGGCAAAGTATGGTGAGAAGACCTGCTGCTCGATATGATCTCTTTCCAAAGCGTATTTAATTCAGTGATTGTAATCCCATTAGTATCTGAACTCACAGTGCCCGTACCATCACCGACTGTACTGCTTCCGACAACATCATTTAGTTGATCTTTGTCTAATTGATCTTTGTC
>DFQC01000019.1:0-41145 GCA_002377585.1 Anaerolineales bacterium UBA3499 | reverse complement strand
TCCGAGCTGGCTCACTATCATTGAAACCGCCAGTTTTTGATGCAATCCCTATTGCATTTACAAAAGCAATCTCGAGACCAAGCTGTGGTTGCCACCCACTAGTGTTGTCACGTGCAGCTTGATCAAAAGCCTGCAGGCACGACACAATTTGTTTTGAATTAAGCAACGTCTCACATTGGCTCATCAAAGCCAGTGTCTCGCTAGATGCATCTACCAGACTTGCATTCCCAGTGCCGCACATCAAAACACCTCGCAGAAAACTTACTATCTGTCTAGCAATCTGATTGGGATTTCCACCATCATCTACTGCATTATTAATAAGTTCGATCCCTGAAGACAATTTACCATTAGCAAGAGCACCGACAATAGCTGCCACCAAGGTATCAGTCGTTGTTCCAAGAATATTTTGTATGCTCTTTAAAGTAACTGTACTCTCAGGACCTATCATGACCTGATCCAACAAGCTTACTGCATCGCGTAGACTACCAGTGGAACTCCTAGCCAACGCATATAAGGCATCATCATCTATTTGAATTTTCTCCTGATGTGCGATCATCTTCAATCTTTCAACTATGTCATTGACTGAAATCCTGCGAAATGTGTGGCATTGACATCTTGACTTAACTGTAGCTGGCACCTTGTGCAACTCAGTGGTAGCTAGAACAAAAACAGCATGCGGAGGTGGTTCTTCGAGAGTTTTTAATAAGGCATTAAAGGCAGCACCGGAAAGCATATGTACTTCATCAACAATATACACCTTGTAGCGTCCCTGACTAGGCGCATAATTGATCTTCTCCCGTAAGTCACGTATGTCTTCAACACTATTATTAGAAGCAGCGTCAATCTCCATTAAGTCTAGAAACATCCCGGATGTTACAGAAACACAATGGTCACATTTGTTACAAGGTCGCATAGATAAATCGGTTTCCAAGCAATTTAGTGATCTTGCTAAGATACGTGCTACTGTTGTCTTGCCTGTACCTCTAGGACCAGCGAAAAGATATGCATGTACAGTTTTGCTAGCAATCACAGCGTTCCTAATAGTATCTACCACAGTGGTCTGACCTGAAACATCATCAAACTGAGTAGGACGCCACTTCAAGTACAATGTTCTAGATTCGACCACTATTGTTTACTCCCTTATATTTGAGCACAATCCAGCTTCTACAAGCTACAATCATTGAATCTCATAATTTGCGTGTATATTACCACTAGGATCCACCAAACTTATTTTTATACCTGATTCCCATTGAGCCTCTGATTTACCCCAATAAAGGTCGGTCACGGTGTTGTTTCCAATAGATGTATTCACTGTCACTTGTCCACTCTCATGTAGACTAAGTTCAGGAAATACATAAGTGTCGCCGGCTGAACTCACAATTGACCATCCTAATAGAGATAGTGTGGTACCCCAGTTAGCTACAACCAAGCTTTCAGTTTCCAAGTTACCAACAGAATTCACTGAACGTATTTCTAGGCTATGTGTTGATTCTGATACAGGCAAACTATCTGAATCAAATACAGCAACCGTCTCTATAGCTGATTCAGTTGCCATAGGTCTTTCAGTTGGCTCTAATGATTTCGTAACGGGAACAATTAAGATTTGATCTATTGCTAATCTGTTAGGGTCAACAATATTATTCTCCTGCATGAGTTCTTCAACAGTAAGATCAAACTGTAACGCTATGCGCCCAATTGTATCGCCTGCACGCACACGATATGTTGTTGAGTCTTGCGATGTTTCATTACTAATGTCATGATCAATCTGATCTTCTCGAATCACACTATGTTCGACATTTGCAGACTCAACTGGAGTGAGACCGATATTTGCGTAAGGTTTTTGATATCTTTCCCAATACATTAGTACGGCAACTGCCACAGCAGCTGAAACAAAAACATTTAATAGCAGATAACCAACCCAGCGAGTAATATTCATACTACCCATCTCTCAAAATTGATGATACACCTAGTTGCTTTCACCAGCAAATGTATTCGCGCATAAAGTATGAAATTATATTTGGCAACACAGCTATTTTACAAACCAGAAATGAACCAGTCGTGAATCTAATACACTAAGGACGTCAATTAATATGGGCCCGCCTGGATTCGAACCAGGAACCGGTCGGTTATGAGCCGACTGCTCTGCCGTTGAGCTACAAGCCCTCTTCTGAGCGGGCGACCGGATTCGAACCGGCGAATGTCAGCTTGGAAGGCTGATGCCTTACCACTTGGCGACGCCCGCAAGCAGTCGGGGTGCGCGGACTCGAACCGCGGACCCCCGCGTCCCAAACGCGGTGCGCTACCAACTGCGCTACACCCCGCAATCGCGTGGGAGTATAGCTCTACACTTGCTTGAAGTCAAGATAAGAAACAATACTCCATATCACTCCAAAGATTCAGCATCTTCATTATCACAATTAGTAGACGATTCGATCAACTTATCGTTAAGAGAAGTTTCTGACTTTATCTCTAAAGCAAAAGCAAACTGCTCTTCAGCGAGACAGTAATCCTCTTGTTGAAGTAGTACTTCTCCATAAACAGTTCGAGCTGCCCACAACTTACTGGATGTATCACGAAAATTCGGCGCAATTTGGTGTAATATAATTAGATTGTCTATGACTATTGTCCAATTAATATCCCAGAAAGTAGAAGCTGATTGATACAAAGATGCCCACCTACGACGTTGATTAGCTACCTCATCTAATGCAGTAATTTGTTCTGCATGTTCCAAATCTGCCAAGCCAAGTTCAAGATCTCCAACTTCAATGCGTTGAATACCTCGATTGCGCAAAGCCACAAATAGTATCCCATCTACTACATCACCATCATAGCTAGCACCGGATGCCTTTAAAGAGTCAATATTACTTATGACATTCTGCCATTCTTGATCAGAGTAAGCCGTCCTAATAATACTTAAGCTTTCTTCGCTTGTCATCGAATCTTGTATTGCTATGATAACTTTGGTGGGTTCTACAATCGGTATGGCGGTAGTATCCAGCTTAGTCCTCGTTTGATCCAGTAAATCGGTGGCTCCTGAGTAGTTCGGTTCGACATTCACAACAAACTCCAGTCTCTCGACTGCCATTTTATACTGACCCATGTCAATATTCTTACTAGCCAAATCATATTGCACAGCAACCTCACGAGCCATAGCGGTGGCTGCAACCATCTTGTTCTGAGCAGTGCCCACCTTGTAACCTGCGTATGCCATAATGCAAAGACCCACGACAAGAACAGCAATAATTGATAGACTAATAACAAAAGGAGACGTATCAAAACTTGTGACCGACTTCGTTTGCTTTTCTACTGTATTGGACACAATGGCGTGTTCCCTGTCAGAATACAAGTCAGATAAGTTCGTCTTGGGTGGTCCATTCATAGTGTGCTGATTATATCCTTCTGATAGATACATGTCTAATTATATGGACATCTCGACCACGGTCCACTTGATGTGATAAGATGGATACAAGAACGACAGAGAGAAGATGTACATATGCACTTACAGAGAGGTAAGTTTACATTTAAAAAGAAAAAACGTGATAGGTATGGACGCGTTATTATTTATCTTGTTCTAATATTTATTGGTCTCTACATAATCCGCCAACGACAAACCGAAGTTATTAGTGCACCCTTCGTCCCTACACCCACTGCAACCCGTAGCGCTTTATCTTTTGTGCAAGAAGCAGAAGCTTACTTCTCATCCGGCAAAATTTCTGAAGCTATTGAAAGCTATGAGCTTGCCACTGCCGCTGACAGTAGCGTTCCTGATTACTGGATAGAATTGGCTCGACTCCAAGTCTATGATAATAATCCGAGCAAAGCATTAATGTCTGCCGATAATGCTATAGCTTTGGTTGAAGAAAACAGCATGGCTCATGCGGTCCGTGCCCTAGCTCTAGATTGGTTAGGTGAATTTGATGATGCAACCTTGTCAGCTGTGCGCGCAATACAACTCGATGGCAAAAATGCACTTGCGCACGCCTATTATGCAGAAATACTTACCGACACAGGTAGATACGCACAAGCTGGAGATGAAGCCCGCTTAGCAATTAGTCTGAATCCTAATAGCATGGACGTCCATCGTGTTTACGGTCAATTTCTAGAAAGTGTGGGAGCCTATGAAGATGCTATTATTGAATACCAAATTGCCGCTACAATCAACCCAAATATAGCATTGTTGTATATAAGGCTTGGGTTAAACTATCGCGTTCTCGGAGACTATGACACTGCTATAGAATACTTCCAAAGAGCTAGCTCACTAGATCCGAACGATGTGGGACCATACCTTTCCATCAGTCGCACATATTATCAAACTGGCGAATATGGTAGATCAACTCAATATCTAGAACGGGCATTAGAACTGGAACCCTGGAATGCAGATATATATGGCCGATTAGGTTTGGTGGAATTCAAATCTCTAAATTATGAAAGTGCCACCATAAACCTAAAATGCGCAGTCGAAGGGTGCATACACCCTGTCACAAATACTGAAATAAATGGTCTTTCAATCGGACCTCTAACTTTAGAGTATTACTACACATACGGTTCAGTATTGTCAGCCTATCTGGATTGTGAGAATGCAATGAGAATCATGAACCAAGTTTCAGCTTATGCTCCCAATGATGAAATCATACAAGGCATAGTACAGGAAAACCAAAACATCTGTCAAACTTCTAATTAATTTACAATTCTTCAGATTATCGTGTGAAATATCACCTTGAACTCGTTTTTTTGCCATATCTCACGCAGAAACGGATTATTTGAGACTGTTTATAATTTAATCGACCCCACAGTTTTTAACTAGTATAATTAAAGTATGCCAGAAACTTTACGTAATCTAATTGCTTTCTTGTTGGTACTAGGGGGGTTGATATTCTTCCACGAACTAGGTCATTTTATAGTTTCTATAAAACTCGGGGTAAAAATCAAAGAATTTGGCATAGGTTTTCCACCTAGATTGTTGGTACTAGGTAAGTGGAACAAAACAATTTTTACGCTAAATGCGATTCCGTTAGGAGGCTTTGTTAGACCATCTGGTGAAGATGATCCAGCAGTAAAAGATGGTCTTGCAGCTGCAAGACCAATACATAGATTAGCTATATTAGCGGCTGGCTCAGCCACAAATCTACTTTTGGGAATATTGGTACTCACTTTCGGCTTCACTAGTGGATGGCCAGATAGAGTATCAATTGTCGAAGTTGCGCCTGAATCTCCAGCCGCCTCAATTGGTTTACAAAGTGGTGACATCATTATTCGCGCCAACAATCAAGATGTACATTTGCCAGCAGAGTTAGCTGAGGTCACTTACGACAATCTAGGACAACCTATACTTCTTGAAATTGACCGACAGGGAAAAATCATGGATATGACAGTAGTACCCCGTAGGTCATGGCCTGACAATCAAGGCCCTATAGGTGTATCTCTCTCTTGGCAAATTATAGACTATCCTATACATAAAGCAGCATTACGAGCAATACAAGAAGCTGCCTTACAAATAAAAGAAATTGTACTCTTGCCTGTCCAGTTAATTACTAGCCAAATACAACCCAGTGAGGTCAGACTAATAAGTCCAATCGGTCTAAAAGCTATCAATGACCATGCAGTAGACGCAGCTGTCGAACTGGGCGAGCTTTTCCCCATATTGCAACTTGTAGCATTTGTCAGCCTAGCACTAGCAATCACAAACTTAATGCCTCTGCCGGCACTAGACGGTGGACGTATTTTGTTTGTTCTTGTGGAAATAGTACGTGGAAAACGCATATCCCCTGAAAAAGAGGGTCTCGTACATTTTATGGGAATGACAATGCTATTAGGATTAATGGCTGTCTTAGTTGTCCAAGACCTAATTGATCCAATAGTAATACCCAAGTAACAGCCTGCCTGATGGCTGACAGTACTATGACTAGCATGCTAACTGTTGGGACCTTTTCGTAATGTATCTTTTTCTACAAATACTACGAGACCATATCCTTCCTGTTTTTCTAGCAGCTGGAATAGGGGCTGCATTTGGTCGAATATTTAACCCGGATATAAAATCCCTCTCACGAGTATCATTTTATATCCTCAGCCCATGCCTTGTCTTCTCTAGTATCACCAGTCACAATCTGCCTGCCCTAGAGTTTTGGCGTATTGCATCATTTGCACTAGTCACTGTACTTGTTTCGGGAATCCTAGCTTGGGTGATAGGCATCACTCTGAAGCTCCGGCCCAGTATGATTGGTGCTTTGATGATTACATGTATGTTTGTGAACGGAGGTAATTACGGTTTGTCTCTTAACCTATTTGCTTTTGGTACAAGCGCAATGTCGAGAGCAATAGTATATTATCTAGTAAGTATCATAAGCATGTACAGTTTAGGTGTTTTCATAGCATCAAACGGACTAGCACAACCAAAAGAAGCTTTTACACGAGTAGCTCAAGTTCCAGCGCTATATGCACTTATATTTGCGGGACTATTGAGATGGCAAGAATGGCATACGCCCACTTGGTTGTACCGATCTGTAAATCTACTAAGTGAAGCAGCCATTCCTGTAATGCTTCTAATTTTAGGCATGCAGTTGGCCAAGGTTAAATTAATATTGCGATGGCAATGGATCAGCCTGGTAATTCTACTTCGTATGTTTATTATGCCTATTATTGCATTTGGTCTAGCTAGTTTATTTCAATTGACTGGTGATGCTCGAAGAGCAGCTATTACTGAAGCATCGATGCCGACTGCTGTAATTGTTACGGTTCTTGCACTTGAATATGATCTAGAGCCAACGCTTGTAACTGAGGCAGTAGCCATTACTACACTTATAAGCCCTCTGACACTGACACCTATTATTGCGATGCTACAAACAATATAACTTGTGCACTGTGTAAAACACAATGCAAAACGATAGATTCTGGTATAATCGATGGCGCACTAAAAATAGTGCGATGTCACTGACGGTCAATGAATAGTTGTTATATAAAGCAAGCTTCTGTGTAACTTCTCATCACGTTTAAGAACACTTATCCCCTAATGCACAATAATCCTCAACGTACAGCTTGGACAGTACTGATCATAGCATTTGCACTCTTTCTATCCTTAGCAATTACGGTTCCATTTGGTGTACGTATTATTTTACTCAATAGCACGCGCGAACAAAACAACAATTTAGCCTTGAGTTCCGGAAGTGTTTATGTCACCCGACCTACTGTTGGTGTTCCTGAAGCCTTGTTTGGCTCAATGGAAAACCTCACGTATGGCACCTACATTGAAACAGAAAATGCTTCTAGGTCAGGCATATCTTTCATTAACCCAGATAAAACTGAAATACTTGGTAATGTACAGTTTTATGGTGATACAGAAGCGCAGTTGCTATCGCACACAACACCACGATTCAAATTCAGTGACCGCCCACATAACATTACTCTAATGCTCAGTCGGGGACGTTTACGTGCCTCAGTAGCTGTGGGAGTTGAGAGACCAGTCACCATGGTAATTCATACTCCTCACGCGGAAATAACAATTCAGCGCCCTGGTAGTTATTCAGTAGAAGTCATAGACAATCAATCCCTAATATCTGTCCGAGAAGGCATTGCCACTGTATCAGCACAATATAAGAATCTTCGCCTAACCAAAGATGAAAGAACTACTGTGAATACTGGAGAACCACCTGCAGGCATATTGTTCGGTGAACGTAATATAATTGATAATGGTAGTTTTTCTAGACCCCTATCTGATAATTGGACAACTTATCAAAATCGACAAGATGCTAATGAATCGGCTGGTTCAATTGACATTGAACTCCACAATGGGCGCACAGCGCTACATTTTCTGCGCCGAGGCTTACACTGGGCAGAAACAGGAATTCGACAGGACTTAGGATTAGATGTACGCGACTACCAAACTCTGCGATTACATCTAGCAACTTGGTTGGACTTTCAGGATCTTCGTAATTGCGGTTCTCTCGGTTCAGAATGTCCACTGATGGTACGTATAGAATATCAGGACACATCAGGCAATAAACAAGAATGGCTACAAGGATTCTATTATCTCAGTAGTGATAATCAAGCTCTTCCTAAACGATGCGTCACTTGTAGTGCTTCAGCTGCGGACCATGTTAAGGTACAACATGGTCGTTGGCATCTATATGATTCACCTGAACTAATGAATGTATTTAGTCAATCTGGTAGACCAGCAGCAATCATAGAATCAATATCATTTTATGCTTCGGGACATAACTTTGAGAGTTATCTTGCAGAAGTGGAACTCCAAGCCATAGAATAGGATTAGGGAAACCTAATAAGACCTTGGTCAAAAATCTCTCATTCTATTTGTTAGTATTCCTATACAATTTGTTTCAATGAATAAAAACACTCTTATTATGTTGGTTGTCCTGACATGTTACATATGCATGGCAGGATACCAACTTGATCTTCCTGGCCTTCATTATGATGAAGCTCAAGAATCAGGATTACCTGCTCTGCAAATTGCTAGTGGGAAAGTAGTATCAGCATTCCGAAATGTAGGCCTAGGAAACAATATGTTTCCCATAATGGTACAAGATTATATCGGTGCAATACATGTATATGTTACTGTGCCTTTCATAGCAATTTTTGGTCCTAGTACAGTCAGTGTACGTTTGCCTTCTATCTTGATAGGAGTGACTATTCTACTGCTAACTTATGGTTTCATTCGTACAGTTTGGGGAGAAAGGACAGCTTTATTGGCAACTGTATTGTTGGCAATCCATCCCTCTTTTGTTTTCTGGAGCCGTCAAGGTACATTAATTGCCTCAGTGACTCTGGCATTGATGATGGCTTTGTTCTGGGCTTGTCACAAGTGGTATGTCCGTGGAACATGGCAAACAGCTATAGTAGCAGGACTCATTGCAGGATTAGGAACATATTCAAAAATATTGTTTGTGTGGATATTGTTTGGCATCTTAGGTACTACTATCATAATCAACATATCCAATTTCATGGTCGGACACAAAAACATATGGCCTAGACGACCAAATTATATTGATATAATTGCAACGGCAGCCGGTTTCATAATCGGCATTAGTCCTATAGTGGCATTTAATTTAATAAGCCAAGGAAAAGCCTTTGCCCGAACAAGTGATATTGCAACTTCCAAGAGTAATATTTTAGAAAATGTTTTGGGTAGAGCTGACCACTTTGTCGCTGTGCTTACAGGTAACAGTCACTTTTGGTATCTAGGCAGCTCTCCCGGAAACAGACTGTGGCTCTCGGCTTTTATCATTAGTTTAATTATTTTAGTTATCAGTATAATGTGCCACGGGACTAGGAGTAAAAAAAATTGTGTATTATTATTACTGTTTCTAACAAGTCTATTGCAAGTACCTTTCACACCAACTCCTTCGGGAATGTTTCCACACCACTTAGCCATTTTTACACCGTTATGGACGACAATCGTAGCAGTCAGTACCGCAAAAATCCCACAACTATTGAAAACAGTTTATCCGGTCAGCAAACATTATCAGTTGACAATAGTCATTATAATAACTTGGGCATTCACTACCTTAATTGGCAAAGATTTGCGGACAAACATCCAGATGCACCAGACCTTAGGCAAAGTTGGTGGTGAGAGTCCTCACACCGATGCAATATATTCATTGGCAAACCATCTAGATAATATTAATCCCCACAATACAGTTGCATTAGATTGGGGCTTTGCACCACAAGTACAATTTCTTACTAATGAAAGAATTAAGCCACAAGAAGTTTTTGGTTTCAGCGACAATACCGACACTGGTTTTGTGGAACGGTTGGACTCTTATAACCCAGACAATGATACAGTCTATGTGTTGCACACTGAAGACAATGTTTTTATGAATCGACGTACAGAATTTGAGATTTATACCAACACTCACGGGCGCAGATTAGAAAATATCGGTATAATTTCACAGTCTAGTGGGAAACCAATATTTGAGCTCTATGTTGTTAACAAAGAACAATAATATTAAAGTAAACTTTCAATTAGAAATTTCTGTTTCCTACCAATTGTGCTATATCTGAAATATGACCATCCTCTCTACGCCATACTTCATGTGGAAAGTTGGATGAAGCAGATAAGACGAAAGAGAAAGCTGCACCAATACCCTTGATATTCCTTAAGCGACGATAATAATCAACATATTGCTGCCCTTTATCTCTAGCAGACACTTCACTATAAGGGTTTGAAAACTCAGTAACAAATAGTAGTTTTTCAGGATATCTGCGACGAAATTCCTCATAAACCAAGCCACCTGTTGGCTGCATCATATCTGCATCGCTAATCCAATAGCAATGACAACCCATCCAATCAGATTCTAATGCTGCAATTTCAGATTGTTGCAAGAATACCCAAGAATCCATCCTTTGACCTGGAATCTCATGTCCTGGAGAAAGACCTGGATATCCAAAAAGAGCTTCCGGGTAATTAGCCTTCAGGCGCTCTACCACTTCTAGAAACCAATCCGTGAATTGATGACCATCCTGCCACGAATGATGCCAACCTTCAATCTGTAGATTGGGTTCATTGTGAACCTCGAAATAACGCACTCCTTGTTCATATAACTGATGCATATCAGCTTGTACCCAAGACACAAAATCAGCAGAACTAACTTTACGATCACGAAAGCCTGCAAATAAGCGCACAAGCAGAAACATATCGCTATTAATACCAAGCAAACGCTTGACATTGTCAGGAGGAGCATTAGAAAGTAGTTTTACTGCTTCCATACGAGCATCTTTAATCACGGGAAAGTCAGGTTCCAATAGAGGTCCATCAGCACGTCCATGCACTCCGACAAGACACATGTCATGTTTCCATTCAACCGTAATTGATTTGCCCGGTAACTCTGTTTCATCTTCAGGGAATTGTAGAAATGGTGTAGGGTCAATAATGTCACTGGGGTAATTAGTCATACCAGCTGCACTAGCCCCTTCTTTCTTTAGTGTAAGATGAAGATGAGATCCAGTTGAGTTTCCCGTAGAGTTGGCAAGACCAATCTGTTCCCCAGCCTTTACATGCTGACCCACAGCAACTAGAGCCCGGTGAAGATGAGCATAAATCGTACGATATCCATCTTGATGACGCAATCTTACATGGATACCATAAGGATGACTTCCGCTACCGTCATGTACTCTATATACAGTTCCCGCAGCACACGCATACACACCTGAACGCATTGGGGCACGAATATCCAAACCTTCGTGCCCAGGCAGTCCCCATCGACGATAAAAATGTTGATTGACACCAAAGGATTGATTTACTTTAGGGTAATCTGTGGGCCACAATAGACGAAAACTTTTTCCTGAACTCCCGTACCTATCATCACTACTGACACGAGCAGACAGCGTGTTTTCTAACTCAGCTGGAGTGAGAGCCTCAATAACATCAAGACGGACTTCTGGGTAATTCTTACGAAACCAAGACACAGCATTTCGTCCATAGGCTTGCGGAGCATCTAACAAAGTGATAACCTGATTAGGATACATGTGACGCCCAGCAACATCTAGATCCGATGTTAAGTTTGCATGATAACGAAGTACATATTCTTTTGTTGCGGCAACCCAATTATAATAATCAAGCTTAGGTAATATAATAATCTGATATTTAGCCATAGAATCTACTAGTGTACTAGTACCGACATATAAATTGGTGCTTATACCACACTAAATAATAACTTTTATAAGTTTAGTTTTACTCTACAAACTGGTCAAGTCTTTGTAGCTACCTGTTTGACTGCTCCGATACGGATGCTATAATGATTAAATACGACTAACTCTTTCTAATATGCCTACACAGATAGATATAACTTCCCTTACCGAATATGTGCGATGGAGTGTGGCTCTATTAGGTGCTTTCACGGGAGCACTATGGCTAGCTCTGGTAGTGTGGACTTTTCGCGACATGAGAGCTAGATCTAGAGACTTTTTTGCACAATTGCTAGCAGCGATGGTGGCAGCAACACTACCAATTGCCGGATTCATCATATATCTTATATTACGACCAAGAGAAACACTGTCTGAGGCATATGAAAGGTCACTAGAAGCTGAAGCACTGTTGCAGGAAATCGAAGAGCGTCCATTCTGCCCTGGCTGTAACAGGCCTACTCGCAATAACTGGCACGTGTGTCCATATTGTCAGACCATACTCAAAAAACCCTGTCCGAATTGCAAGCAAATGCTAGACCTCACATGGAATGTATGTGCATTCTGTGCCACTCCAGCACCCGGCAGAGAAAGCCGGGCTGCTCTTGATGGCAGACCAACACAAGAGGGGATCGCACAGACCAATCAAACCTGAGATTTTAAAGATTTCCAACCAGCATAAACACCAAGTTCGCCTAATTCTTCCTCGATGCGTAGTAATTGATTATACTTTGCCACCCTTTCTGAACGTGCCGGCGCGCCGGTCTTGATCTGCCCCATATTTAGTGCCACCGCCAAATCGGCTATAGTGGTATCTTCTGTTTCTCCAGAACGATGTGAAGCTACTACCGTCCATCCAGCTTGATTACACAAGTCCACTGCTGCAATAGTTTCAGTAAGTGAACCTATCTGGTTCAACTTGACAAGCAATGAATTAGCTGCACCACACTTGATAGCCTTTTGCACTCTGTCTGAGTTAGTAACTAACAGATCATCACCCATAATCTGGATCTTGTCTCCAAGCAACTGTGTTAAGTGCGACCAGCCATTCCAATCACTTTCGTGCATTCCGTCTTCTATCGATACAATGGGATAATTATCTATCCACTCTGACCAGTACTCTACTAACTCTTCTGAATTTAACCATATGTCATCTACATGTAAATGATACTTACCTTGCTCATCATCATAGAATTCACTTGCAGCAGCATCAATTGCAATACCCACCTGGTCTCCTGGAACATAACCTGCCAGTTCAATTGCAGACACAATCAATTCCACTGCTGCTTTGTTTGTATTTAGCACTGGAGCAAACCCACCTTCATCTCCCACAGTGGTCAGAGCACCTTTTTCAGTCAAAACCTGTTTAAGTTTATGGTAAATCTCTACAATCCATCGTAGACCTTCTGAATAACTAGAAGCACCAAGAGGCATAACCATAAACTCTTGAATATCTGTGGATTGCCAGTTGGTATGGACCCCACCATTCAATATGTTAGCCATAGGCACCGGAAGTAAATTAGCCTGCATGCCTCCTATATATCTAAATAGAGAAATGCCCTGCGAAATTGCCGCAGCTTTGGCAACCGACAAGCTTACACCTAAAATAGCATTGGCCCCCAATCGTGATTTATCACTAGTGCCATCAAGCTCAATAAGAGCTTTATCAATTTCCTGCTGTTCTCTTACATCACACCCAACTAACGTATCTGATATTTCGTTTTCCACGTTGGCTACTGCTTGCAATACACCTTTGCCATCATAGCGCGATTTGTCATGATCGCGCAGCTCCAAAGCTTCATAGCTACCTGTAGAAGCACCAGATGGAACAGAAGACCGACCTATTATTCCACCCTCTAGTGTAATTTCGACTTCAAGTGTCGGATTACCTCGTGAATCAATTATTTCACGCGCACCTATATTTGTAATCGATGTAGTCATTATTTCACCAGGAATACCTTGTTAGACTTGTAAATATCGTTGTAACAACAAATTTGTCCTCATACTTTATTTTTCTCATACTCACAACTTTATATCAGTAATTTCGTAATGCAAGCGCAATAGAACTCGCATGTTCCGGAGCAAAACCAACATATTTGTCTATACTATCCAATTTCTGCCTAATTTCGTCAGCACCAAGATATTGAAGCAAATCTTTATTAGAAGATAAATCATCAATTAATTTATTTGTTTCTTTTGCATCCCCAAGAGATTTAAATTTCAAAATATGGTCCCGGATAATTTCATGCATATCCTGTCTATTTGCCCCTGCTTTACACAGTGCCATCAACAAAGGTTCTATAGCAGCTAAGTGCTTGAAAGCATCCAAGTTGTTAGCAGTAGCTTCCTCATCAATTTTAAGCCCTGCAACTAATTTGATTGTAGTATCCAATAATTCATCAGCAATAAGAAATGCTTGTGGTAGAAGCAACCTCCGATTCGCAGAATCATCTAAAGTGCGCTCTAATAAGGAATGGGATGCATTGTCCCAAGCTACCCGAGGCAAGCCAGCCAAGTAACGTCCTAAACTATCAATTTTTTCAGCATTTATTGGATTCATCTTAAATGGCATTGCAGATGAGCCGACTTGATCTCGTCCAAAACCCTCAGACCACTCTCCAATCAATGGTGACTGCAATATGCGCACATCAAATGCGAAACGATATAGAGTGGCTCCAAGACCTGCTAGAGAATTGACCACTAACCAGTCTTGTTTTCGAGGATAAGTCTGGTTCGAAACTGCAAAACAATCTATCTGTAGTAACTGCATCGCACGTCTTTCTAGATCCTCAGCCCTTACAACATTTCCATCTAACAACTCTACGTAGGAAGCTGCACTACCTACTGCTCCCTTAAATCCCTTACCTCTAACACTTTCGCAAACACGTAATATCTCAGCATAATCGATGAGAATGTCTTGCCCATATTGCGCTAGTCTATAACCAACAGTTGTGGGTTCTGCAGGTTGCAAATGAGTAAAACCCATAGCTGGTGTCGCACCCCAAATATCTATTAAATCAGCTAAAGCATCTCGTAACTTATTCATCTTAGATTGAATAAGTTCAAGGCTCTCTTTAATCCGTAAAGCATCTGCATTGTCCAGCACGTCCATTGAGGTAGCACCAAGATGCAAAACTGCGCCACCTACCGAACACTGTTCTGCATAAGTGCGCAATTCAGCCATCAGATCATGTTTAATATCTTTCTCGATCTCAGTAGCACGGTCAATATCAACGTGGTCAATATTCTCGTAAAGATCATTAAGCTGTTCGGCAGTAACCAAACCAAACTCATGCTGAGCCTTAGATAAAGCAAACCACACTTTCCGGAGCAATTGTCGCTTATGAATTTCACTCCACAACTGCCGCATTTCGGCACTACCATATCTCCATGTTAATGGAGATACAAAAGTGTCATGAGAGAAAGTACTCATACAGCAAACATGGCTTCGCGTTCAGCTCCTACCGACACATATCCAATAGGAATCCCTGCCAACTCCTGCAGTCGTTCTAAATAATTGCGCGCTTCTTGTGGTAAGTCTTCCCATCTACGAACATGAGTAGTTGGTTGTTTCCATCCTCGCCATGTCTCAAACAAAGGAGTAACCTTTTCCAAAACCGGTGTGTCAGGTACATAATTTATAATGTCCCCATCAGGAAGCTGATAGGAATTACATATCTTTATTTCCTCGAATGTATCAAGCACGTCCAGCTTTGTAATAGCTATTGATGTCATTCCATTGAGCCATATTGAGTGTTGTACTGCAACGGAATCGTACCATCCTGTCCGCCGAGGCCGTCCTGTCGTGACACCATACTCTTTACCTATGTCACGCAATTTGTCTCCAATCTGATCCAACAATTCTCCAGGAAATGGTCCTTCTCCTACAGATGTTTGATAGGCTTTTGTAACACCTACGACATCATTAATATGTTGATAAGGCACACCAGATCCCACGCTGGCAAACGCTGCCGTTGGATTGGAAGACGTAACGTATGGATATGTGCCCCAGTCCAGATCTTTCATGCTACCTAACTGACCTTCAAGCAATATTCGTTGATTGCTTTCAACGGCATCTTTAATTAACGGAATAGGTTCCGCAATTCTGTCTGACAACTTGGCGGACCAATTAACACATTGTTCCAACAAACTATCAATCTCAACCAATGGCTCACCAAAATTGGACAGAACTTGGTTGACCTGTTGAAGCTGTAATTCCAGACGACTCTTCAAGTAATCAATGTGTTTAAGATCGCCTATACGTACTCCATTTCGACCAGTCTTGTCCCGATATGCAGGACCAATACCCTGTTTAGTAGTACCAATACTATCACTACCGCGCGACTCCTCCTCTATACCGTCCAACACGCGATGATGGGGCAGTAACATGTGTGCACGATTTGACACCAAAATCCCCGATGTATCGATGCCAGATAACTCTAACTCTTCTATTTCTTTGAGCAAAGCCTCGGGATTAACAACTACTCCTGTACCAATCAAATTCGTAGATTTAGGATTAAATACCCCCGATGGTATTAGGTGCAAGTGAAAGCGGCCTTTATCATTTACTACAGTATGTCCTGCGTTGTTTCCGCCCTGGAAACGTATTACTAAATCAGAATTACCGGCAAGAAAGTCAATAATACGGCCTTTACCTTCGTCACCATACTGGGTGCCTACCACTGCTGTCACAGGCATACTTACCTCCAAAAATTTCTAGATTATCAATATAAATCGCAATTATTCGAATATTTAACATTGACAGTCAAACAAAAAAGCGCCCTACTAGGCGCCACCATCGTTATTGTCAATTCGGACTTATTAATCATCATTCGTTGAGCTCTTTACAGAACTGGTAGAGTCTTTGGATTCGCCAGATTTAGATGTTTTACTCTTACTTTCAGAAGCACTAGAGTCGCCTGATTTTGAGCCACCTTCCACACTATTATTTTTCTCAGCTACATTGTCTTTAGTCGTAGGTTTGCCAGCAGAATTAGCAGCCTTACTATCTTTTACATACCATCCAGAACCCTTAAAAATAATCCCGACTGGCTGGATAACGCGCTGCACAGTATCTGCATTACATTCTGGACAATCAGACACTGGTTGATCACTAAACCGTTGCATACGTTCGAACTGCAACCCGCAGCTGTTACAGCTATAAGCGTAAACTGGCATTTCAACACTCCATACTACTTAGTCTAAAGATAATAATGTTCATTCAAGCTCGACTATACGAGCTTGCTTGCTTGATTATACAGTACCCACTCTAAAAATACTGCGGAATTTTACCACAACAAAAATATTAATATAAGCACATAAATTCGCCCGCCGACAATATTAGAATATAATTGCTTTACTAGCATGCATACTAAACTAAGATTGATTGCACTCGTATCTACAGCAATGTTATTGGGTGGATTAAATGGCTGTGTCAATAACGAACCTGAAAACATTGATGTTACATCTGCACCTACTGCTGCTTTGCGCAAACTGCAGTCCACAGCCACCTCGCCTCCAAAGAAAACAGCAACATTTGTAGTGCCGACCCTTCCAAGTTTAGATCCAACTGCAACTCCCTATGCCTACACTGTTCAATCAGGAGATACGTTGATAGCAATTGCCTCTGAGAAAGGTGTTACGGTTGAACAAATACAAATGGCAAACTCAGGCATTGATCCATTATCACTGCAACCTGGCCAAGACCTAGTCATCCCATTTGGTGACATAGTATTGGCTAGCAAAAACACTGCGGCAATAGAATACAAATTGCTTGAAATGACACAATTCCATTGTTTCCCGGGTCCAAATGAGGAACAACTTTGTCTAGGGGAATTAGAAAATAAAACTACCAATCCTGTCATTGACCTAGTTGTCCAAGTCACTGCTATATTGGCGGAGGGAGAAATTGGACCTAGTAAGGTTACATTTGCGCCTTTAGAAATAATTATGCCTGGCAAAATCACACCAATATCAGTACGGTTTTCAACAAGCAACAAGGTTTTGGGAGCAGCCGGCAATGTACTTAATGCAGAAGATGGAACTACATTATCTAATCGCTTTGTGGTACTTAGCTCAACTATAACAGGTACTCAGCAATCCAATTTGGCAAAACATGCTGTTACAGCTGAAATCCAGAACAACTCAGAGGAATATGTGGGTTCAATTGATATATTAATAAGCGCTTACAACACTTCTAACCAAATACTGTCCTATCGGATCATTGAACATGATCTAACTATGGGGCCTGGCGAGACATCCGACGTTGATACAATCTTCACTACAACCTTAGAACAACATAGCCATTACTCTGTATATGCACATGGACGATTAATATCACAGTAATACATAAATGAACAGTACTAAAGCTTTAAAATCACTCTTTGAGTTGCTGTATAGCATGTTCACAACACGTAGTATAGTGGGCGAACATAATCTGCCAACATCTGGAGGATGTATTTTAGTCGTAAATCACATGAGTTTCGCGGACGCCCCACTGCTATTGACTCTTATCAAACACCCAAAATTGTCTGGGTTTGTGGCTCACAAATATCACAAAAATATCTTTTTTAGGTTGATACTTAACTGGGCAGGAGCAGATGCAGGTGGAGTCGTATGGGTAAAACGAGGTACAGTTGATCGCACCGCCCTCAGTGGTGCCATTAAAGCATTGAAGTCAGGAGTCATGCTAGGTATAGCTCCTGAAGGTACTCGTAGCAAGACAGGAGAACTACAAAAACCAAGAGCAGGAATTGCATTTCTAGCCACAAAAGCAAATGTACCCATAGTGCCGGCAGTGATTATTGGTACTGATAAAACATTTGATGAACTAAAAAGGTTGCGTCGTCCGCACCTAATACTTAAAGTGGGTCCACCATTTAGACTAGAACCTATTCAGCGCCAAGATCGCTCAGCGCAATTACAAATGCAGACCGAGAACATAATGCTTAGACTAGCTGCACTTCTACCGGAACAATATCGCGGAGTATATGCTGGCCATCCACGACTAAAGTATTTTATAGAATGGGCGCAACAGGCTGAACTGATAGATTAAATCAATGCTAGATAAAGGGTTGTTTAGATAAGGCCAGCTTCTTTGCCAGCAATTTCCAATACAGATAAGGCATGTTCAATCTGTGCTTTCGAATGACCAGCAGTGACTGTAGCACGTAATCTAGACAAACCTTCTGGCACAGCTGGGGATACTACCGGCAAAACAAAGATATCCTGACTCTGACACAACCGTACCAGTTCATATGCCTTCTCATCAGTTCCGCATAGCACAGGTACGATTGCCGTTTCACTACTCATGGTGTCAAAACCAATCGCCTGTAGGCCATCGATAAAAATGCGGGCGTTTTGCTGAACTTTCTCAATTCTATCTGGCTCATCAATAATCACTTCAAAAGCAGCTTTAGCTGCGGCCGCTTGCGCAGGTGGAATAGCAGCAGAGAAAACATACCCTCGTGCAGCATGCTTAAGCAAGTTAACTAGACCGCTATTACCAGCAATATAGCCACCTATACTAGGTATAGTCTTGCTTAGTGTACCCATCTTAACATCCACGCAATCTTGCATGCCAAAGTGCTCTTCAATTCCACGCCCTGTTTTCCCTAACACACCCACCGAATGAGCTTCATCCATCATTAGCCAAGCGTCATATTTTCTACACAGTTCAACAAGTGCCGGCAAATCAATGATGTCACCATCCATACTAAACACTGCATCAACTATTACCAATTTAGTAGTGCGATCAGAATAACGTTTCAATAAACCTTCTAGATGATCCATATCATTGTGACGAAACCTCTTCAATTCTGCTCCGGACAACAAGCAACCATCTACAATACTAGCATGATTATATTTATCGCATAATACTATATCGCGTCTACCCACAATAGTTGATATTGCAGCCAAATTAGTGACATAGCCGCTAGAAAACGTGACTGCATCTTCTGTGTTCTTAAAGTCCGCAATCGTCTTCTCAAGCTCTACGTGAATATCTAAAGTGCCCGCAAGCACTCTAACACCATGTGTGCCACTTCCATACTTTTCAAGAGCATCACCTGCTGCTTTATTTATGCGGGGATGACCCAATAATCCCAAATAACCATATGAAGCTAACATCAACATTGTGCGGCCAGAAACGACTACTTCGGAACTGCCCTTAAGCTCTGAGACTGGCATGTTATAGAAATACATATCCGCATCTCGCAAGCCCTGCACACGTTGATGCATACCATCGATACGATTTTGTATACCAGTTTGAATGTTATCGCTCACTTATATTTTTGCCCGCTTATATTTTTGCGTCTCCCACAAAACTACGGCAGTTTAGAGCAACGCACACTTTCTGTCAACACTAATAATGCTATCACTATTTTACCAAGTCTTTCAATGAATTCACATCTATCACTGTAATACCCAAATTTAGAGCACGATCCAATTTGCTGCCTGGACGATCGCCGACTAAAAGATAATTTGTATTAGATGTAATGCTTTTGCCAACTGAGCCACCATGAGATTCTATGTAATCAACAGCATCTTTCCGTGACCAACCCTGTAAAGTACCAGTAATTACTATCGTCATCCCTGTAAGAACACCCGAGATATTATTGTGCGAATCATTTAGCGTAGGCCAAAACCCAGCTGCCTGCAACTTATCTAACACCCTACGGTTAGTCGGCTCATCAAACCATTCTACCACTGCATTAGCTATATTAGGACCGAGACCTTCTATTTCCTGTAATTCCTCAGTTGTAGCTTCTCCTAAAGCATCTAGCGACCCAAAGGCTGATGCTAAGGATGCGGAAGCTACCGAACCTACACCTCTAACTCCTAGTGCTTCAACCAAACGACTAAGAGGCTTTTTCTTTGATTCAGCAATTGCAGTCAATAGTGAGCTTACTTTTTTGTGAGCAAACCCTTCTAACTCAAGCAAACTAGTTTTGTCCAAAGAGAATATGTCTGCAACATCCTTGACTAGACCAGCCTCAACAAGCTGTTTAGCTAGACCCTTACCGAAACCATCTATTTCTAACGTAGAACGGGACACAAAATGTTCCAAATTGCGAACAATTTGAGCCGGACAAGCTATATTAGCACAATATATAGCAACTTCATTTGTAAAACGATGAACAGCTGTGCCGCAACTAGGGCATTTGTCAGGAGGATCATAAGGAACCTCACTACCATCGCGCTCTAACTCCAAAGAACCTATTACATAAGGTATCACTTCACCAGCACGTTTAATGAGCACATGATCACCCACACGTATATCCTTATCTCTAACAAAATCTAGATTATGCAATGTAGCCTGCTTAACAATCACCCCACCAACTTTCACGGGTTGTAGAACCGCATATGGAGTTAACACACCGGTCCTGCCAACATTCAGCCCAATATCAACTAACCGTGTAGTAACCTGATCTTCAGCAAATTTGTAAGCAACTGCACCTCTTGGATCTTTGCCTACCACTCCCAAATTTGCCATAACATCTAAATCATCAATTTTGATGACAACGCCGTCTATTTCATAATCCAAACCTTTTCTCTTATCAGACCACATTTGACATCTATCAATCACATCCCTCATATTGTTGCACAGGACTGAATCATCCGATACGGGAAAGCCTAGTTCACGCAAATAAGTTAGAGTATCCCATTGGCTGTTCAAAAACTGTGGGTCTGAAGCAACCACCTCATAACAAAACAATGCAATCGGACGACTAGCAGTTACTCTAGGATCTAATTGCCTTAGAGCACCTGATGCAGCATTACGAGCATTAATATATGTACGCTCACCGTTAGCACCTAACTTATTATTCAAGTCGTAAAAAGATTGATTTGGTATAAAAGCCTCTCCACGTACAACCAAAGTGCTAGGTGCATCCATAGATCCTTTAACTGGTACGCGCAAAGGTAACGAACGTACTGTTCGAAGATTTCTTGTTATATCTTCGCCCACATGTCCATCTCCGCGAGTACAACCTCGTGTGAAAACTCCATTTTCATAATGTAGCACTACTGTCAAACCGTCAATCTTAGGTTCCACCACAAACTTGTTGGACATTACCCTTCCGTCTAACTTTGATATGCGAGCGAACCATGCCTCTGTATCAGCAGGACTATTGACTTTACTCAAACTGAGTATAGGATTAGGATGATCAACTTTATCAAACTTATCAGAAGGATATCCTCCTACACGTTGCGTGGGTGAATCCTCTTCAATCAATTCAGGATATTGGCTCTCTAAATCCTGTAGCTCCTTAAATAGTTCATCAAAGTCGCTATCAGAAATACTGGGAGATTGCATAACATAATAAAGATAATTGTGGAGTTGCAGTTCATGACGCAACTGTGCAACTCGTACAGTTATGGCACTAGATTGCATGTGTTCAATTATAGAACAAGGTGCAAAAGCACAATAACATCTTATTCGACAAAAATATATGTAATTTATTGTTCAATTGGAAGTAGTGACACAACCATCCAATGCTGGGTAAAATAAGCATTGCTGTAATATGCTAAAATCAGCATTCAAATATATGTCAATGAAAACCACACACAAAGCAGACAATCCAAATACTGCTGCGACCTACAATCATCCAATAGAAGTAATATTCCGTGATGTTGACTCTTTTGGACACGTGAATAATGCGGTATATTTCACGTATCTGGAAACAGTACGCACAAAATATTTCCAAGAACTCAAAACACTCTCCGGACTAAATGAAATGAATATGATAGTTGCGCATGCAACATGCGACTATAAATCACCAGCATATATCTCCGAACGACTCAATGTCAGTGTTGGCATCACGAGATTTGGTAACAAAAGCTTCGATTGCATGTATACAATTAATACTGATACGGGACGGCAAATTGCATCCGCCAAAACAATCCAGGTGGCTTATGACTACATTACAAATTCTACAGTAAAGGTACCTGAAAAATTCAAGCAAGCAGTAATAAAATATCAGGGTAATTTATGTTTTCCTAAACTATAAAGATTATAAAACATGCAGGCAAAAACAAACATGAAATCAAAATTATGTACAACAGGAATCGTTGTAATAACATTCCTAATGATTGTGACAGGATGTACCCAAGAAGATAATGTTACAACAAACCAAACAATAGACTCGGTTGCTACACAGGATAGCAATGTGTTGGAGACATCTCCACCAAACGTCACAAAAGTGACGTCGGAAGTTAAACTATTAGATTCGACCACGATAGACTCAAATCAAACTGAAGAGCCTATGAAGGCAACTAGTGTAGTCATTGATGCAAATGTGGAGTCATCTCCTACAGAAACACTTGCTAACATTAGTAACGACTTAGTGGAGTCTTGGACTCTAGAGGCCGAAGTGGATTCAGTCGGCCCCGAGGGTGTAAGCCCCGAGGCAGTCATGCTAGATGATGGCACTGTACGACTATACGTTACAAATATGGGTATTGAAATATGGGAATCTACAGATGGATTATCCTTCAATAAAGTACCCGCCAGAACACCTCCGGGATCTGATCCTACTGTTATACGTACATCTAACGGATGGAGGATGTATTTTACAGAACACTCTAACAAAGGGCCTGATGGTGGAGATTCTAAAATACGAACCGCAATAAGCAATGATGGTATCGACTGGATTGTAGATTCTGATACTGGTATTGTGCAGGAAACAAACCGACGGGCATGGGGAGTTCCAGATTCTTTTGTACTACCTAATGGTCAAATACGAATCATGTGGACTGATATGGTTCCAAACAAGAAACGAGAGGTCATTCGTTCTGCTACAAGCCTTGATGGTATTAGTTTTGATAAAGATGCAGGCCTACGTCTTGCCGGCGGCTTTGTTGACTCATACGTACTTACAGGTTCACCTAACTTTATGTTGGTCTCTACTACTCCTCCAGGTGGCCCTATTAGCAAACCTCAACGTTTATTCTTAGCAAGATCCGAAAACGGAATTGATTGGTCAGCTGATGATACTGCACTATTAGACCGCACTCCAAGAAATGCGCTGGACCCTACTGCTGTGTACATAGGCGAAGGCAATTGGAGAGTTTATTATACTTTGACTGACGGTCCAGATCCTTTTGCAGGCTTTAGAATTGCTAGCGCAATTCTTTCGGGACCCAACAGGCCCAAACCAGAGCCTATTATTGATACTCCCCAATCAAATGAATTACAAAATTCAACTGAAATAGATTCACCAGCAACATGCGAAGACAGCAAATACTTATTTGAAGACCTGGGAATAGTACTGACCGCCCAGGATGCTGGCAATCCAGACCCTATGGCCCCAATGGCTAATCCATCATCTTTGCTGCTTAGCGATGGAAATATACGACTTTTCTTTACTAATGCTGGAGCAGGTATAGGCAGTGCGCTTTCGACAGATGGCATTAACTTTGCCTATGAAGGCATTAGAATATCTGGACCAGAAGCTATGAACCAAGGAGTAAACCTAGGTCCTCTTCGGGTATATAGACTGCCAGACAATAGGATACGACTTTTTGTGGGATCATCACAAACTGGCGTCCAATCTTTTGTCAGTGACGATGAAGGACAAACTTTTAATGTAGAGCCAGGAGAAAGAATATCACAATCTGCAGCAGACATGAAAGCTATACAGAAACTGAGCATAATTCCAGTCGGTGAAAATCTATGGCAAGGATATTTTGGACCAGCACCGCAACATGGTGAGCCAAAAAAAGATATGCTACAAGGTGGTCCGCCAAACCACTGGCTGCGCCGAGCTACATCTAGCGACTTGTTCGACTGGAATGTAGAACCTGGCATCATAATCGGACCGGGAGCACCACACTTGACCGCATCAGCTCGCGAAGTTTATCCACTACTTCGTGACGACGGTTGCGTAACACTTTTCTATCAATTAAACAAACCTCAAGACGCGGGTATAAGAGACTTCACCGGAGTTGCCGTAATGGGTTACAGCACTTCTCAAGATGGAATTATATTCAGAAAACAACATGTACTGATAAATGCACGTGACCCGGCAGGGGCCGACATAATTCGACTACAGGACCAAACATATTTAATGTATCATGATTCTACCGACCGCAATTCATATGGGCACGGCATAAGAGTAGGTCGCCTGACAATAATTGAAAATTAGTGATCACCACTAATTCAGAATAGTCCTTTGTGTGTCATGCATTAGTCAATATGTTCTTATACAAATCAATTACCTGTCCTGCAATTCCAGGCCAGGCGTAAGCCTCAGCATATTCTGATGCCTGTCTACCTAAACGCTCACGTAATTTCTTGTCAGACAGTACTTTTCCCAAACTTTCAGCCAGAGCAACTACATCCATACCAGGTACCAAGAAACCTGTCTCTCCATCTCTGACTAGCTGAGAAAGTCCTCCAACATCTGTAGCTATTACCGGTGTGCCACAAGCCATAGCCTCAAGTGCAACCATTCCGAATGACTCATAATGTGAAGGCATTACAACCACATCAGCAGCTGCATAATACCTATGTAATGTTTCCTGATCCCGTCTTCCCAAAAAAGCCACTAAGTCACTAAGACCAAGCTCATCACGAAGAGCCATCAATTTTTCTAACTCAGCATGACGAGTCTCACGAGGCTTTCCGGGATCTCCACCAATTACAGACATATACATCTCTGTTGGCATTTCTCCGGACTCTTTTAGATATTGCATAGCATGTAAAAGAGTATCTACTCCCTTAAGAGGCTCAATGCGTCCCACAAAAAGTACCATATTGTTATCGAGTGGAATATCCAGCTGATGCCTCGCTTCGGACTGAATATATGGATGAAACACATTTAGATCCACACCAGGCGGTATCACGGAAGTTTTCCCTACAAATTCCCGTGACATTTCTTCTATTTGAGATCGTTCACGATCAGTAGCAACGATTATTTTATCAACCAATCTTGGCAGCCTTGATTCTGTGTCAAGACGAAGCTGGGGTTCAAGTTGTTGATTATCCTTGGCAACTTTGTTTTTGTTGATCCCAAGAGTATGCGCCATATGCACTATAGGAACATCCCACCATTTCTGTAGTTCGAGCGCAGCTACTCCAGACAACCAATAATGCGAATGTACTAAATCATATTGTTCATCTAATAATACAGATGCTAGCTTCACCCCACCAGTAAATTCGGGCAACCATTCGTATAG
Organism: Anaerolineales bacterium UBA3499; assembly: GCA_002377585.1. Classification (GTDB taxonomy): domain Bacteria; phylum Chloroflexota; class Anaerolineae; order Anaerolineales; family UBA11657; genus UBA11657. The sequence continues at coordinate 15,336 of DFQC01000019.1, read as the reverse complement.
ATCAGTTTTGGGAATTGGTCTTTCAGGACCAGCAGGAATATGAAAGACACGATTTCCGTTATCCAAATCATGTTTTATGTGTGACTGATGTTCATCTTGCGATCTAGTGAAAACATCAACACCGATACCTTGACGACCTAGCTCGCGAGTCAACTCACGAACATAAACATTCATGCCACCACTTTCCTTACCCCCTAACACCGCTAAAGGACATGTGTGTACAGATATCATAGCAACGCGCATACATTCATTATCCCTCATAAATCAGTACAAGCCAACCTATGCCACTGTTTACACGTCTGGTAAAATCGGTCCAGTTGCCACCTTAGCTCAATTGGCAGAGCAAGCGCTTCGTAAGTGCTAGGTTCGGGGTTCAAATCCCCGAGGTGGCTCTGTAAAGACTAATCAGCACCAAACTACAAGTCTACAATTGGACCACCCCAACACAAAATTGACACGGAACACTTGTTCTGATATTATCACAGTGCTTCCTTAGAAAATTTTAGCAAACCAATTAATAAGGTGAATTCATGGCAAAAAGCAAGCTTTCGGCCAGGCAAGAAAACATGCTCGACTTCATAACTAATTTCATTAGTCAACATTCGTATCCGCCTACAATCCGCGAAATAGGAAAAGCATGCCAAATAACTTCAACATCTGTTGTTAATTACAACCTCAACAAGTTGGAAAATGAAGGTTATATCAACAGAATGATGCGCGTGTCCCGTGGAATCCAGCTAGACAAGAATAAAGCAAGTAGGCTAGTACAAATACCACTAGTGGGTCGGATATTTGCAAGTGAGCCAGTACACTTCCCCGAAGCTGCAGTCTCTTATGCACCGGACGAAACCATTAATCTTACTCAAGATCTGGTTGGAGATGAAAAAGAAATATTTGCATTAGAAGTACGAGGAGACTCAATGATAGACGCCATGATAAACGATGGTGATTACGTCATAATGAAACAACAGGTGCAGGTGAACAATGGTGATCTTGCAGCCATTTGGTTGATTAATAGCGAGGAAACAACACTGAAATATTTTTATCTAGAAAACGACATGGTGCGCCTACAGCCAGCCAATCCCACTATGGACGCAATTTATCTCGACCCATCAACTATACGAATACAAGGAAAAGTAATACTGGTTTTCCGGCAGATATCATCACAAAAAACCACGCCTATCAAATCAAACTAATAGGATAAATCTCTCAAAACCAACACGGAGACTATTTTACAACTATGTTGACTAGTCTTCCGGGTACATAAATCACTTTTTGCACATCTTTTCCATCAAGATATCGCTTCACATTTTCACTGCTTAATGCATGTGCTTTTGCACTTTCAGAATCTATCGTAGCAGGAACTATCAGTCTTTCACGCACCTTTCCGTTGACCTGCACAATTAAAGTTATTTCGTCTTCTAAAATTGCTTCATCATCTGCCACAGGCCAAGGTTGCTGATGAACACTATAAGGATTGTTCAATTGAGACCACAATTCTTCACTTATATGGGGTGTGACAGGGGCCATCAATTTTATAAGAGTTTCCAACCCGTGATCAAATACCTCCGTATTGGTAAGCTTATCTGAGACGGCTTTATTAAGTGCATTTGTTAATTCCATTAGTGCTGATATAACAGTGTTAAATTGAAAATGCTCCATGTCGTGACTAATCTGCTTGATAGTTTGATGAACCTTACGATGCAAATCACGAACATCACCCTGGTCGGTTGTACCAACTTCTCTGTCATTGTGCGATTCCATCACAATTCGCCAAACTCTTTGCAACCAACGCGATACACCTTCAATACCACTTCCACTCCAAGGTGCACCTTGGTCCCATCTCGCAAAAAACATCAAATATGCGCGAACAGCATCAGCACCATATTTATTTACCAACTCGTCTGGAGCTACTACATTACCTCGACTCTTAGACATTTTTTCCGAGTCTTCACCCAATATAACACCTTGATTTCTCAATGTCATTACAGGCTCATCGTACTCCAATAAACCTATGTCACGCAGCGCTTTAGTAAAATAGCGAAAATATATGAGATGCATAGTTGCATGCTCGATTCCACCTGTATACGTATCCACAGGCATCCAATAGTCAAGTTCTTTTTTGTCCCAAGGACCAGAATCATATTCTGGGCTTAGGTATCTATACTGATACCACGCCGAACACATAAAAGTATCCATAGTATCAGTTTCTCGAGTAGCATCTCCTCCACACTCTCGACATGTTGTCTTCTTCCATGTTGAATGATATTTGAGTGGACTTTCACCTGTGGGTCGCCATTCAATTTCATCCGGCAACAATACTGGCAACTGATCCTCATCAACTGGTTGCACTCCACATTTTACGCAATAGGTCATAGGAATAGGTGTTCCCCAATACCGTTGTCTCGAGATTAACCAATCATGCAAACGGTAATTTATGGCTCTTTTCCCAATGTCTTGGCTTTCAAGCCAGTCTAATGTCTTCTCAACAGACTCGGATGCTGGGGTATCTGTCAGCGGACCAGAATTGATCATATTACCAAGTGTTAATGTAGGCTCCTTCATAGCGGCACCATCTGGCGGAACAGATTCTTTGGGATCATGAATAACTGGTCTTACTTCTATGCCATATTTACGAGCGAATTCAAAGTCTCGCTCATCATGCGCAGGAACTGCCATTATTGCCCCAGTGCCATAAGTGATCAAAACATAGTCGGCCACCCATACTGGGATACGCTCCTTATTCACTGGATTAATAGCATAGCCCCCGGTAAAAACCCCGGTTTTTACTCTGTTAACAGACTCACGTTGGACATCAGTCTTGCGTACTGCAGCTTCCACATAAGCTTCCACTTCGGATCGTTTCTCTTCGGTCGTTAAACTTTCTACTAAATTATGCTCAGGAGCGAGGACCATAAATGTTGCGCCCCAAAGAGTATCAGGACGAGTGGTGAACACTTCGATGACTTGTGAGTCCTCAGTATAAAATTCAACATGCGCCCCTTCACTACGCCCAATCCAATTAGTCTGCAACAACTTCACCCGATCAGGCCAGTCAATAAGCGAATAATCCAACAATTCTTCCGAATAATCTGTAATCTTGAAAAACCACTGCTCAAGATCTTTCTTTATCACTGGAGTACTACATCTCTCACAATGACGATCATCACCCCAGACCTGTTCGCGAGCAAGGGTAGTGTTACAGTTAGGACAATAGTCAACAGGAGATTGCTTGCGATACACCATATCATTCTTATACAATTGCAAGAAGAACCACTGACTCCAACGATAATAACCCGGGTCGCAAGAAACAGCTTCTCGTTCCCAATCCCACATCGCGCCCATTGTCCTAAGTTGTCTACGCATATTGTCAATATTCTTATAGGTCCATTCCTTTGGATGTACATTCCGTTTAATTGCAGCATTTTCAGCTGGTAAGCCAAATGCATCAAAGCCAATAGGGAACATTACGTTATACCCCTGCATACGCATATATCTAGCACGTGCATCGGATGGGGTCATTGCATACCAATGACCAATATGCAAATCCCCACTTGGATAAGGTAACATGGTCAACGAATAGTATTTTTCTTTAGTATGGTCAACCAAAGCTCGATATAACTGATCTTCATCCCATCGCTGCTGCCATCGAGACTCAATTTCCTGTGGAACATATTTAGATGTTTCCATACACGCCTTCCTATTACTAATAATTTTCCAATTTTTGTTACATGCAAGAACTACATTAATCTATGCTGTCAGCTATTTAACCAAAAATCCCCACGTCCGTTCAGGGACGAAAGGGAATCCGCGGTACCACCCTACTTGGTGAAGATAATTGATTAACTCCACCCTCTTTAAAAATGTGATAACGGACATTTCCGCTGCGGACTAATCAATTTCATCCACAGTACTCAGAGGCGAGTTGAGCCTTTTTAGTGTTCCTCTAACACATGTCAGGTTCTCAGCCTGTTACCCTGACTCTCTGGAGGATGGCCTAATACTCCTCTTCTATGTTTACCTATATATTGCTGACTTTTATTCGCCAGATTATAGACAACCCGACAATTATAGCAGAGTGCCACAAGATAATGTAACTATATCATTTTGAGCTATTCTCATTGTCTGATAATTTGAATTACCAAGATGTGCGCTTAATCTTGTTTCAATATTGATTCATCTCTGATCAACATTGGTTTCAAATGACCAATCACTTGCAACATCTTGCGCTTGTAACATACGTGCATATGTCCCATTCTGCTCAATCAAAGTACTATGAGAACCTGATTCCACTATTCGACCATTTTCTAATACAACTACCTTGTCGGCATTACGTACAGTGGAAAGACGGTGAGCAATTACCACAACAGTTCGATTAGCAACCAGCCGTGTAATCGCCTGTTGTATGAGCATCTCTGTTTCTACGTCCACTGCGGAGGTGGCTTCATCTAAAATTAGTATTGGGGCATCCTTTAAAATAGCGCGCGCAATGGAAAGACGTTGCTTCTGGCCTCCAGACAGACGTACTCCACGTTCACCAATGATAGATTCATATCCATCTGGCATATCCAATATAAATTCCTCAGCATTAGCTATTTGTGCTGCAGAAATCACTTCATCTTGACTGGCCTCCGGCCTACCAAAAAGTATATTATGTCTAACTGTGCCATGAAACAGAAACACGTCCTGCAGAACTGCAGCAATATTTCCACGTAAAAACCTTAAATTTAAATTATTTACTTCGTATCCACCTACTTTTACACAACCAATATCAGGATCCCAAAACCTCGGTATGAGATTACAGATAGTAGTCTTACCTGCACCAGTAGGACCGACCAAAGCAACTATTTCACCCTGGTTTACATCAAAGGAAATATCATGGAGTATTGACAAACCTTTCTTGTACCCAAAGGTAACATGATCAAAGGAAATGTTGAATTTCATATCACCCGGAGAAACGGAATTCGATCGATCTACTATGTCAGATTCCTCAGCTAGCAATTCAAACACGCGATCTATACTAGTAGTAGCTTTTTGAAGCACATCATTGATAGAAGCAAGTGTCAAAAAAGGCTGGTATATGTAGCCCATATAAACTACAAAAATGAAAATATCAGCTACACTCACTTGTCCCCGCATTGACATCCCGCCACCAGACCATATGACCAGCACAATTCCGAGACCACCTACTGCTTCAATAATACCAGCAGGCAAAAGAGATACCGTATTAGCCCTTATCATCTCATCGCGAAAGCGAACACTTTTCTCTTTTATTTGCGCCGCACTATTTGTCTCCTGTGCAAACGACTTTATGACCGTTATGCCTGAGATATTATCCTGGACAGATGCAATTAGCTCTGTCAAGCTTCCACGCACACTTCGCCACATCTGACGAACAGGCGACACATATTTGTAAACTAGCCAAGATGCGAATGGAACTGGTACAAGTGCCACCATTGCAAGTGTAGGATTCAGTATAAAAAGCACGGTCATCATTGAAGTAGGTATTATTAAAGCTAATAATGTTTCAGGAATACCATGGGCAATAAAATCTTCCACAGTTTCAATATCATTGATTGACCTTGTCATAAGACTTCCCGTACGCTGATCGTTCAAAAAACGATGAGACAAATGTTGTATGTGTTGATACACACGATTCATAAGGCTACACATAACGCTGTAAGCAGCCATGTGAGAGAAAACACCATATCCATATCGTGTGGCACCTCTTAACAAATATAGTCCGAAAAGCGACACAGTCACCCCGATGATATCTGATTCGTCTGCACCACCTTCGACAATCCATTCAATCATTCTGCGAATCAAAAGCGGAGGTATAAGATTGGTGCCAGCAAATACTACACCACAGAGAACCGATAACGTCATATATCTTCCTTGACCCTGCAATATTTCAAGTATATGTCTAGTTAAACGCAAAATATATATCCTTTTGAAATACACAAAGTCAATTTACTCTGAGTATGCATACTATAACTATACATGAGTCAATATGGTATTCTACCTATATGATTGTTTCAATCACTTGATTGCAATCACATTTTTCTGTCATCTTGCACAAGCTGGATGATGTTTCCATCTGGGTCACTGAGCGTACAAATCCAACCACCCCAATGTTCTTGCTCAGGTGGCCGTATAAAAGCAACACCTCTCTCTTCAAGACTATTGTGCACATTGCGCACATCATTGACTCTAAGATTTATCATAATCCTGAACCTGTCTTTGGATAGCCCCTTTATCTCGGAGTGAGTACCAATATTCAATCTAGTATCACCCCACCGAAAAGAGACAAAGTCCGATTTTACCGAATGTGGCACTAATTGCAGTACATCACGATAAAAATTTAAGAGAACCTCCAGATTATCTGTCCATATTATCAAACCTGCTATACCGTTAATCATAGACATACTACAATTGTTTCTCCATGAAAACCCAGTACTGATGAAACATGGACGGTATCTCACTTTCCAAATACGGGTCTATCTCATAAAAGCCTGCACTTTTATACAAAGCATGCGCAGTTTTCATAAATCGAGTACTATCTAGCCGTATCTTTGAGTATCCAATGTCTCGCGATTCCAAAACGGCTGATTCCAGCAATAGTCTTCCTATGCCCTGACCACGAAGCTTGGGTCTCACATACATCCGTTTGATTTCTCCTACATCTTGTAGAATTTTTCTGATACATACTATGCCAACAGGAAAATCGCCATCTTTAGCTAATAACAAACGAGAATATGGGTACATGAACATTTCAATCTTTTGCATATCTTGCTCTATTATGGATTTAATCTCCAAGTTAATAGAGTACTCCTGATTCAGACGCATGTTAGCCCACTCAAGATACTCCCAAAACAGGTCTTGGATCTCGTCTAAATTGCCCTGTAAATTATTTTTACGTATACTTACTATAGAGCAATCCATCTAATCCCCCATAGCAGCTGCATGTCGACCACCTTCTGGATCTCCAGCGGCATAAATTGTGCCCTCTTCCTGATCTATGGATAGCATTACTGGTCTACCTATATACGACTTTGATGTCTTGATTGTATGACCACGACGCCTAAGATCTTGTTTGATCCCACTATCAAAATCTTCCTTTAGCAGAACCGATCCTGCTTTTTTATATGTAGCTTCTCTATCGGGATTAGGATCGAAAGAATCCTGATGATGTGTTGTAGCGAAACGCGGTGCAGTCACACATGAATGAGGAAACATATTAAAGTCAATTGCGTTCACTATCAGATTAAGTGCAACCTGATCCTGCAAATCCCCACCTGCTACACTAATAGCCATAATTGGTTTCTCATCTTTTAGTATTAATGTAGGTGTTAGAGTGCTTCGAGGGCGTTTACCAGCTTGAATACAATTGGGATGACCCATCTCTGTGTTTAGACTACGTAAACGATTACCAAAGGTCACACCTGTAGTGCCACCATCTCGTGGGGATTTAGGTACATTTGCACTAGGAGTTGCTGAAACAACATTACCCCAACGGTCTGCCACAACACAGGTGGTTGTTCCGCCAATGCCAGGTCTAAAATTACTGATCTCCTTAATGGGTTGCATGTTGTAAGGATCACCAGGGCGTGCTTGCATATAAGCTGTCTCCATATCAATTAACTTTCTGCGCATATCACTGTATTCATCCGATAGCAAAAGATCTAGTGGAACATCAATGAACTCAGGATCACCATAGTAATAATCTCGATCAGCCATTGCCAACTTGGTTGCCTCTACAATTGTATGAATATAATCAGATGATAAATGTCCAAATGATGTCAAATCAAAACCCTCTAGCAGACGGAGTGCCTGGCATAACAAAGGTCCTTGTGTCCAAGGACCACACTTATATATGACATGTCCTCTATAAGTTGCCGTAACCGGCTCTTCTACGGTAGTCGCATGAGCAGCTAGGTCAGCTCTGCGTAAAAATCCGCCTTTTGATAAGTAGTCAGCTTCCAACTCTTCCGCTATATCATTCCTGCTTTTGTGTCTTCCATAAAAACGATCCGCCACTGATTGTAGTTTTTGTTCGCGCACTCCTATAGTAATCTGTTCCTCTTCAACCAGTCTTCGAAAGGTATGCGCCAATTTTGGATGCCAAATCTCGGTTCCGGCATCTAAAAGTTTAAGTGCGTCACCCACCACGTCACTGAAAGTTCTAGTACCATACAACTGTAAAGCAGTAATACAGGAGTCAACAACAGATGGTACAGGAGCCATTTTAATATCACTTCCACCAGGAATGCCATTTTTCATGTACCAACTGACCGACTCTTGTGACAAAGGTGCTCGCCCCTGACCACTAAGCACTTTCACACTCTGGGTTTCTGCATCATAAATCAAGATCGGAACCTCACCTCCGATAGAACAGTCACCATGGTCGGTAACATTTAGAGCCAAGATAGTGGCTATTGCTGCATCAACCGCATTTCCGCCATCATTCAGAATATTGACGCCTGCCATAACAGACTCCGCACTTCCTGCAGCAACAACCCCTTCCCTGCTTGATGCTTTCCATCCAACCTGATTAGTATTTAGATTTGCCATAAACAATTTTAGGATAAATTACTTGCAAGATATTTACTAAAGATTAGTTACTGCAGGTAGTACTTTTTCAGCCAGCAACTCTAATGGTGACTGATCATGAAAACTATTGTGCTCAAGGATGAATCGACTTACACCAGCTTCTTGGAAATCAGACATTTGATCTAAGAGTTGTTGTGGGCTACCTCCGATAAAACCAGCGTCATGCCAGTCTTTTAGATTGCCTGGAAGGTTAGGGAAAACCACACGGTTTGCGGCAATGTGACTCTCGATCTCCTGATTATTTTTGCCAATTACATACGGAGTCATCAAAGAATGGCGCAACGTACCCGGTTCACGGTTTATAGAATTACAATGACCATCAATGACCTGTGATTTCTCACGATAAGTGTCTATGCTAACATAATAAGAGTTCCATTCGTCGGCATATGTAGCTGCTATCTTCAAAGTAGTGTTTCCCATTCCTCCTACAATAAGCGGTACACTTGACTGCGCTGGTCCAGGATGCATTTCAGAGTCACTTAATTGGTAATGTTGTCCTACAAAGTTACTTGACTGACCTGACCATAATGCCTTGATCACTTGTATTCCCTCTTCAAGTAATTCCAGTCTATGCCGCGCTGATGGAAAATTTACACCAAACATAATGTGTTCTTCTTCATACCATCCTGCACCCAATCCTAACTCCAAACGACCCGCAGAAATCTGGTCTACAGCAACAGACATTTTAGCCAGCTGCGCAGGATGCCGGAATGTCATCGAACAAACTAGCGGACCTATTTTAATTCTCTCAGTATGCATAGCTAATGCAGTGAGCGCAGGCCAAATGGGAATAGTATTTAATTGCTTATTTCCTTTCACCGAAGTCAAATGATCAGACAAAAAAAGCGATTCGAATCCTAACTGCTCCACTTTTTCTGTAATACCAAATAATGTCTCCCAGTTAAGATCCTCCTGACTTTCAAGCATCAAACCTAATTCGGCCATATATACACCTCAATTATCCTTTATATTGCAACATGTCCTTATTGATTACTAAAACCACCATCCACAACCAAGGCTTGACCATTTACATAACTGGATTCTTCCGAAGCCAAATATAGGACTGCTTGTGCTATTTCTACAGAAGTACCATAACGACCCTGCGGAATTGTAGCTGCGAGAGATGCCTGACCAGCATCCAGTTCATCCTGTGTACCTCCATGCTTCAGAAACTGAGTTGGGTAAAGAGTAGTATCGATAGTTCCTGGACACACACAATTAACCCGGATATCATGCTCAGCTAGTTCAAGAGCCATACACTTTGTCAAACCTACAACACCAGCTTTGGACGCACAATAAGCCGCCAATCCTGCCATACCAACCGTCCAACCAGCCATTGATGCTGTATTCACTATCGACCCACCACCGCTAGCTGTCATCACTGGTATTACATATTTAGATACAAGAAATACACCTTTAAGATTGATGTCAACGATACGGTCCCAGTCAGATTCCTCCGTCTTAGACAAATCACCACATATACGCAAAATACCTGCATTATTGTGTAAAATGTTTATTTCACCGTATAATTCTTTTGCAGTATCGACCATTTTTTGTGCATCAGATGCAATTGATACGTCACCTTGGACAAAAACAGCGTGTCCACCAGATGCGCGTATCTCTTGCGCTGTTTCTTCCGCATCTTGAGATATATCAGCTAAAACCACCTTAGCTCCCTCCTTACTAAATAACAATGCGGTACTCCTACCAATACCAGTTGCACAGCCAGTGATTAGTGCTACATTATCTTTAAGTTTCATAACAATTTCCTAAGACTTGTTTCATATTCTTCTAGTGATTAATCCATTCTTCCATATCAAAGTATGCATCCCAACACATAGTCTCATATCTAACGCCAGCCATAAACTTGGCTTCCATACTTACCCGAAGATTTTCACTGCCTTCTGATGCCAATCGATCAAAAATTTCTAATATTTTCTGTGTGTGTGTATCCAGTTCCGCATCTGAGGAGTACATAGACAACCAATCTTTGTATGGATTGTCTGATTTGATTTCTGCTGAAGACACCAGTTTACGACAAACCACTTGATAACCCACAATGCATGCCAATATTCCGGCAATGAGTTCACCCATTGAACCGCTGTATGCACTAGATAATTCATGGCGTGTATAAGCATACTTAATAGGTCCCATTTGTTGAGATTCAAGTTCTAGTTTAGTAATACCATTCTCAGCCGCATATGATTCATGCAACGCCATTTCATCATTAATAATCCAATGTAGATATTCTTGCATTACTCTCATATCTTCAAACGTATCAGCTTTAGCTACGCCTAAGGCAAGGATACGGGAAAAATTCACCAAGTATGGATAGTCAACCCTAACCCAGTATAGAAACTTTTCAATTGGCAAGGTTCCATCCAAAATTCCCTGCAGGAAAGGTTTTCGCATTTGCACTTCAAAATATGGCTCAGCTTTCTGCAATAGCGTTTCACTAAAAGACATTTACTACCTCCTATATCTAAGTATCAATATCATTAAACAGGTTTTACATAACGTTGATATTTGCTTGAAAAACTAATACCAGCTCTTTGCCATAATTCTTCTGCAGCCTTTTGAGCTTTAAATAGTATGCTGTTCTCGTTCACAGTTTCAACGACCCTATCCCGCATAATCACATTTCCATCGACAATCACTGTATCTACATTTTCCTGAGTACAACTATAAACTAGGCTAGCCACCGGATCATGCAGTGCAATACTGTTTGGCTTCCAAGGATCAACAATTATTAGATCAGCTTTCTTTCCAACCTCAATTGAGCCCAGAGTATCAGATTGGCCAATACAATGAGCAGCATCTATGGTCGCCATTTCCAAAACTTTCTGAGCACTAATTGCGGCTGGGTCTAATGCGTCTACTTTCTGCATTAGCGCTGCTAACTTCAACGTTTCTATCATATCCATATTGTTGTTGCTTGCCGGACCATCAGTTCCTAAGCATACTTTTATTCCACTATCCAGCATGTCTCTGACAGGGGCAATACCTTCACCAAGATATGCATTACTAGCGGGATTATGCGAGACCTGAACTCCCCATTTACTCAACTGTTCCAATGATTCCTGTCTGATACCAGTAGTACAATGGACCGCCAATAAGTTAGGTCCAAGAAAACCTATATTTTCCTCATGCTGTAAATCGCCCACCCCATAAAGCTCCTCAGCTGCCTGAATCGTGGAAGGTGTAGCAGCGTGTACAGTAAGTCTAGTATTATATTTGTCAGCCAAATCCTTGGCACGTTTGAACCCATCTACACTAGTGCTAAATATTGTATACGGAGCTAGCCACACATGAATCATACCGTCACCCTGACCGTGATAAGCTTTGATCAACCGCTCGCAGTCATTTATCTCTGCTTCAGTAGACTGAATAATGCTTTTGTGAGCTTCTCCAGCATCAATGATCCCGCGAGCCAATATGCCGCGTATACCTATCTCAGAGAAAGCTTGAATAGTCTGATCAGCCATTTTGGGCAAAGGATGTGGATAATTGTAATCCAGCACACAAGTAGTACCTGATTTGATTGCTTCCAATGAGCCTACCAATGCCGATAAATAACAATCCTCAAGTGTCAAATGTCCAACCGTTGTATCAAGAGCCACAGCAAACCATTCCCATACTGGCAAATCTTGACCTATACCCCTAAGCAATGTCTGGAAAATATGAGTATGTGTGTTAATAAGTCCTGGAAAAACAAGTCTTCCAGATGCGTCTATAACTACGATATCACTATTTATCTTACTAGAGATAGATCCAGTAGACACTTGCTCAATAATGCCATCGGATATTCTTATAAACCCATTATCTATAATGCGTCTTTCTCCGTCCACAGTAATTATTGTGGCGTCTTTTATTACTAAATCGGTTGATGTCATGAGTGTTTATTCACCATTATCCTATAAACTTTATGACTACATGTGCTCAATCAATTTCAACAGATTCGCATCTTCATATTCCTCAGCAAATTGTTGTAATCGGATAGTATTTGGTGACCCTGCATGACCACCAAATTTCATAACCACATTCGCAGCTACAGCATGTCCAACTCTGGCACATTTATGTATATCCAATCCTCGCATTCTAGCAGCTAAGAATCCTCCTACAAAACCATCGCCAGCTCCTGTAGTATCCACAGGGTCAGAAACATCGTATGATGGCACTCTGTTAACACCTTCTACGGTTTCGTCAACTATGACGCAGTCACGTTTACCACAAGTGACAACCACGCATTTTACCCCGTAGCCCAGCATTTTTAGAGCAGCTTTTTCAGGGTCCCTTTCGCCGGTCATCTGATAGGCCTCATCCTGATTGGGAAATACATAATCAAGACCTTCAAGTACTGACTTGTAATCATCACTAGCAAACTGAAAAGATGGATCAATTGAGGTAATAGTGCCGACTTCCCGCGCCCTAGCAAGCAAATCATTGGCAATCTGCCTAGTATGCTCTGTCTGAAAGGCATAACCTGATACATGTAAATAGTCGCAATTACTAAGACAAATTCTAGTGAGATTCTTTGTAATATTAGTCGTGCTAAGGTCCCTATATGAGAGCATAGTACGCTCTCCATTCGAATCAACAACAATGACAGCAAAAGCACTTGTGCCTGGAACACAACTTATGTAATCCGTTGAGACTCCAGACAAGTTCAAATCATCCAATAGAATTTTGGAGAACGAATCCTGACCAATTACTCCTACCTGTTTTACTTTAACCCCTAGACGGGCTGCGCTCACAGCACAATTTGCAGCTGATCCGCCGGGAAGCATACGAAATTCCTGGATAGTGGAGTCTTGTCCTACCATAGGTACACTTTCAACATATGTTGAAAGCTCTACCAAGACGTCTCCATATGTGAATAGAGTAGGTCCTGTTTTTGAATCAATAAAATCAGACACGGCAAATTACATTAGGATTGAATAGTAATAGATTATAGCCCAGATAGGTTATCACCTAATTTCTCTAGGAGTCTAGATTATAGTTGCTATTCCAATTCATTATCCACCTGTATCTACGACATGATTCGCCAGGTCAAGTCCTAGGTTCGGCAAAGCGCAGATAGTCTTGCTGTCTGTCGCTATTGCGGGTGAAGCCACTCAGTAGATGATACAGGGCGAACAATTCCAGAGCAAAGGGTAAATAACCACCATATCCCATTAGTGGCATTTCAAACACGCGCCAAAAATCAAAGAACGGAATTTGGTAAACCCATTTTGGATATGAGAAGAAATTCCACATTTCCCAGAAAAATCCGCATAGCAAGCACCCGAGCGCTAGGCTGACTACTGGCCGCCAGTCACCACGTGCAGTGTCAGTCCAGAGGGTTCGATTTTGCATCCATGTATTGACCGGAGACAGGATGAAATAGACAGCGAGCCATACGGCGGGGAAAAAGAAACGTGGCCATATTACTAGCAGCCCCACAAGCAGCCAACCACCTCCAAACATTGTCAACGATCTGACTCGAGTGACACACAGCACGGGGCCGGTGCGCATACTCCGCACTAGAGTCAGACTGGCAATCAACTCAGCAGCACCGAATACAGCCGGCATCACGGTGGAAAAACTGAGCGAGGCCAATAGAAAATACCCCCAACTTGAAAAAGCTTCACGCCCCAGATAATACCAGTTCTGGGTGCGCCAATTGATGATTTCGAAAAGCCACCATGCTGGTGCGGAATAAAAGAAAAGGCCCACATAGGCACGCCAGTCACGCGTCAGCAGCGAATCACCCGTGCGCCGCAATGTCATTGCGTCGACTGTCAGGCAGAAACCTAGCCAGAGCGGGAAGAATCCCCAGTGAGTACGTAACCCGGTCAAGACCCAGTTGAGGGGCCAGAATAGTGCGATCAAGACAAGACCGAGCCAACCGTGGGTGGGCCACAGTCCGACGGTACTGCGGTTCGACTCTATCAAGCGCATTAATCCTTCGACCACAAGTGGACCCAGCGGGACTCGAACCCGCGACCTTCTCAATGCCATTGAGACGCGCTCCCAACTGCGCCATGGGCCCCTGAATATATGTTTGCGATGGACCTGGCGGGATTCGAACCCGCGACCTCTTCAGTGCGATTGAAGCGCGCTCCCAGCTGCGCCACAGGCCCGACATACCCTCTATTCCAACTGTGCTAGTATATCATAGGCAGTGTTATCACTCCATCTGGCACGATTCCTGCACTACCCTAGCAACGGACATTATATTCTCGAAAAGTATAGATTTTAAGGCGGTGGAAATGAAATACATAGTCCGTACTCAAGACAAACAACTACGTTTAGTTGATTACTGGGTAATTGATGAAAAAGAAGAACAACAAGCTATAGCATCAGCTTTAAATGATACCAGAACACGTGATGCTTACGACTGGTCTATTTCTCCAGTAAGCCGCGAATTCAGTCCCACTGAAGGCGGCTGGAAAGCTCTATAAATAAACTTAGCGCCATGAAGCATCTTATTAACACATCAACAATGGCATTAGTCTTGCACTACTAACCAAAGTATTACTGGCCTCGCCGACATCGCTCGGATAGATTTTAATAGATCCATTTCCATGATTTGAGCGATGTCGGCCCTCTTCTAGGAGATAAACTTGAGATCAATTTACACAGCCATAAAGACATATGCGGAAGATCGTTTCTTACTAACAGTACATATTTGCGGCGTTACTATTTTTGCATTATTAATACTCTTGTGCATGTAGAAGTGTAGAA
>DFQC01000032.1 GCA_002377585.1 Anaerolineales bacterium UBA3499 | reverse complement strand
TGAGAGAGAACAAGATTGGTTAGACGACGGAGTTGTTTATCAATTTACATTTTCTAAGAACATTCTAGTAGCTCTAGCACGTGCATTGTACAGAGTGATAGTATCAATGATGCCCTCAAGGCCTGGATCTATTTGTTATCCTGATCATAAGTCAGTTGGTGTGGAAGCTTTATGGGGATTGGATGAATCGAAGCAGAATGATTTTTTCTGGTGGAATCATTCTGACATTCATTGTTCACGTCTTATGTATCTATTTGATAGGAATGATTATCAACCAACTTTAGATATAGTGTCTAGAGTTGACAAACAGGGATTCACACCCATTGCTATGAATCGTCATGCTCTTGGGGAGTTTCCCGAAATTTATTTTCGGAAGCGCGTGTCATTAGTGAGGATAGCACAAATGATAAGTACTTTGTTGCGTATGCTGGTTCTGTCTTTGCTATCTGATACTTTATCCCGGGACATATTATTTGTCTTGATGATTGAGATAGTATCTAGTCTCAAGCTAGAGAAACAATATCAAGCTTTAGGTCTAACGGCATTGTGGCATCATCGTGAATCCGGTCCAGACTATTTGTCAGCTGCTATGCATTTGGCTGGTGGAATCCGTGTAGGGACACATTGGTCCTGTGCTGATAGTCCAAACACAAGTAATATGCGTACTCCGCATGTATTCTTTTTGTGGGGATCACATGAAGCCAAGATTTGTATGGGGTCCGGTTCAGTTTCGCAGCAACTTATAATTGCAGGTTGTGCAATTTCGGAGATAAATCTTGGGACTATGCCTAGTGATTCAACATTGACCAAGTCGGCAAGCGTAAGAGATAAAGGTGCAGAGACTGTGTTAGTGCTATTTGACAGTTCGGCAACTGTCATGAACTTTTACAGGTTTTTTTTACAGTGGGTGCTTGATGATAGTCGTGTAGGCATTCTGATTAAACCAAAAAAGTCAGATTTAAGTATGAAATATTCTGAGTTGGATGATTTGTTTAGTAGTGCTTCTGCGACTGGTAGAATGCACATACTGGAAGAGAGTATTTGGCCTGGGAATGCTGCAAAGATTGGCGATTTTTGTGTAGGTATTGGTACTATATCTGCTGTAGCAGTTTCAGCATTAGCAGGTGCTCGTACTATTTATCTGGATTATGCCAAGTTGGATCATAATCCAGTTACCAAACGTTATTCCACACTTGCTTCTCTCGGACCTAATCGATGTGTATTTTATGATCACGAAACCCTTCAATCCTCTGTTTCACAATACTTGGATGATCCATTATCTAATCCGTACCTTGGGGATGCTACACCTGTGCTAGACCAGTTTGACCCTTTTAGAGATGGTAAGGCTCGACAACGTATTGGCGAATATATTGAATGTTATCTGAATAGCATAGACAAAGGCAAAAGTAGAGACCATGCTATTAAATGTGCTGCAATAAATTATGCTGAGAAGTGGGGAGAAGATAAAGTCGTACAGGGTTTGTGATAGGATACCTTATTTGTAAATATATGGAGTAATTAGCTCATGTCATTAAATGATAAAGTTGTATTAATTACCGGAGGTACAGGTTCTTTTGGTAAGAAATTTGCGGAAATTGTACTTCGTGAATTTTCTCCGAAGAAACTTATTGTTTTTAGTCGTGATGAATTGAAACAATATGAGATGAATCAAAAGTATTCTGATCCAGCTATGCGATATTTCATAGGAGATGTGCGTGATTCGGATAGACTTAAGTTAGCCTTCCAAGGCGTGGATGTCGTAGTACATGCAGCGGCTATGAAACAGGTTCCTATCTGCGAATACAATCCTTTTGAGGCTGTTAAGACAAACGTTTTTGGCGCTCAAAATGTTATAGAAGCTGCAATGAGCTGTGGAGTACAAAAAGTTTTAGCGATTAGTACAGACAAAGCTGTCAATCCAATCAATTTATATGGTGCTACAAAATTGTGTGCAGAGAAGCTATTTGTTCAAAGCAATTCTTATTCTGGCGAAAAGGCCACTAGATTTAGCTGTGCTAGGTATGGCAATGTTGTTGGCAGTCGTGGTAGCGTGATACCTGTTTTCATTCAGCAACGTGAGCTAGGCAGAATAACGGTAACCGACAAACGTATGACGCGGTTTTGGATTACTCTTGATCAAGGTGTGCGCTTAGTGATAAAGGCACTGGATCAGATGCATGGAGGTGAAATATTTGTGCCTAAGATACCAAGTATGCGGCTACTAGATTTGGCCGAGTCCATAGCCGAGGGTTGTGAAATATCAACTATAGGTATCCGACCAGGTGAAAAATTACATGAAGTTCTGATATCACGTGATGAAGCTCGTTCAACTCTTGAATTTGATGATATGTTCATTGTTCAGCCAGAGTTTCCTTGGTGGGGTTCACATAATTTGAGCGGTGGTAAAGACCTTCCCGATGGCTTCGAGTATTCTAGTGACAATAATGAATTGTGGATGTCTGACAAAGAACTTCGAGAAGCCGTCTTAAAAGGATAGTTTGAGCGATAAATTAGCTATTAATGGTGGGGATCCGGTGCGTCATACTATGCTGCCTTATGGTCGGCAGGATATCAACCAAGCTGACATTCAATCTGTCGTAGATGTGTTGAAAACTGATTGGTTGACTACGGGACCAAAAGTGTCAGAGTTTGAAAGTGAGTTTGCTAATGTTGTTGGTGCTACTGAAGCTGTTTCTGTGAGCAGCGGCACTGCAGCTTTGCATGCTTCCATGCATGCCCTTAATGTTGGAATAGGTGACGAGGTGATTTTACCTGCCATTACTTTTGCCGCTACCGCTAATTGTATTTTATATCAAGGAGGGACCCCAGTTTTTGCTGATGTAGACTCTACAACTTTGTTGCTAGACATTAACAAACTAGAAAGTAAAATTAACTCAAATACTAAAGCAATTGTAGCAGTAGATTATGCTGGTCATCCGTGTGATTATGATGCTTTGCGAACTTTGGCTGACCAACATAACATTGCATTAGTTGCTGATGCATGCCATTCACTTGGAGGTATGTTCGGGGAACGTTCAGTGGGTTCATTGGCTGACATTAATGCTTTCTCTTTCCATCCAGTAAAGGCTATTACGTGTGGTGAAGGTGGGATGATCACTATGGCCGACAAACTGTTGGCGGAGAAGATTCGTACTTTTCGTAATCATGGTATTACGACGGATCATCATCATCGTTCTACCAAAGGTGAATTTCACTATGATATGGCAGGATTAGGGTTTAATTACAGGCTAACTGATGTGCAAAGCGCATTAGGAATAAACCAGATAAAGCGGTTATCTGAATTCACAAAATGTCGTAGGACAATTGCTGCTCAATACAATTCTATGTTTGAAGAACACGCAGTTATTGATACTTTAAATGTTGACTCTAGGGTGTTTCATCCTTATCATCTTTACGTTGTAAAACTACGATTGGAAAATCTCAAAGTTGATAGAGATCATATATTTGCTGCTTTAAGAGCAGAGAACATTGGGGTCAATGTGCATTACTTACCAGTATATTTACACTCCTACTACAGGGCGTTGGGATATAGATTAGGAAGTTGTCCTGTAGCTGAGAAAGTGTATGAACAGATATTAAGTTTGCCAATATTTTCAACCATGACGCGGGAAGATGTTGAAGATGTAGTTGCAGCTTGCAACAAAGTATTCTCAGCTTATATCAAATAACTCATCATATATATGTCATCTTTAGTAACTTATTATCTGATCAATAGGTAAAGCACTTTATTAATAAGGTAAACTAATGGAGATCGTTTCTTTGAGTAGGGACCACTGGGAAAAATGGAATCAATTTTGTATTCAGAGTGATGATGCTTGGTTTTGGCATACTACTTGGTGGCTGGAATATACATTAGAACATAAGCCAGAATTACTAGGAAGCTCAAAATCTTTTTTCATAACAGATGGATCGCGAATTCTTGCAATTTGTCCATTGATTGTAGAAGCACATGAAAATCAAGGTGTTGGTCACAAAGAATTTTCATATAGCGGGTCTTATGGTATTGCTCCTGCTACGTCCAATGAGTTGTCCGGAAAGGGTCGTCGTAAGATTTTAAGATTATTGTTTGACCATATAGACAGTCTTGCTATGAACAATCATGTAGAGAGGATGTCTCTTAGATGTTCACCACTCAGTCCTAGTTGCTCAATTGCCAGTGCACCACAATCTAACTGGTTGATGCGTTACAACTTGATGGATGTTTCTTTGAATACACAAGTTATTGATTTAGATGATGATCTAGCAAATATTTGGCGAAGTATGCGGCGCGACACAAGAAAACAAATTGATAATGCTAGTCAAGATTTGACTGTGCAAATTTTCAACAATGAAAACATAACTCTCAATATATTTGAGAAATATCGTGAATTACATTGTTTGGCGGCAGGTAGGGTTACTCGCCCAGCAAGCACTTTTGAGATTATGTACTCATGGATTCAAATGGGTTTTGCTATTCTTGCTGGAGCCATACTAGAAGGTCAATATGTGGGTTTTTTCTTTGTTACCACATATAAATCGGGAGCCTATAACGGGTCTTCATGTCGAGATTCAAATTATCGCAAATTTCCGATTGGTCATTTCTTGCGCTGGGAGATTGCTCAGTGGCTGAAAGCACAAGACTTTAAGTATTATGAAATAGGTCTTCAGCAATATAACTGGTTATTACATGATTTTCCTTCGCAAAGAGAAATTAACATATCGGAAGCTAAAAGAGGTTTGGGAGGACTTACTGTTCCTCTGTTTCAAGCTGAGAAGTATTACTCGAAGGACTATTTTAGGCAAATTCTTCAAAATCGTGTGGATCGTTACGCGTCTAAATTGTGACTAGCATTACTGTATCAATATTATTAACTTGGCAAATTAATTGACAATGTCTATCAACTTATGGCGTTCCACTGCAGTTACTATACCTGAATTAAATGATATTAAGGCTAATGATAAGTACATTAATGCTGTTATGACCAGTGCGAGACAAGGATTGACAGAAGCGGTAAATTACCTGGGTCTTGAGCGGACTGATTATGTTGGTATACCAGATTATACAAGTCATTGTGTGATTGATTTTATCGGTCGTAGTGCTACACCAGTGCCGATAAGAATGTTTGCACAGGAATCTCCATCAGCAATTTTGATATATGATCAATGGGGTTGGCAGAAATCAGAAAAGGCGCGTTCTGACATTGGTTTGATGTATCCAGGTGTAAAACTTATTTGGGACAGAGTTGATTCTCTCCCAATGTCATATCAGACGCTTGCTGAGTCTGACGAAAATCAAGCTGATGTTCAAGTGTTTAGCTTGAAAAAGACACTGACTGCTATTGGAGGGGGACTAGTATGGTTACAGGGGAAGCAATGGCTTCGTCATCACTTGTCTGCCGACCGTGAACTGGTACAGTTATTAGAGCTAATGACTGAAAAGTTTGCAAAGGGACATGAAGTTGACAATAAGGTTCAGGGGTTTATTTTTAGAGAGTGTGACTATCACTTGAGATTACAAGAATGGTTAGATACTTGTGCAATAGATAACGTTTCTGTGTATGAACATCGAGAACGAAGGAATAGAATTACACATTTGGTTAACAAGTTCTCTATTAAAGAATTGCCTCAATGGATGCGTGATCAAATCGAAAATGATGCTAGCCCTGCTCCGGGCATTTGGCCGATTCATAGTGTTAATGTCGATGATAACTTATTGTCTGAGATCCGCGATAAGTTTGATGTTGATGTCAGGAACTATCACTTTAATTTCAATGATAGTTATATTGACCAGAAATGGACTGAGATATTAGCAGTTCCATTGCATTCAGAGATACAAATGGAAACATTTGAAGAATTGATTGACTGTGTAATCAACTCGTTAAGTTGACTATTTAGGCTAATATCTCAAAGTGATGAGCCATTTGTGGTTTGTTGAAAATAGAGCACAAGCTGAATGGATTCGAGATTGTCCACAAGAAGTGGCATCCTGTCATGTTGTTGCCCAGACAGCGGAGGCGTTGCAAGCTCTGGAAGAGTTTGGTGTAAATCATGTTGCTGTGGCTGAATATGCAGATACTCGTCTTATAGCAGATCAAAGTAAGAAATTTCAGTCAGAATGTTTTGCTCTGATTAACGAGGTTGAGGATTACATCTTGAGTAATTATGATGATGTTGGAAAATCAGACGCTGGTTATCTGACCACTCATATTTACTGGATCTATCATGCAATGATTATTCTTGCTACTCGTGCCCATTTATGGCAGGAAACTATCCGTGCATGTCGCCCTAGTACAGTATCAATATTTAAATCTGTTACTGACGAAAATTACTTGTTGCAAACACCTTTACTGTGGCATTCTTCTTTCTCAATGGATAATATATTGAGGCAGTTCGAATCATTGTACTCACTACATTTTGATGTGAGATCATTAAATGTGCTAAAGCCATATTCTAGTTCTAAGTTATTTGTCAAACCGTCACTAAGCTATTTGTCCATGTTACCATCGCGTGCCGGAAAATATTTAGTGCGAAAGTCAATTGACTATAGTTCTAAAATTGCTTTCTATATCGATCATTTGAAGAGTAATGGCGAAACACTTAAAGTGTTTCTGATAGGTGGAGTAAATGATGAATGGCGTACCGTTATATCTAAGCTAAACAAAAAAATATCCGTTTATTCATTACTATGGGCAAACAATAGTTTCTTGACGAATGAGAGAGGGTTTCAAGGCTGGTCATCTATCTATGATGATAGCATTATTTCCATAAAAGGTTTCTCATCGTTTGATCTAGACTTTGGTCAATACAACTTAGACGAGAGGCAGATAAATATAATTGCTGATTTGTATGATCAATGGACTAGCAGGGTGGATAGTACATCCTTGCTGAAATTTGGTAATGTTAGTTTAACAGAAGACGTGTTAGACATTGTGCGACCATTAGCGACTTATGGTATTTCCCTGTCCAGATACATTGATTCTGCAGTTTCAGATTTATTAGAC
>DFQC01000057.1 GCA_002377585.1 Anaerolineales bacterium UBA3499 | reverse complement strand
TACACCTACCAATGCGCTTTCTGGGTTACGATATGGAAAGCGCATCCTGAATTTGAGACTACGGCTTAGTAATATTCTTGGGCGTGGAGTTTTCCGCCCAAGTCGAAACAGAGGCGAGTGCGGCGTTCGCGTCCGAGCGCGCGCGAACTCCGTCTGATGTTGTATAAAAAGTATTGGTCTACTTGCTTTGAAAGTATTGCTTTGTCCCACATGAATGAGATAGCCGTTAGTGTAATGTGCTTTCAATCTTGTTACCGTCAACATCGTAACCCGACTGATTTGCCAAATAGTTAAATTTGTACATACCGGCGATAGCTATAAGGACAATAATAATTGCGACTCCGATTATGATCCCTTTTGTGATTTTCATAGAGATTTTTATTATAGTGTCAAACTCACCAGTAGTGGGGGGGTTATTAATGCTACACCTGTAAATACAAGTTAGTGTTATGATGTACAGCATTTAATATTGGCGGACAAGAGAGTTGATTTATGGATATAAGAAATGTTGCAATTGTTGCTCATGTTGATCACGGCAAAACAAGCTTGGTAGACGGTATTCTGCATCAGGTAAAGTTATTTAAGGACAACGAAGTCGTACATGAATTAGTGTTAGATTCAAATGAGCTTGAAAAGGAAAGAGGTATCACAATACTGTCAAAGAACGTGTCTGTGAGATATAACGGGACAAAAATTAATATCATAGATACTCCTGGGCATTCAGATTTTGGAGGAGAAGTTGAACGTGTTTTAAATATGGCAGATGGTGTATTGTTGTTAGTTGATGCTTTTGAAGGCCCAATGCCCCAAACACGTTTTGTTTTAGAAAAAGCTCTTAAACTAGGACTCAAGCCTATAGTGGTAATAAACAAAGTAGATAAACCGAATTGCAATCCAGAACAAGTTACTGATTTAGTCTATGAGTTAATGTTCAACCTAAATGCAACGGACGAACAACTTGATTTCCCGACGATTTACGGGTCATCAAAACTGGGATGGATGGGTGCAGATTGGAAGGTTCCAACTCATGACTTCATTTATCTGTTGGATACTATTATTGATTATTTAGATCCACCTATTAATGTGTCGGGATCATTACAAATACAGATAAGCTCTTTAGACTATTCTTCGTACACAGGTAGAATTGCCGTAGGCAAGATACAAAGAGGTGTCGTTAAAGCAGGGGATCAAGTGTCAATTGTACGCACTAATGGCGAAGTTAGTACATCAGTTGTCAAAGGACTATATTTATTCGAAGGCCTTGAGAAAGAAGATATTAATGCAGAAGTCAGAGCGGGAGAAATTGTAGGCGTGGTAGGCCTTGATAACTTTGATATAGGAGATACCATTGCTGACTTCGTCAAACCTGAAGCATTACCGCCAATAGCTGTTGATGAACCTACGATGAGTATGCTCTTCGTAGTTAACAACTCCCCATTATTTGGTAAGGAAGGTAAATTTGTTACATCAAGGCATCTCAGACAAAGATTGCTTAAGGAAACTGAGAAAAATTTGGCACTAAAAGTAATGGACACTAAATCGTCTGAAAAGTTTATGGTGTATGGACGTGGGATATTGCATCTATCAATATTGGTGGAGACAATGCGAAGAGAAGGGTACGAGATGCAATTAGGGCAGCCAAAAGTTGTGATGAAGGAAATAGATGGTATTAAGCATGAACCTATAGAAATATTACATATAGATGTTGCTGAACAATATTCAGGCAAGGTGATTGGTTTAGTTTCCAAATATAAAGGAGATATACTAGACATTGTTGTAAAAGAAGATAGAGCACATCTTGAGTTTAAAATATCATCGCGCGGACTTATTGGTCTTTCTAATAAATTATTAGTATTAACCGCAGGGGAAGCAGTAATGTCACATAGATTTAACGGGTTTGAAACATGGAGAGGAGATATGTTAGCGAAAAGAAATGGTGCATTAATCGCTACTGAAAAAGGAGTGGCTGCTGCTTATTCTATTAGTAGGATGCAAGATAGAGGTAGGTTTTTTATTGATCCAACTGAAGACATTTACGCTGGACAAGTAATAGGTGAACATACTAAATCGGATGATTTATCAATTAATGTGGTGAAAACTAAAAAGCTGTCGAATATGCGGGCATCTGGCGCCGATGAAAAATTATCAATAGCTCCAGCAACAAAATTCTCGTTAGAGGAGGCTATGGAGTATATTGCCGAAGATGAATATGTTGAAGTAACTCCTAAAAGTATTCGTTTGAGGAAGATATTGCTCACGGAACATGAAAGAAAGAGAAGTGAGAATAGTAAAGTTGTTACATGAAAAAATTTTAGGGTAGGGACTCGCAGGCTGTGCCATCTTTGTCTCCATCAAGTCTGTGTATGTCGTTGGTTGTACCTCCACATTGTCGATAGCATGCCTGAGCTTCAGATTGCGTGGTGAAGTCGCCGCAGTTAAGTGTGTTGCCATTGCAGGTGCATTCAGTACTGGTGGTGCTGGCATTACTTTCCTGTAAGATTATGTTTGAAGCATTTCCGGGCCCATGTTCTAGGTTTACCATATCTGAACACGATGAGAGCATCTCATGTAAAGCATAGTATTCTGATGTGGTTACAGTCAATCCCCAATTGTATTTGATGCGTGACCAATCCTTGGCATACTCACACCAATAGGCTTGATTTGGTGGTTTCCATTGGTCGGGAGCTCTGGAACCTTTAGAGCGATTGGCTGAAGCTGTAACCGCAATAAGGTGGTCAGCGTCAGATAAGTCATTGGCAAAGGCTTTTTTCACTGAAGCATTCCAAGCCCATCCTCCGGAAAGATGCGCATTGTGTAGTGGTACCATGTGATCGACATCTAATTGGCCCGCGACTGATACTGTGGTTCCTACAAATGGGTCATACCACAAGCCAGTGTTCACTTGACATTGGCTAGCGCTCTTAAAAGACACCGGCGATATTGATTCTGTGATAAGTACTTCGTGTCTTGTGTTTTGGCAATCTCCGTCGGCGTCAGACCAATGTGACCACTCTGACCGATTGTAAGTCGGTACACCTGTTGTTATGTCCGCGATTGCAGGCATCTGAATAGTTTCGGTATCAATAGGCTTGGCTGTTGGTGGGACCGATGTGAATGTTGCTGTGGGTAGTGCTGTATGGGTTGGTAATGGAGTGTGAGTTGGTAATGTTGCAGATGCTGTGTTGGCAATGGTGGTTGTTACTATTTCCTTTTCAGTAATTCGAACTTGAGGTTGGCAGGCGTACAATAATACAGGTATCAGAAAAAACAATAAAGCCAAAGCTTTTTTCATGCTGTATTTGTACTTTTGTATGACATACTTTGCACTCATAGCTAGTTGATCGACAAGTGGATGGTATTGTTGTTTATTGTATAACAGAGGCGAGGTTGGACTTCGGGTTTCGCTGAGGCAAGTGGAACTGTTTTTTGTTTGTTCATGAAGTGATCCCGTTATAAAATTAGAATGGTTCGCAGTCAATGGAGTGTGAATGAGAGTTAATAGTGTATAAGTTAAAGCCAAGCGAGAATAATGAGAGGAAAATAGTCAATGGGTAATGACGAAAAATACAAGAAAAGAAAAATCGGAAATCACGTACTTAATCCTGAAACAATGATGATGTCCTATGGTTATGACCCACAATTATCTGAGGGTTCTGTGAAACCACCTGTATTTTTGACTTCGACATTTGCTTACCAAACACCAGAGGAAGGCGAAGAGTTTTTTCACATTATGGCCGGCCGAAAGCCTGCACCAGAAGGTAACGTTGGTGGCCTCATCTACAGCCGGTTTAATCATCCCAACGTCGAAATAATCGAAGACCGATTGTCACTCTTCGAAGGCTCAGAGAGCTCGGTAGTTTGTTCAAGTGGTATGGGGGCCATCAGCTCTATACTGTTGGCTTATTTGCGGCCCGGTGATGTGATTGTCCAAAGTGCACCTTTATATGGCGGCACTGAAACCCTTATCCGTAAATTCCTACCTGAATTTAACATACAAACTGGCGAATTTGATGACGGTTTGGACGAAAAAGGCATGCTTGGTTCACTGCGTGATGCTGCCAAAAAAGGCCGTGTTGCCTTAGTTTTCATTGAATCACCGGCCAACCCAACTAATTCTCTTGTCGATTTTGAAGCGCTAAACCGCGTGTTAGATATTATCAAATCGGAAACAGGCCACCGTCCAATCAGTGTTTGTGATAACACCCTTATGGGACCGGTTTTTCAGCAAGCTGTACCTCAAGGTATCGACATGGCTATGTACTCATTGACTAAATACGTGGGTGGTCACAGCGACCTTGTTGCAGGTGCTGTCTGCGGAAGTATTGAAATGCTACGCCCAGTTCGTGCTACACGAGGTCTTCTGGGCCTTAACCTCGACCCTCATTCAAGCTGGATGATTTCTCGCTCACTCGAAACTTTAAGTGTCCGTGTGCAACATTCTGCTGATAGTAGTCATAAAGTAGCACAGTGGATTGCTGATAATTCCTATATTTCCACAAAGGTTCTGCATCCAGACTTCATTACGGATGATGCTTATCAAACCGTTTATAAACGCCAGTGTTCAGGGCCAAGCTCAACATTCTCTTTTGTAATTGATGCTTCAAAGTCAGACGCCTTCCGTTTGATTAATAATCTGTCTATTTTTAAGTCTGCTGTTAGCCTTGGTGGTAGTGAGAGTCTAGTGTGTCATCCGGGTAGTACAACACACTCTGGCGTGCCAACTGATTTACGTGACAAATTTGGTGTGACCGACGGTCTCATTCGTCTCTCAATTGGGCTGGAACATCCAGATGATCTTATTGCCGATCTTGATAACGCTTTTGGCGCCACATTCAAGGATGCTGAATCAACGTAAAATGTGACCAATACAGCATTTCACAGGCAATCGAGAGGCA
>DFQC01000054.1 GCA_002377585.1 Anaerolineales bacterium UBA3499 | reverse complement strand
TTTAATGACTACTATCAAGCCTCATTCGTGGCCGATGCTGATTGGAAAATGATCGAGTTGCCTTTTGATGAATTTGTACGTAATGGGACAAATACCGCTGGATCAGATACTGTTATTGACTCAAAGTTAGCAGCAAAAGATATAAGAAGCTTTGGTGTTGTGGCTTATGGTCGTGATTTTGTAGCTGATCTTTCCGTCTCAACAGTTGATTTTTACTATTAGCCAGCGATGCGTACTTTGTCCGCGTAGTTTGCACGTAGTATTACTTGCTAGACTGCGTATAGGCGGTCTAGCGGACGAGTAAATTCGTAATATATAACAAGGTGTCGGATGTGTTAGAAGATGATCTATTTTACAACCACGGAATTTCAGCTGTTGTGTATCGGTAGCTACGAAAAACACTGTTGTGATAGCCGGTTATATATTCTTTAATAGAAGGGTCTTTGTATTCAGCAAAGTAGGGTACTATATACTCCCACACTATCTCTCCAGTTGTTGTGACTTCGAACAGGCGACCGGAGACTGAGTCCGTTATATGGGTATTGCCATTACTCAAACGTTGTGCCGCTCCTTGGTACGCAGAGTAGAAAGATGGACTAACCGGATCTACATATTCCCAATCTATCTTATTTGTGTTTGGATTGTATTCAATAACTCTAGAGTATTGTATGGCTTCTTGGCTACGAAAATTTCCGTTGTCAAATACCAATATATTTCCGTTGTCTAACTCCATTGGAGAGTGCTGATGGGACACAACTTGTTTGGGTATATGTAGAACAACTTTTCCTGAAGTCTTACTTACTCCGATAATACCGGAGGTGACACGCAGGCTCATTAGTACTATATCTCCGCGAGTAAGCCATACTCCGTTGATGTATGGCCAGTGTGTACGCTCAAAATCGGGATGTATAGGGAAATCTGCAATTGTTAGATTTTCCCATGACTTCCATAGCCATACAACTTTACCATTTCGATCTACCTCCTTGACAACGTCACCATACATCCCCTTATTTTGATTGATGTCCTTTGTGTGTCCGCCCATTACTTTTCTGGCAAAATCATCCGGCATTTGTTCAACTGCGCCATATAATATGTGTCCATTACTTAGCCATTGTGCATCATGGTGGTGGGTTAAGTCCGTGTGTTCCCAAACAATTTTACCTTCAGGTGTTGCTTCTATAAATGCGCCACCATGCCAGAGAGCCCATGGCGCGTAAATATTTGGAGAATCAGGGTGACGACCATTGTAGCCAAGATTTCCATTGGGCAAAAGAACCGCATGTCTGCCTGGGGGATAGGGCATTTGCCATGTGTGGGTAAGGGTACCTTCCATGTCTATGAGAAAAACCCTTCCGTTCGCTGTAGCAGGTGCAAATAAGGTGTATCCTCCCGCAGACGCATCTTTGTTGTAGCCAATAAGGCCGCAGCCACGTCTACGATGGGTAACCTGATCTAGAGTTTGTGATTGGTTATCGGTCATATTACGGTATTGTTGTTTAGGATCATTGGATTGTACCATTATCACATATGTTTGGGTTTTCCTATAAGTATCTGTCCATAGCTATGTTTGCGTGAAAGTTGTCGACCGTAAAAAAACCTGGTGACTACAGTTCTGTGAATGTATAATTGATTTGTGATGGAACAAATAGTTACAGCAGTAAGTCTTAGTGCGCAGCATACGTTCGTGAAAGCTAATCAGAACTCAATTAACCTTATAGCAGGTATAGGGGTCGAAGGTGATGCGCACGCCGGTGAAACAGTCAAGCATCGTTATCTCGTGGGTAAAAACCCTAACAAACCTAATTTGAGGCAAGTGCATTTGATCCAAGCTGAGCTTCTTGATGAACTTAATGGTGCTGGTTTTTCTGTAGGCCCAGGTCAGCTTGGAGAGAATATAACAACGCGAGGAATAGATCTGCCATCATTACCAAGGGAAACAAAACTAAGTATAGGAAATGAGGTAATTGTTGAACTGACTGCATTGCGCAATCCATGTGTACAGATTGATGAATTCCAAAAAGGGTTATTAAAAGAGACAATCCATATAGATGATAACGGTAATCCTAGCCTTAAGGGAGGCGTTATGGGAGTGGTCTTGTCAGGAGGGACAATATTGCCTGGCGACAGTATTGTTGCAAAACTTCCGGCCAAACCATTTGACGATTTGGAATATGTTTGGTGATCACATAAGAGAATAATTCGCAATCGATACTCAAAGTTCTGGACTGATTGCTATCGAGGCACTTAGGACGCACGCTTCTTCGACTAGGTAGGCAATTGCGCCACAATCAAGACGAGTGTCTTCGTCTTCGACTTCAAATAGCTGGATATTATTCAAGCTGGCTCGTAATGTATTGCCTCTGACCTGTAGATCGAATTTGTAGTTAATATCCACAGCCCATTCAAATTTGCACTCGGCTAGCCGGCTAACGTTATCATCAAATACTCGTACTAACACCGCTTGGTTCGGATTTTCGAGCAGCAGTGCATAGAAGCGGCGCATACCTTGAACGCGCGCTGCGAGTCCAAACGCCTTGGCCGTCGTCGCTGCTATACTGGATATGACAGAATAGTTGCGCCAATCGCGCGAGCCTTGCATCAATAATCCACGACCAAAATTTTGAGCAATAAAGTAGGCTGAACCGACGTTATCTCCGTCAGTGCTCTTGACAGACATAAAACTGTTTACTCCATTGGTCCAGGCACGTTGCCACAAGTCAGAGCCATCTTCTGGGTTGGTAAGGGTAGTTAGTGGGTCACCGGTCCAGGTTAGTGCATCAAGATAAACGGTGGCTGAGGTGGTCTCTTTACTGGTAATGCTCAGTCCAATATCTGCAATGGGGTGTCCTTCTGTGTCAGGAATGGTCCAGGTTAGTTCGGTAGCCTGGCCTGGGGCAAGTGTTGTATTGTTGCCGGGGATGATTTGTAACTGATCGTCTGCTCCATAGATGCGTAAATCTAGCTGGCAAATTGTATCCAGTGGATTGTCAGGCGCCGCTGAGATACATGCCTGTACTCTCTGTCCACTATAGAGTGAAGGAGACGCCACCAGTGGATGACTGGTAGTTTGACTAGGCTCAAGGAACTCTTCAGGAATGAATGTGGGAGTAGCTGCTCTAGCAAATTTGTCCGGTTGTAGGCCGGTGCAGTGCAGCGCGAGCGTACGTTCGCCAAGTAGGCTGTGGTCGGGTACATTCTCGAGCTCTATCGGTGTTTGGCTCGCTTCTTTGCGGAATCCCTGCACTGAGCCGGGCATCTCAAAGTGGAAGCGGGCACCATTTTTGGGGGTAAAAGGTTCTAAGTTATTCATGCGTCTGTACATATTGGCGATATCATAACTCTCTCGGACTGCATCGGTAATGGCTTGGCCGCAGTCTCCACCACCAAGGTAGATGCGGTCGCTGATCGGTCCACGCCAATCGGCGTCTTCTTGTATACCGTCTAGTTTGTTCTTGATGCCCAGGAAGCATCCCACGTTGCCGGCATTGCAGTCAGTATCCAGTCCGGAGGTATTGGCGATCATGAGTGACTTCTGGAAATTATCATTTCCATAGAGTAGGCTCATAATTATAGCTCCATGATTGGGTATTATGTGGCAGGCGCCACGAAAGCGATCGTAACCGTAGTTAGTGTTTAGCCACTCAAGACATCGATACCAATTCGGTTCTTTAGCATGAAATTCACGTAATTCATGGATTAATCCGGCAGTGATAGAATCCGGCGGAATGTAATTTATAGCTGTGTCGAGGCAGGTGTTAGTGTCCGACTCTATAAAGGCCATAGCTTCCATGACGGCCACTATCTGGGCGCCGTAAATTGCTTCGCCGTCGTGGCTGACGCTGGCTCCGCGACGTGCTAGAGAGGATGCCAGATCGGGGTCGCCTGGAGCTAACATGGCCCATCCATCGATAAATATCTGGGATCCAATTTGCTCGGCGACTAATTGGCCGTTCGTTTTGATGGAGCCGCTAGCGGGTGCTGGTATACCGGACTTCAAGTTGAGATATGCGGTGTGCTCGGTTGACATGCCTCGGCCACCCCACCACAGAACCGTCTTTTCTTCAACCAGGTAGTTGAGCCAGGTATTGCCGATTTGTTCTGCAGTTACATCTTTGTTGTAGCCATAGTCTGGGATTGCGCGCAAGAACGTAAGCATTCCGGCTAGGTCATCATCCGTTGTGACTACTGGAGAATTGAAGTAATTGTTAACATAGTAATTGACCTCGCCTAGTTCGGCGACGATGCGATCGTAGCCCCAAAGTTCAAATGGGTGGCCTGCATAAATCCCGATACACTTACCGAGTAAGCCGGCGTATACTCTCTCCAAATAGTCTTTTGGCGCGCTCATATTAGTTCTCCGAGATATTTCTTTATTCTAGTATATACGCATTGGTAATTGCTCGACAATCCTATACGCTTCAGTTCCGATAAATAATGATGTATCATAAATCGTATATAATGTAGATTAAATAAGATGGACGACTTGAATGTAACTAGTGATAAGCGAACACATAACTGGCTAGACACTTTACGGTCTAGCGGTTACCGCTTAACAGAACCGCGACAGGCAGTGATCGATATTTTGGCGAAAAGTCAGCGAGCTTTGAATGCGACTGAAATATTCGATCTGGCGCGAGAAGAGTATCCTTCCCTGGGGTTGGTAAGCGTATATCGTACGCTAGAAAAACTCGAGGAATTGGAATTAATTCAAAAGGTTCATCATCCAGACGGATGCCAGAGTTTCATAGCTGGATTTACGGGGCACCAGCATCTCCTGATTTGTCAAGTTTGCGGACAAACAGAGTTCTTCGAGGGGGATGATTTGGCTCCACTAATTGAGCATGTCTCCCGTGAAAGTGGATTTACGATTGAAGAACACTGGCTCCAATTTTTTGGGTTATGCGCTAAGTGTAAATAACTGTAGTAAAAACTCACAACATAAAACATAATTACATTTACTGTTGACTTTGAGACAAAATCTAGGTAAAATTTGCCGCGTAATGAAAACGGTTATCATTATCAATAAAATAATATAGTATAGAGGTGAAATGTTGTATGTATAGATTTAGATATTTACTTGGATTAATTATGCTGACCTTTATCACAGGATGTCAGCAAGTAGATCAGCAAAATTCTGGGGGTGAAATTGATGGGCTAACTGATAATGGAAAGCTCAAAGTGGTGGCAACTACTACTATCGTCGGTGATGTAGTTGCTCAAATTGGAGGCCAGCTTATTGATTTGAGCATTCTCTTACCGGTAGGTACAGATCCTCATGGATTTGATCCAACACCACAAGATGTTGCTAAAATAGCTGAAGCCGATATAGTTTTTGCCAATGGTGCTGGATTAGAGGACTTTCTTGAGTCCATGATAGAAAGTGCAGGAGCGAAGGATAAAGTCGTGCACGTATCAGATGGTATCAAGTTGATGTCCGGAGGCCATCATGATGAACATGAAGGTGAA
>DFQC01000051.1:6455-71758 GCA_002377585.1 Anaerolineales bacterium UBA3499 | reverse complement strand
AGCGGTACGTGAGCTGGGTTCAGACCGTCGTGAGACAGGTCGGTCTCTATCCGCTGTGGGCGCAGGGAATTTGAAGGGAGCTGCTCCTAGTACGAGAGGACCGGAGTGGACAGACCTCTGGTGTGTCAGTTGTCGTGCCAACGGCATCGCTGAGTAGCTACGTCTGGCAAGGATAACCGCTGAAAGCATCTAAGTGGGAAACCTGCCCTAAGATTAGATTCCCCAAACCTTGTGTTTGTAAGACCGCAGGAAGACTACCTGCTTGATAGGCGACCAGGTGTAAGCACAGTAATGTGTGAGCCTAGGCGTACTAATGGTCGAGAGGCTTCACCAATGACATGGTGCGGAGAACTTGAAGTTTGTTTCAGTTAGCAGTAGTACTCTATTCAGTAATTTTTTGTAAGAAACGCCCTTTGGTGATTAGAGCAGCGGGGGCACACCCGGTCCCATCCCGAACCCGGAAGTTAAGCCCGCTAGCGCCGATGGTACTTGGCTGGAGACGGCCCGGGAGAGTAGGTCATTGCCAAGGGGTTTTCTGTTTTAATACAACACAACTAAAATCGTGTACAAACTAATATAATATATGTTATCTTTATAATCAGTTCAGGTTTGTTTCTTTATGTCAATTAATCAAGTTATGGTGAATCGATACTAATGGATTTGAAACGACAAGCAGCGCTGCATGCTTTGCAATACGTGCATTCAGGCAACATAATAGGATTAGGTAGTGGATCTACAATGACTTTGTTTATTGAAGAGTTAGGTGCATTGTTGAAATCTGGAGAATTAAGTGACATAGTGGCTGTGCCTACTTCTGAGGAAACCGCTGAGCAAGCACGCCAGGCGGGCGTGAAATTGTCAACGTTGGATGAGTATGAACGCTTGGATATTGCTATAGATGGGGCAGATGAGGTTGACAACAACCTAAATCTAGTCAAGGGTCTTGGTAGAGCTCTGCTGCGCGAGAAAGTGGTGGCGACACATGCAGATGAATTTGTAATCATCGTTGATAATACTAAACTTGTCACTCGACTTGGTGAACGGGGTCCTTTACCGATAGAGGTGGTTTCATTTGCGG
This sequence comes from Anaerolineales bacterium UBA3499, assembly GCA_002377585.1. Lineage (GTDB taxonomy): Bacteria > Chloroflexota > Anaerolineae > Anaerolineales > UBA11657 > UBA11657. The sequence goes on along the minus strand of DFQC01000051.1, from coordinate 70,680 downwards.
TCGACTCTCAAATTCGTTGGCTAACGGAATTGGGCTGTGTGGCAGAGTTGTGGTTGTCTGAAAATGGTTCAGCTATGCTGACAGATAATGGAAACCCACTAGTGCGATGCTGGTTTGAAGATGGCATAGATAATCCCGAATATTTGGCTTCATTGATAAAATGTAGAGTAGGAATTGTTGAACATGGACTTTTCCTGGATATGGCTACAAAAGTGATTGTTGCTCATGAGACAGGAATCACCGAAATGGAAAGTGCTGCCTAAACTAGCCTTGGCTCAAGGCGTGAGTACACCATCAACCCCTTTCTTTTTTAAGTTAATTTCAATTTGTATAGTATTTGTGGTAATTTTGGGTGCCTGTAGTACTTTATCTGATGTTTTGCCTCCATCATTGGAAAATTTTAGAATTAATAGTGATACTGAAAATGATGAAACATCTTTAATTGTTATTGTGGGTGCAAATGGAGGATTGTTAATCAATAGTGATGATGTATTTTATAAACAAGAATTTCCGCCTAGATACGATTTTTATTGGGACTACAATGTAAAAACTAAACTACTTGCTTATTCCGGAAGTGAATATCATACACTTCCAGACGGCATTTGGTCCGTCAGTGATTTTTGGGCCTATGACTATCAGAGTAATGTTGTGACGCGTTGGTGGTCATATGGAGTAGGTCGCGTCTTGTGGGACCCAAGCACAAATTTTACAAATGCTAGAGCTGCATTGATAGTATTTGATGCAGACCATAACGATTTTTCTTTAGGTATTGCCACTAGTCCTGGTAGAGTCAGGATGTTAGCTGATCATGTTGGACATGCTTTTTCATGGTCTCCTGATGGTACCGAAATCGCATTTGTGCGCCAGTCAATTGATCCTGGGATATATGTACTGAATGTTAAGCAGAAATATGTGCGTCAAGTCAGTGATTTTTCCTATAAATCAATTATGTCGGTAATGGACCAACCATTATGGATTGTCGATCATGACATTCTGGCAGTGGCAGATAGTGGTGATCGACCTTTGTTGTTTGTTAGTCTTAATGATACAAACGAATTTGTACCGACTACTACTGACGGCAATACAATACCCGGGCCTCGGCCGACCAAAATGTTGTGGTCTACTAATGGCAACCAGCTGATTGTCTCAGGCGAGTCTGGAATCATTGTGGAAACTTGGATCCACAATTTTGACGGAAATATGTACGAAGTTCACAAAAGTGTCAATCTAGGTCATGCTTACTTGGCAGGGTGGTATGAGTATGGAGAAAGCATAATTCTTGTCAGACCAGATGGTGTTGAAATATATAGTTTGTCCAAGTCGTGAGAAAGTGAATAATTAGCATATTGAGGATAATATAGATGAACACATCACATTTACTGAATTGGAATGAATTTGAGAAGGTAGATATGCGTATTGGCAGAATCTTGGAAGTACATGAATTTCCGGAAGCTATACGTCCTGCATATAGATTGCTGGTTGATTTCGGGATTCTAGGTACAAAGAAGTCTTCTGCGCAAATCACTAATTACAAACCCAAAGACTTAATTGGTCGTCAAGTAGTGGCTGTAGTTAATTTCCCACCCAAGCAAATAGGACCATTTGTCTCAGAGGTATTAGTTTTAGGTGCAATTGTTGCCAGTGGAGAAGTCAAATTACTTATACCTGATGCGGATTGTGAATTAGGTAGTAAGGTATCATGAAATAGATAGGCATTTAGTGTTAGGTCATCCAGTTGGGAGTATGATATCTCTTCCACCCAATTAATAAACAGCATTCACTTCTTCTTGCAACCTTAAAATTTTCAAAACATAGAATTACAGCACACAAATTGGTATTTTATATAGACCCCTATATACGGGTCTATATAAAACGTTGCTCCTCTATATAGGCGTAAAGCTCCATGTAATTCGCAAACTTGATATGTTAGACACGATTACCCCTTGCCATCTAAATTTGGATGAAGTTGCACATATGTGGGTGTATATGCTATAAAAGTGGTGAATTGTGGGATTTAGTGGATAAAAGTGGGGTATTAAGCATGTTGTTTGGCTTGGAATATGTCAGGATAATCTAATGTTTTTGGGCGAGTACTACCATTCTATTGATAGTAAAGGACGTGTCACGGTTCCCTCTGCGTACCGTGACAAATTCCAGAAAGGGTGCGTTTTGTCTAGGGGTTGGGAGCGTTATCTAATTATATACAGCACTAACACTTTTTTAAAAATGGCCAATAGGTCCCAAGAACTTAGTCCCACTGTTCCTGAGCATCGCGTGTTGCAGAGGGTTATGTTTGCCAGTGCTCGAGAAGGACAATTGGACAAATTAGGTCGGGTAAATATACCGGCGTTTTTGCGTGCTTATGCTGGATTAGACAAAGATGTTGTTTTGGCAGGTGTGGGTGGATGGATAGAAGTATGGAATAAGGAGGATTGGGAAATGCAGCTCCATACGGTCAATGATAGTGAAGCTAATGCTGAACGTTTTGCCGCATTGAACTTGGCAATAAGTCCCGATATCTCAGATGCTTTTGCGGAGGATATATAAATCTCGTGATTGGTATCGCGCAATCGTGCGTAATACTTGTGGCTAGTGATCAGTTTGGATTTTAGTATATGACACATATACCTGTCCTTTACGAAGAAGTAATTGGGTGCCTTAAACCGCATCCGTCTGGAAAATATGTGGATGGTACGGTTGGTTCTGGTGGACATGCAGCCGGCATATTGCAAGCTAGCGATCCTGATGGAATGTTGCTAGGTTTGGATATTGATTATTGTGCAGTCAAGACTGCTGCTGCCACACTAAAGATGTTTGGTGAGCGTGTCATACTAAAAAAGTCATCATATGTTGAAATGGACAAGTGTGTAAGTGACCTGGGATGGCACAAGGTTGATGGCATTGTATTAGATTTGGGGCTTTCATCCCAACAACTAGAAAAGGCTAAACGAGGATTTTCATTTAATCTTGAAGGTCCGTTAGATATGCGGTTCGACTCAACAGAAGAATTGAGCGCAGATGACATAGTCAACAGTTGGCCACAGCATAAGATTGCGAGAATCTTGTATGAACTAGGTGAGGAGACTCAAGGAAATAAGATAGCTAGAGCTTTGGTCAGCGAGCGTCCAATCAATAATACTTTACAGCTAGCTCAAATTGTTGCTGATTGTAAAAGACATAGTAAGGCTGGTCGTCATGTGGCCACAAAAACATTTCAAGCATTGCGTATTGCTGTGAACAAAGAGATTGACAATATTGTCAATGTGTTACCGAAAGCACTGGAGATTCTTGCGCCGGGTGGCCGTATTGCGATAATAGCATTTCATTCTTTGGAAGACAGACTCGTCAAACGATTTTTGAGGCGAGAATCGCGGGATTGCGTCTGTCCAGTGGAGCAGATTACATGTGTATGTAATCATCATGCAACAATTACCAGAGTAAATCGTAGACCCATTAGTCCAACGTACAGAGAAATTACGGAAAATCGACGTAGTCGAAGTGCACGACTGCGTGTAGCGGAGAAGATATGACGTTGTAATATCAAAAAGATACAAGAAGATAATAGTTAGAGTTACGGAGGTATTTTCATGGAAAGGTACCTGTTGTCAACGATAGTTAGACCTTTGGCCTTTTTTACAATCGACACTGTGTTGATATTTCTTATATTGCAACAGCTGAGTGTGCTTGGATGAAGCATGTGACGTAATTGCTGTTTAGACCATGACATCCGTGTGGCATGGTCCTTGCATATTTAATGAAAACGACAAAAGTAAATGTTCAAAAGGTGTTCAGCGTACAGATAGGGAAAATTTGATTTGATTCCCTAGGAGGATTAGATGGCTGTGAGACAAAAAATGACAGCAGATGGTCATTTAGATGCATTACCTGAAAAGTCATTTAAACAAGCACAATGGCGACGACACAGGCAAATTACAGCGCCAATATTGATAATAGTATTTGCTCTGGGTATGTTTGGTGCGATTTATTTGGCAGAAACTTCTCGAGCAGCTGTTACGGGTAGGCATGTACAGCAACTGCGAAGGCAAGTTGAAAATATTGGATATGAAAATGACCTAATACATGCTAACAATGCATATTTAGAATCGGCGTCACTTTTGATGGAAAGAGCTGGCCAACTAGGGTATGTGCCATTGCAATTGGAACAGATCGAATACTTGATGGTTCCGAATTTTGATTATGAACAAGATAATCGTTATATTTCGAGCTCTGAAGGCAGCAACTCTGCAGATCCGACGAGTTATTATGACGAAAGTCTTACTGAGTGGGCTGTACGTCATATCGTTCAATGGGGATTGATAGAAGAATAAAATGCGTTCAGATTCTTTTCACAATCGTTTGGGCATTGTTGTGTTTCTTCTAGGACTAAGCACTCTTTTTGTGTTTTATCGTCTTATTAGTCTGCAATTCAACTTGAAAGCTGCTGAGGTTGCAGTTGGAGGACCTGGAAATTTCCAAATGGTCCGGCCACCGAGAGGGCGAATTTTTGATCGAAATGGAGAGCTGCTTGCTACTAATGCGGTTTTCTATGAGGTTGGTATTGATTATGACTCTGTCTTATATGGCGATGAGAATGAAGATGGAAATATAGATGAATTTGATAGACGAATTGCATTGAAAAATATTGCTATGGAGTTATCAAGCTTGATCGATATGTCATACGAGTCTTTGCAAAAATTGGTGCTAGATGACATGAGTGTGGATGGTACTCAACTCTCGTATAAGAAATTGAAAGCTTATTTGGAACCAGAACTTGCTCCTGATTTGGAGAGGCAAATGCAGCAGCTTTACGATGGGGATCATGGTCCCAAGATTACACCAGAGTTTGCGGAGCAAATTAGTTTGATACTCAATGGTGACTATGATGAGCGAGTCGAACCAATTTTGGGGGTTCAATTACAAAGATTAGTAGAAGCATATGGACAAGATCTTGATCTTGAATTACGTCAACATATTTGGGCTCTATTATCTGGAAAGTACGGGCATACATTACGAAGTATAACCGTAAGGCCTGTTCTATTACGCACATATCCAAATGGGCCATTAGCTGGACATATACTTGGTCTGGTTTTGTACAATCAGACAGGATATTATGGGGTAGAGGGCTACTATGATGATATTCTAGGTGGGGACACTGAGAGAGTCTTTGTGTCGATAATACCCCTCGATGTAGGTACAGAACTTCAGACAGATGCAAATGCTGACGTATATTTGACTATAGATCGTGAGATTCAATTCTTAGCTGAGCAAGTGCTTACAGAGAGTATCCAGGAATATGAGGCTGAAAGTGGAATGATGCTTGTCGGTGACCCGACCACGGGGGACATTCTTGCCATAGCTTCCGTGCCAGGTTTTGATCCAAACGATATTGAAGCAGTTATAACAGATACTGAAAATGTAGGGCGCAATCCAGCTGTGAGCGAGCAATTTGAACCAGGATCCGTCTTCAAAGTTATAACTATGGCTGCTGCACTTGAATCAGGCATTTTTTCTAGATATAGCAGTTATTTTGATACCGGTATATTTGAATATGGTGGAATTGTTGTAAGGAACTGGGACTTAAAAGCTCATGATCATCAGGACATGACAGGTCTGTTAGCACGCTCATTAAATGTAGGCGCTGCGACTCTTTCTACTACTCTTGGTCCAAAACAATATTATGATCACTTGCAAGCATTCGGCATTGGTAGATTGACACATGTTGACATTCAGGGTGAGGAAACTGGTAGTCTCCGGCGTCCTGGTGATCCAGATTGGCATGATGCGGATTTAGCTACTAATTCTTTTGGACAGGGATTGGCTGTAACTGGTTTGCAGATGCTCACAGCTGTATCTGCCGTTGCTAATGATGGGGTTATCATGCAACCGCATTTGTTGCAGGAGATTAGAGATGGTGACATGGTTTATACAGCCAAGCCTAAGATATTAGGTAATCCCATTTCTAGAGAAGTAGCTAACACATTAACAGATATGCTCACAGCAAGTCTTCAAACAGAGACATCGCATTCAAAGGCATTAGTAGATGGTTATAAGCTTGCTGGTAAAACAGGCACAGCTCAAATACCAATGCCTTATGGTTATGATACTGAGCGTACTATGGCATCTTTTATTGGCTGGGGCCCAGTGGATCAACCAAGATTCATAATATATGTGAAGTTGGATGCTCCTCAGACCAGTCAATGGGGTTCTTCAACAGCAGCACCTACATTTGCAAAAATGGTTGAAAGGCTAGTAATACACATGGAGATACCTCCAGAGGAAATCAGGCAGCGTTTAGCTTCCGACAGATAATATGAGTCTACAATGTTGAGTTTAGGTACAGCTGTTACTGCTCTGACCGGATTACATTTGGATAATGATGCACTGTCCAACACAATTGGTAATGTAGTGATTGACTCGCGCCAGGCAACCCAAGGTGCAGTATTTGTGGCTTTGGCTGGAGAAAAAGATGATGGGCATCAATACGTTAAACAAGCATTTAGTGGAGGTGCTATAGCAGCTTTAGTTGAACATGACATTGGAAGTGATTTTGCTTGTCTAGACTTGAGAGATGTTGGTGCAATAGAACAGCAGTTAGAGCACATAGTATTACCAGTATGCTTGCGAGTGTCAGACACATTAAAAGCATTGCAGCGATTTGCACAGTATTGGCGTAACCAGTTGAACGTTCGAGTCGTAGGTATTACTGGTAGCGTTGGAAAAACCACCACCAAGGAACTCGCATCATCCGTTTTATCTAAGAGATTCAAAACTCTAAAGTCTGAAGGCAATCTAAACAATGAAATTGGTCTTCCGTTAAGTTTGTTGGCATTGCAAGAAAGACATGAATATGCTGTGTTGGAGATGGGTTTTTATACCAGAGGGGAGATCCGATTTCTTTGTGATCTAGCTTCTCCACATGTGGGAGTGATAACAAACGTATATCCTGTGCATGTAGAGCGAGCTGGTAGTCTCAATAATATAGCAGCTGGAAAATCAGAACTAATAGAAGCCCTGCCCAAAGCACCTGAGGGAACATCCATCTTAAATGCCGACGAACCGATCGTGATGGCTATGAGAGAAAAGGCGTCATCACGTGTATTTACTTATGGTTTAAATTCAAATGCAGATTTGTGGGCATCAGATGTCCACAGTATGGGATTAAATGGCATTAGGTTTAAGGTTCATTATGGTGATGACATTATGCATGTACGTGTTCCACTTCTTGGTAGACATTCAGTTCATACGGCATTACGTGCTGCGTCTGTAGGATTAGTGGAAGGGCTAACCTGGCAGGAAATTCTAGAAGGTCTCCAGGCACAAGATGGGCAGGCGCAATTGCGTCTGTACGCAGTTCCAGGCCCACATGGAAGTATGCTTTTAGATGATAGTTATAACGCATCACCAGAATCAACTATTGCTGCTCTGAATTTGCTGGATGACTTAGATGCGGTCAAACGTATAGCCGTTCTCGGGGATATGTTAGAGCTAGGCCCTTTTGAATATCAAGGTCATATTTCTGTCGGAACACGTGCACGTCATGTGGTTGATTTGCTGGTCACTGTAGGTGAGTTAGGTTCTCTCATTGCAGAAGGTGCTCTTAATGCAGGCATGACCACTAATGAAATAGTTCAATGTAGAGATAGCCAACATGCATTAAATTATTTGTCCAATAATATTGGTAGTGGAGATGTAGTTTTAATAAAGGGTTCCAGAGGTTTGGGGCTTGATAGTTTAGTTAATGATTTGGAAATATTAGCATGAATCCTGAAGGAATTTTTTCGCTAACTTTGGCTAGCATTACTTTTGTAATGACGGTAATTTGGGGTGGCCCCTTATTAGAGGTCCTCAGACGACTAAGAATTGGGAAGCAGATAAGGATTGACGGTCCTCAAACACATTTTTCCAAGCTCGGCACTCCTACTATGGGAGGTTTGCTAGTCATTGCACCAGTACTGGTGATTACCGCAGTACTTAACTTGGTTAGTCTCGCAAAAGTTGTTACTGGACGTTCAATATTATTACCATTGGCTGTATTAGTAGGATTTGCTGCGCTAGGCATGTGGGACGATTGGTATGGGTTAAGAAATGGTCGTAGAGGAGAGGGAATTAGTGCTCGTTATAAACTGATTACCCAAGTGATAATTGCACTTGGTGCAGTATTAGTGCTTTATTTTGCATTTGACATACATAGTGTGGCATTGCCTGGATTTCCTCGTAAAGTTGATATAGGTTTATTTTACATTCCCATAGGTGTCTTTATTATTGTTGGTACGTCCAACGCTGTAAATATTACTGATGGATTGGACGGTATGGCGGGACTAGTTTTGGTCACAAACTTTATGGCTTTCGGATTTGTAGCCCTTTTGCAGGGGCAAGTTTTCCTCGTGCGATTTTGTTTCACACTGGTTGGTGCCCTTTTTGCATTTTTATGGTTCAACGTTCATCCGGCACAGTTGTTTATGGGAGATACAGGCTCTCTGTCACTTGGGGCATTATTGGGAGTCATAGCACTTATGACAGGCCAATGGTTACTTTTGCCAATTATAGCTATTGTGCCGTTAGCTGAGACCTTATCTGTGGCAATGCAAGTGTTGTATTTCAAGTGGAGTGGTGGTCGTAGGATTTTTCGTATGGCGCCACTACACCATCATTTTGAGCTAATGGGTTGGAGTGAGACACAAGTTGTGCAGAGATTCTGGTTAGTATCAATTTTGTCCGGCATGATTGGCGTAGCTTTAGCATTACTTTAGTTATACAAATAGGAGGTTACTATGGAAATAGGATTGTTATGGTTTGACGATGGTGAAAAGAGATCACTGAAAGAAAAGATCAACAATGCAGTGAGTCATTATGAGAAACGTTTTGGTGATCAACCTACTGTGTGTTATATGCATCCTGATACGATGATTGAAGATTTTGGTACTCCTCAGGGTCTGTCAGTTAAAACTGCTGCTAATGTACTTCCTAATCATTTTTGGGTTGGAATTGCATCAGATAGTATACAAGAATATCAGCCCAACAATTGATAGTTGTGATGGGAGATAGAGGATTAGTATGATTGGGCAAAATGCACTTGTTATAGGTCTTGCTAGGCAAGGCATGGCTGTAATTAAGCATTTGGCAGATGGAGATACCAGCGTGATAGCAACGGATTTAAGAAGTGCAGAAGATCTTGCGACACCAATTCAAGATTTGAGTTCTTATGCAATTAACTTCGTGCTAGGAGAACATCCTCTTTCTCTTCTCGATGGCGTAGACATTATATTCGTGTCAGGGGGAGTACCACTGGATATACCGTTGTTGCAGGAGGCACGTGCAAAGGGTATACCTTTATCCAATGATTCGCAGCTTGTGTTAGAACAATTGCCCTGCAGAGTTGTTGGTATTACTGGTTCTTCAGGTAAAACAACGACTACATTACTTACAGGCAAAATTATAGCGGCTTCACAAACTTATAAGAATGTATGGGTTGGCGGCAATGTTGGCAATCCTCTTTTGCTTGACATGCATGAAATGACTGATCAGGACATTGCAATAATGGAGCTTTCGAGTTTTCAATTGGAAATTATGACATCCAGTCCTCATATAGCTGGTGTACTGAATGTGTCTCCTAACCATTTGGATAGGCATTCAAATATGCAAGAATACGTGATGGCTAAAGAACATATTCTAGACGGACAGCAATCTGATGATATAGCAGTTTTGGGTTGGGACAATGAAGTTACTAGGCGAATGAGCAAGCGAGTTCATGGTCATTGTTGGGGGTTTAGTATGAATTCGGATGCAAACTTTGATGATGGGTGCTTTATTGAAAATGAAAAAATTATGCTGCGTCGTGATGGAGTGACAAATTCAATACTGCCATGTCAGGAAGTAGGTTTGCTAGGTGCTCATAATTTGATGAATGTCATTGCAGCAAGTGCATTGGCAGCTGCTGCTGGCATTGAAGTTGATGCAATCCAAGCTGGAATATGCGATTTTGATGGAGTGCCACATAGGATGGAACTAATAACTGAGGTAAATGGAGTTCGATGGGTAAATGATACTATGGCTACAACGCCTGATAGGACTATTGCGGCTCTTAAGGCTTTCGATGATCCTGTAATTCTATTGCTTGGTGGTAAAGACAAAAAGTTGCCGTGGCACGTACTTGCTCAAGAAATTCAATCTGGAGTTAAGAATATTATTTTGTTTGGAGAAGCTGCGCCAGCAATTAAAAGAGAGTTAGAAGGTGCCTGGTACGAATCTAAGTTAGAGGTAGGTGCTCGATTTGGCGAGCAGTATGGTACCCAATTTGCGGATGAGGGATCAGGGTCTGAAAGACTTGTAAAAGAGTCGACTGCCGGGGAAGCAGCAGACTCTGATCCTATTCCTGTGATTACTAACTTACTAGAAACCGCAGGAATGGAGCAAGCAGTAGAAGCTGCTCATACTTTGTCTAATCCAGGAGATGTCGTGTTGTTAGCTCCTGGATGTACAAGTTATGATCAGTTTTCAGATGCCATTGAGCGCGGAGAGTGTTATAGAGACTTGGTGGTGAATTTATCATGATTGCTAGTGGAACATCTGACAACGCTGTCAAAGCTCAGCAAGGCAGAATCAAGGGAAGAACCACTCAGGTAGATTGGATATTAGCTATGATGACGGCAATATTGTTGGTTTTTGGCATCATGATGGTGTTTTCTACTACATTTGATTTGTCATACAATTGGCATGGTTCACGTTTTGTAATGTTGAACAAGCATTTGTGGCATTTATTGTTTGGAATAGCAGCGCTAGTAAGCTGTGCTCTTTTAGATTATCGTCATTTGCGTATTCCAATAGTAGCTATAGGTATGGGGATTTCCACTATTACTGTATTAGTATTGGTGCTGTTTATTGGTGCCGATCGAGGTTTGGTTGCAGGTTCTTATCAGCCTTCAGAGTTAGCTAAACTAGTGACAATATTATATTTGGCTGTATGGATGTCTTCCAAGCAGGACAAACTAAAGGATTTTTGGAATGGTATTGCCCCATTTGCAATTTTGGTAGGTATTGTTGCTACATTAATAATTTTACAGCCTGATATTAGTGCTGCGGCCACTGTAATTGTAATTGCTGTTCTAATGCTTTTTCTTGCCGGGGCAGCAATAGTGCATCTTGCCGGAGCATTATTAATTGCATTATCTGTAGGATATCTAGTGATAAATTTTTATCCTACAGGACAACAAAGAATTGCAGAATACATGGCTGGTCTGCGTGACATCACTGAGGGCTCCTGGCATGTTCGTCAGGCTATTGTTGCTTTTGTTGATGGCGGTATTTTTGGAGTGGGTTTAGGGAAAAGTGCAGGAAAATTTTCATATTTGCCTGTCCCTCATACAGATAGCGTCTTTGCAGTAATAGGCGAGGAGCTTGGTCTTATAGGTAGTCTTATTGTAGTTGCGCTTTTTGTAGTGCTTTGTTGGCGTGGCGTATTAATTGCTGTACGAGTACAAGATTCTTTTGGTAAATTGTTGGCAGGTGGACTGACTGGTTGGATTGCTATGGAAGTTATAGTCAACATAGGAGTGATACTCGGAGTATTACCCTTTGCTGGAAATGCCTTGCCACTTATTAGTTATGGGGGTTCTTCACTAGTGGTGACTTTAACTGGTATTGGAATTTTGATGAGTATTTCCAGATATGATTTGGAAATTAGACCTGATAGGGAGAGCCGTGCGATTATTGATTTGCGCTGGTGGAACAGGCGGGCACGTTTACCCAGCAATGGCAGCCGTCGCTAGTTTGCGTGAGTCCCGTTTAAATAGCGGTGACTTGAATCTACTGTGGATTGGCTCAGTAGGTGGGATTGAGCGCGATATTGTGATTAAGGCAGGAATTGAAATTGAGATAATTCATTCTGGTGGTGTAGTTGGTAGAGGATTTGTCGGAGTTTGTGTAGGTTTGTGGAAGGTTATGATAGGTGCTATTCAGGCTTGGCCTTTGATATCGCACTTTAAACCAAATGCTATTTTTGTTACAGGTGGTTATACAGCTATCCCAGTGGTGCTGTGTGGATGGCTTCGTAGAATACCAGTTGCTATTTACTTGCCTGATGTAGAGCCTGGTCTAGCAGTTCGCGTGATTTCGAGGATTGCAAAGCGGGTATTGATAACTGCAGAAATTTCACGGAAATTTTTCAAATTTATGAAAAATAAAACCATAGTTACAGGATATCCATTGAGACCAGAATTGTTGCGTGATATGCAAGTGTCGACTACCAAAGCTAGGGAGCATTTTGGGATAAGTTGTTCGCGTAAGACAATATTGGTTGTAGGCGGAAGCTTGGGAGCTCGTAGCATTAATATGGCTGTTGTCAATTCTGTTAATGAATGGGTAGCTAAAGGGGTACAAGTTATTCATGTGACTGGAAAGCTCGGTTGGAGTGAAGTACAAGATGCATGGAATGGCTTACATTTAGAAACAAAATCAAATTATAGGATTTTTCCGTACATTTATGAAGATATGGGATTAGCTCTTGGTGCGTCTGATCTGGTGGTTGCTCGTGCGGGTGCTTCATGTCTTGGGGAATTTCCTGCTTTTGGATTGCCGGCAATATTGGTACCTTATCCTTATTCTTGGCGTTATCAATACTCAAATGCGCAGTTACTTAGTGATTCAGGTGCAGCAATTTGTATTGAAGACCATGACCTAAAGAGTGATCTGACAGATATTGTAACCGGATTAGTGGACAATATGTCTGTACTAAATGATATGAGCAAGGCTGCAAAACGTTTGTCGCAGACTTTAGGTTCTGAACGTATTGCAAAAGAGCTCGTATCTATGGCATCAGAGGGATCGAGATGATTTCGTTGTCTGTGCTGTTCTGGATGTATCTTTTGCTTTTTGGAGTCATCGGTGCTCTTCGAGGTTGGGCAAAGGAAATATTAGTTTTGTTTAGTTTATTTCTAGCCTTGTTTTTGGATGCAATTCTCATGAAATATGTGCCGGGTGTGCAATTAGCTTTGATATCACAAACTGCATTAACACAATTTTCAGTACGTGCTGGATTCGTGTTTCTTCTCGCATTTTTTGGTTACTCGACACCGGTAGTAGCGACTTTGTTTGCTGACAAGGCTCGTCGTGAGCGTCTTGAAGATATGTTGTTAGGATTGTTTCTAGGTGTCATTAATGGGTACTTGCTTATAGGAACAATATGGCATTATTTGCACGTGACTGGCTATCCAGTTGCAGGCATATTTCCACCAGGATCTGATAGTGTGATGAATATGTTGGAATACATGCCACCAGAGCTTGTAGGCCCACCTTATATATATTTTGGTTTAGGTATTGCATTTATCTTTATTGTAGTGGTGTTTATTTGATGGTGGTTTGTTTATGATATTGAATCAACATATTCATTTCATAGGGATTGGTGGTGCTGGGTTGTCAGCTGTTGCTAAGGTGTTGCACGAAAGAGGGCATGTCGTGAGTGGCTCAGATCTTTATGAGTCAGATATAACCGAAAAATTACAGTCTCTTGGAGTGCTTGTTCATATCGGTCATCAAGCTACTAATATTTCGGGTGCTGATGTGGTAATAGCTTCGTCTGCTGTTCCATCAACAAATCCTGAGTTGGTGGCAGCTGCTGCTAGAAATATAAAAGTATTGAGAAGGCAAGATGTATTAGGGAATTTGATGAAGACTAAGTTAGGATGCGCCATAGCAGGAAGTCATGGCAAGACAACAACTACAGCACTTATTTCATTCTGCTTACTTGAAAATGCTTTAAAACCTACATTTATAGTGGGGGGGACAGTAAATGGAATAGATACCAATGCTCGTTATGATGTAGGTGAACCATTTGTAGTAGAAGCGGATGAATATGATCGAATGTTCCTGGGTTTATCCCCTACAGTCAGTGTTGTTACTAGTATAGATTATGATCATCCCGATTGTTATAGTACGTTTGGTGATTTAGAAGATGCGTTTTGGGAATTTGCCATGTTAACTCCAATTGAAGGTCGACTTGTCATTAATCAAGATGACATACTGGCCCGTAAATTGGGAGAAAAGGCCAAAGAGTCTGGTATTCCTGTGGTGACGTATGCACTACAAAATGAAGCTGATTGGAAAGGTGAAAACATACGAGTTAATAGTAACGGGGGCTGTAGTTTTTCTTTAGTCAATACTCGTAAACAATATGTTAAAAATGTAGATACTTGCCTAGCAGGTGAACATAATGTGATGAATGTTCTGGCTGCTATAGCAGCAGTCGATTTTTATGACTTAAGTATAGAAAAGATTGTAACTGCTTTGCGAGAATTCAGAGGCGTGAAACGGCGTTTTGAAATAAAGGGTAAAAGAGCAGGCATTACCATTGTAGATGATTATGCACATCATCCGATGGCAATCAAGGCAACACTTGGTGCAGCACGTTTACACTTTCCTAACAAGAAGTTGTGGGCTTTGTTCCAGCCTCACACCTACTCACGTACACATGCCCTGACGTCAGAAATAGCATCGAGTTTTTACGATGCCGATCATGTGGTCATAACGGATATATTTGCTTCGCGGGAGAAAGATGATGGAACCATTTCATCGAAAAATATCCTCGAATTGATGGATCACCCAGATGCTCATTATGTTGGGGATATCAATGAAGCAGCTAGATTCATTTTTTCAGGTATGAATTCGGGAGACGTGCTTGTTACTATGAGTGCGGGTGATGGTTACAAGGTTGGCGAACGTGTTCTCAATATGCTGTGTTACAGAAATTATCAGAGTGGTGATGCTCTAGATTTACTTTTTGCACAATTGGGAGAAAAACTTAGAAAAAATGAATCAATGGCATCTTATACGTCTGCGCGAATAGGAGGCCCAGCTGATTATTTCGTGCAAGCTAGATCAGTAGATGAACTTTCTGATGCAGTTCAGACAGGTTGGGAAGCAGGAATACCAGTATTGGTGTTTGGGTCCGGTTCTAACTTGCTTGTCTCAGATAAAGGAGTACGAGGATTAGTGGTTCATAACCTAGCCAGAAGTGTAGTGTTTGAACAAGACCAATCGCAGATGTACGTAAATGTGGGGTCTGGTACTATGTTGGCTTCATTAGCTCGAATGTGTATAAAGCGTGGTGCAGGCGGACTTGAATGGGCAGTTTCTGTGCCTGGAACTGTAGGTGGAGCAGTAGTTGGCAATGCGGGTGCTCATGGTAGTGATATATCGACGAACATACTTTTGGCTGATATCTTGCAACGCGGGAAAGGGACAAAGAGTTGGACATTACCTGAGCTAGGTCTAAGCTATCGCTCTAGCAATCTAAAAATTAGTGAGGATGATTTAGTTATGTTGCGAGCTGAGTTTGTACTTGAACAAGTTCATACTGAAACACTTAGATCACGAGCATCAGGTTTTATCCAGCATAGGCGTGAAACTCAACCGCCAGGTGCAAGCATTGGTTCTATGTTTAAGAATCCTCCTGGAGATTATGCTGGCCGATTGATTGAAAAAGCTGGTCTAAAAGGTTTTCGCTTAGGAAAAGCGGAGATTTCTACAGTACATGCGAACTTTTTTGTTAATTTAGGAGGAGCTAGTGCTACAGAGGTTGTAGGATTGATTAATAAAGCGCGGCGAACTGTTCGTAAATTTTTCGATGTTGATTTGGAGTTAGAAATACAATTAATTGGTGAATGGTTGTAGAACCATATTTTAATTTATGAGTATAAAAAAGATGCGCATAGGCATATTATTTGGAGGTAGATCGGGTGAGCATGAGGTGTCTTTGAGATCAGCAAGATCTGTATTACAAGCGATTGACCACGAAAAATATGTGGTTAGTCTTATTGGGATAACTAAGAACGGGAGATGGATCGGGGGTAATAATTCGCTTGCTGCTTTAGAAGAGGGGGATGAGGCGATAAAGCAGTGTCCAGATACTATTCTGCTCATAGATCCGGTGAACAACTCGCTTCTACAAATATCTTGTGACAGAAATGATCAGGCTATGCACATAAACAAAACAGAAGATTTGGATGTTGTTTTTCCAGTACTCCATGGTTCATTTGGTGAAGATGGAGCCGTCCAAGGACTTTTAGAACTCGCTGATATACCGTATGTAGGTTCTGGACTAGTTGGCTCATCTGTTGGAATGGATAAAGGGGTGTTTAAGTCTGTAATGTATAGCGCTGGTTTGCCGGTTTTGCCCTCTATTACTGTTAACCGCAGTGAATATCATAGTGACACTGGAGCAATAGTTGATCAAATAATCAAAAGATTGAGTCTGCCAGTGTTCATTAAACCAGCGAATTTGGGTTCTTCAGTAGGGATAACAAAAGTTAGTAACGTTGCGGAATTAGAATCTGGTCTCCACGAAGCCAGTAAATGGGATAGAAGAATTGTGATAGAACAAGGTGTAGATGCTCGTGAAATAGAAGTTAGTGTCTTAGGTAATGATAATCCTCAAGTATCTATTGCAGGAGAGGTGGTTCCACAGAGAGACTTTTATGATTACGATGCCAAATATGTTTCTGCTGACTCAGAATTGATTATTCCAGCGCCAATAAGTCCTGATCAACTAGTAAGTATCCAGGAGATGGCCATTGCTGCCTATAAAGCGGTTGATTGTTCTGGTATGGCTCGTGTAGATTTTCTGCTAGACAAATCAAGTGGGAAAGTATGGATCAATGAACTTAATACCATACCTGGTTTTACAAGCATTAGCATGTATCCTAAATTGTGGCAGGCTTCTGGGATTGAGTATCCTGAACTTATAGACAAACTAATTGAACTAGCACTAGAGAGGAAAGAACAGCGTGATGCTATAGAAAGATCTTTTGAGGTATTACATTGAGCGTATTACGAAATTTAACTCCGTCTTTTCTTCGACGGGTCAATGTCACCCAGTCTTCTGCTAGAGTGACGACTATGCCAATATCACGTACCCCACGTGATCTTGACGAAGCTCGCAAGAAACGAAAGATTAATAAAAGGCGTATACGGAATGGAAATAGAATAAAAGTTGAAAAAAACGCTTTTGCTAGACGTACTGGTAAGATAAAATCCTTTAAGATTTCTATATTGCTTGATCGAGTAGGGTGGCGTTTTGCAAGCATGGGCATTATCACTCTGTTTGGATTATTGCTGGGTCATGTTGTAACAAATGAGAATTTCTTTGTCGACTCTATAGAACTTGTAAGCACCAAGTATGTTCCCGGAGACGAGATATATCGTGCTTCCGGTGTGCATGGAATGAATGTGTTTTGGATTAATCCTGCTGCTGTAGAATCTAAAATAGCGAGTATTCCAGGTGTTAAAAATGCGGTTGTGGAATTTGAATGGCCCGCAACATTGTATGTAGAGGTTACAGAAAAAGAGCCAATTATTTTATGGAAGCAGGCAGGGAAATCGGTTTGGGTTGATGAGTATGGTAAGACTTTCCCAGCGCGTCAGCATTTGAATTGGCTTCTGCCTATTACGGTTGATGATGCTACAGAGCCTCTAGGCATTGATGAGCAGATTCCCATTGATGTGTTGGAAGGTGCTCGTCAATTGAAGACCTTGAGACCGAATATAGAATTGCTACACTATGATATAGGTCAAGGCCTTTCCTACCAAGATGGTAGAGACTGGCGAGGTTATTTTGGTACTGGTAACAACATGGGGACAAAACTTTTGGTATATGAAACTCTTATAGAAAATTTAATGAGCCGAGGTATATGGCCTAAGGTGATTAGTGTGGTGGAGCCGGGTACACCATTTCATCGGGAATAAAATTGATTATAGTGATTCATTTTTAAGAACAGTACAAAAGGTATGCTATGACTAACACTAAGTTAATTACTGCAATTGATGTTGGCACCACTAAGGTGTGTGTCCTGGTAGCCGAGTTGTTGGATAGTGATGATTATGAAATTCTTGGAGTTGGAGTAGCTCCTTCAAAAGGTCTAAGAAGGGGTGTAGTAGTGAATATGGAAGAGGCTCAAATGTCTATTCGTGAAGCTGTGGAAGCAGCAGAGCGGTCAGCTGGTTATGAAATCGATAGTGCATTTGTAAGTATAGCTGGAGCACACATAGATGCGATCAACAGTCACGGTGTGGTTGGAATATCGGGCGAAAGTATTATTACTCAAGATGATATCGATCGCGCATTAGATGCTGCGAGAGCAATAGTTATACCTCATAACCGGGAAGTACTGCACATAATCCCACGTAATTTTATAGTTGATGGTCAAGAGGGTATACGTATGCCTCTAGGAATGCATGGATTTCGTTTAGAGGTTGAAGCTCACATAATCACAGCGGCTAGCACAACAGTTAAGAACTTATCACAGTGTATAGAGGATGCTGGTGTTGTGGTAGAACAGTTCGTTCTAAATCCATTAGCTGCCTCGGAGGCATCGCTCACCGATACCGAGCGTGACCTAGGCGTTGTTTCGTGCGATGTTGGTGGTGGTACTATGGACGTTGCGATTTTTATAGAAGGAAATGTTTGGCATACTGCAGTGTTACCTGTTGGAGGCAACAATATCACTGCTGATGTCGCCCATGGGCTTCGTCTACCTGCAGCAGCTGCTGAAGAGGTAAAGATCGCACATGGACACGCTTGCACTCAGGAAGTAGACAGTAGCGAGGTTTTCCGCGCAAATCCGTTTGGACATGACCAACCTATAGAGATTAGCAGGTCTAAATTGGCAGATGTTGTTGAAGCTCGTGCCGAAGAGATTTTTGATTTATTGCTCAAAGAAGTTAAGCGTTCTGGTTATGATAGCTTGCTACCAGCTGGTGTTGTGTTGACTGGAGGCACATCACGTTTAGCAGGATTTAGGCAATTGGCCACCGGGTCTTTAGGGTTGCCAGTACGAGTATCTGAACCCAGCAACTTGCATGGTCTCGTTGATCAATTACAAGGTCCCGAATTTGCGACTAGTGTTGGACTGCTAAACTGGGCAGCCCGTGAATCTGGCACTTTTCATGGAGTTAGTATCAATGGTCATTCTGAAAATGGACATTACAAAACAGGTCCTGGATCGAGTCAAAAAATGTGGGGAGTAATTAAGGATTGGGCTAAACGTCTAACTCCCTAGTGCCGTAAAATCTTGCGTTTGCGTGATTTGAAAATGATGTGAGCTTGTTGTAGGAAAGAACGAGGCGTGGTAAAACAATTAAGAGGCCTAGTACAATCATAATATATCTAACATCAATAGAGGTATAAAAGGTAGGTGGAATTTCAATGGAAATGGAACAAGGTAGAATGTCAAATATAGATAAAGACTCAACCAGTAATAGCAAAACTGCAGACTTTGTAGCTCCGTCAATTCGGACTGATCAGCAACAAGAAAATCAACAAAGAGGTTCTGGAACTATTAGACATAGTTCTCAGCAGGATAGGAGGTCTATTCGCATGAAACCATCACCACAGACAGAAACATTTGCAAGAATCAAAGTAGTTGGCGTGGGAGGAGGCGGGACCAATGCTGTAAATCGTATGATTGCGGATGGTTTACAGGGTGTTGAATTTATTGCAGTTAATACAGATGCTCAGGCTTTGCTTCAGTCTGAAGCTACATGTCGAGTACGAATTGGACCTAAGTTAACACGAGGATTAGGAGCAGGCGGCAATCCTGAAATTGGAGCTAAAGCTGCAGAAGAATCTGCTGATGAATTGAGCGATGTACTTAAAGGCGCTGATATGATTTTTATTACCGCTGGAATGGGTGGAGGTACTGGTACTGGAGCTGCGCCCATCATCGCTCAGATTGCAAAAGATATGAGAACACTAACAATTGGTGTTGTCACGCGTCCTTTTACTTTTGAGGGGTCTCGTAGAGCTCAACTAGCAGAGGACGGTATACAACATCTAAAAAGCAAGGCAGATACTTTGATTGTGATTCCTAATGATAGGTTACTGCAATTAGTTGATAAGGATGCCTCGTTATATGATTCTCTGAAGGAGGCAGATGGTGTGCTTCATCAGGGAGTTCAGGGTATTTCAGAATTGATCACAGTGCCTGGACTTATTAATCTCGATTTTGCTGATGTCAAAACAATTATGGCTGAGGGTGGTGCCGCACTTATGGCAGTTGGTAGTGGCTCTGGAGAGGATAGGGCTAGGTTTGCTGCAGAGGACGCCATAAATAGTCAACTGCTCGACATTAGTATTGACGGAGCTCGTGGGATCTTATTTAATGTTACAGGAGGTCCGGATCTTAGTTTGTATGAGGTCAACCAAGCAGCTGCAATTATAAAGGAGACTGCGCACCCAGACGTGAACTTAATCTTTGGGGCAGTAGTCGATCCTACTTTGGGTGATGAAATTAGGATGACTGTTATAGCAACTGGATTTGACCGGGGTGGAAGTATGCGCACAAGAGCACTTGATTATTACGAAAAGATGTCAGCTACCCAAACAGCAAATACTGAATCTGATGCCAATTTAGAAAAAGTCGAAACAGTAGATGTAGAAGCTGAGGTGGGCACCGAGGCTATGCAAATGAGTCAGAGCACATATAAATCTTCTGATCTTATGGATAAAGCGTTTGATCCGAGTTCCTTAGACGTGCCCGCATTTTTACGACGTCGCTCTTGACATAATGTTCCATATGTCTGGTGAAGCGATTAGATTGTCTTGTTTTGAGTGTGGATCATGATGGTAAATTGCGCATAGGTAATCTACTACCAGACCATATTGTATGTGGATGATCAATCGGTATATGCCATAGAAAAATTTAAGGTTAAAACTTACGAGGACGTGCTGTGAAAAAACCAAAGTACATGATAGACTGCCTTTGTTCTACCCGATATAACGGGTATAGGATGCCAATATGCATACATATGGTGTTTTGTTATGACTAGTTTGGTTCTTGCAGGTTTATAGTATATAAAAGTCGCATAATGAAATGTCCATTTTGTGGCTCCGATAAATCTAGAGTAATAGATACTGATCATGGGTCTAAAGGGGGAGTGCGGCGTAGGAGAAAATGTAAAAGTTGTGGTGATAGATATACTACATATGAAAGAGCTGCTCAGACCTTGCCTTACCTGATAAAAGAAGATGGAAGGCGTGAGGATTTTGATCGAGAGAAACTAGAGGACGGTATACGTGTCGCATGCGCAAAAAGGCCAGTTGCTAGTTCAGATATAACTAGGCTAGTTGGAGAAACAGAAAGCAGACTATTAGATATGGGTAAAACAGAAATTTCAAGTCGTGTTGTAGGTGATATAGTGATAGAGGGATTGAAATTATTGGATCAGATTGCATACATACGTTATGCGATTGTTTATCTTGGCCTAAGTGATTTGCAATCTGTGCGAGAAGAAATTGATAGATTATTGGTTTAGGCAGGTCAGAGGAGATTGGCAATGATTGAAACTGGGAAGACGTCTTCAGAATATAAGATAGGAAATGAAAATGATGTTAGTCAACCAGATAATAATTATCATCTACGACCAGTTAACATGCTAACAGAAAATGCGCAAGTGGTGCTAGAAAAACGGTATTTGCGACGTGGTGATGACGGTAACCCTATTGAAACAATAGAAGAAATGTTTTGGAGAGTTGCGTATAATGTGGCTCTTGCAGAGCAGGATTTTGAGTCTGATCCTGATAATATAGCCGAAGAATTCTATCAACTCCTGACTGAATTACGATTTTTGCCAAATTCACCTACGTTCACAGGAGCAGGTACTCCGCTAGGTCAGTTAGCAGCCTGTTTCGTACTTCCAATAT
Organism: Anaerolineales bacterium UBA3499; assembly: GCA_002377585.1. Classification (GTDB taxonomy): domain Bacteria; phylum Chloroflexota; class Anaerolineae; order Anaerolineales; family UBA11657; genus UBA11657. Next base: position 48,992 of record DFQC01000051.1, on the reverse strand, counting down.
CAGATGATATGGGTGGTGATTCTGCTGGAATTTTTCAGACCCTACGAGATGCTGCATTGATCCAACAAACAGGCGGAGGCAATGGATTTTCATTTTCAAATCTGCGTCCTAGAGGATCAATAGTCAAATCATCTGCTGGTGAGGCAACAGGCCCAGTAGGTTTTTTGCGCGTATATGATAGAGCATTCGGTGAGATTGCTCAGGGTGGCACTCGTCGTGGAGCAAACATGGCAGTTTTGAGAGTGGATCATCCAGATATATATGATTTCATCACTTGTAAAACTGACGAAAACCAGATTACCAATTTTAATATATCTGTTGGTGTCACTGATGATTTCATGACTGCTGTAGATAATGATAAATCATTCGATCTTGTTCATCCTCAAACCGGTGAAACTACAAAAACTGTACAGGCTCGAGAATTGTTCGATGCTATTGTTAAATATGCACATCACAATGGCGAGCCAGGGGTACTGTTTTTAGATGCTGCAAATCGTCAAAATCCTTTACCTCACCTATATCAGTTAGAATCCACTAATCCTTGTGGCGAGCAATTTCTTGGACCTTATGAGAATTGTTGTCTCGGATCTATAAACCTAGCTCAGCATTGTGGTCCGGAAGGTACAGTAGATTGGATCGGTTTGGCAGATACAATTGCATATTCAACACGTTTTCTTGACAATGTGGTTACGGCCAATGCCTATGTATCCAATGTGCCTCAGTTACGTGAAGCAGCACTGCAAGCTCGACGTATAGGACTGGGTATTATGGGGCTGGGAGACTTGATGTACCATATGAACATTCGGTATGGTTCTGAGGAGTCCGAGGAATTTGCTAGTCAAGTAATGGAGTTTGTACGGTATCACTGTATGCTCACCAGTATAGAACTTTCAGAGCAGAGAGGACCATTCCTGGCAATTCGTGGAAGTATATATGACCCAGATGAAATGACCTGGACACCACCCCAACCTATTAAAGATTATATTCGAGATTTTGGTCGACCAAAAATAAATTGGGAGACTATTGTAGATGGGATATGTGAACATGGCATAAGAAATGCTGCGCAAACTACCATAGCTCCTACTGGTACAATTGCTACCGTTGCAGGATGTGAAGCTTACGGTTGTGAGCCAGTATTTGCGCTTGCTTATTTGAGACATGTGAATGATAAGGGTCAAGATCTCAAGCTAGAGTATGCAAGCCCGAGATTCGAAGAATCTTTGATTTCAGCTGGTTTGGATGAGAATGAGCGTAGTGAAATTATTAGTAAAGTAACAAGGTCTGGATCATGTCAGACTATTGATCAAGTACCTCAACATATCCGTGATACCTTTGTTGTGTCCCAAGACATAACGGCTAAACAACATGTACGTATGCAGGCTAATCTTCAGGCATTTGTGGATAATAGTCTATCTAAAACTTGTAATTTTCCACAAGATGCTACCGAAGAAGATGTGGCGGAAGCTTATTCCTTAGGTTGGAAAATGGGTTGCAAGGGTCTTACTGTATATGTCACTGGAAGCAGGGAAAAGGTTGTATTAGAGACAAACAATACTGCTGAAGGTGCTACTGAAGCATTGGATTTATCTGAAACACAATCTAGTCCATCCGATGGCAATTTACAGCAGCCCGATCAGCAACTGTTCCCAGAATCAAAAAAATCACGGCCTACAAGACTACATGGAGCCACTTATCAAGTAGACACTCCTTTAGGTAAATCATTTATTACAATAAATGAAAATGGTTCCAATGAACCTTTTGAGGCATTTGTAAGTACTGCTAAGGCAGGCAGTGAAACCTCTGCTATTTCTGAGGCTATGGGTCGCCTGATATCATATGTGTTGCGTATTTCATCACCAATAGTACCTCAGGTGCGTTTGGAGGAATTGGCAAGACAGTTAGAAGGAATTGGAGGAAGTAGATCGCTAGGGTTTGGGCCAAACAGAGTGAGGTCCTTGCCAGACGGTGTTGCTAGAGCTCTACGTGGTTATTTGGACGACAAACTTGACATCAATCTAACAAATAATAGTGATTTAACTAATGATTTTTATGCAAATGGAGAAGAACAAGAACAACTAACATTTCAATTTGGTGCACTTTGTCCGGAATGTGGAGAGGCAGCTGTAGTCAATGAAGAGGGTTGTCGGAAGTGTTACGCATGTAGTTATAGTGAATGCTGACCATATAATTTTAAACAAAACAATATTGTCATATTGAAGTGACAACAAATTTGTGGCGGGATGTGTGTAGCATAAGGACACATCCCGTTTTATTTAATTTTCAGCACGTGCTAGAAATATAAACGTTATATCAACTTCATTTTCAGCCTTCAGAATACCCGAGATCTCAGGAGGATCAAAGCCAAAATCAGTCATCAGAAGTCTTGTAGAAGCTTGTCCCAACATTTCACCATCCTTTACAGTTAATGTCACCGAGAACGAAGTTGGTATGACCGTATCGCGCACTGATAAATTGCCATCTATTTCAAAATCTACTTTGTCCCCTTGTATGTATTCCTTGGGCAATCCTTTTAATTGCGTTGGAGTAAATACTGCTATAGGAAATTTATTACTTTCTAACCAGCGATCACGAATTGCGTTATCTCGACGTGTTTTGTCGCTTTGAAAGGCTCTAATGTCAACTGTTATGTCTCCCACTGAGCTCAAAGTAGGTTCGGTGAAGTTTACTGTTATATCACCTGAAACAATGTTTGTTACACCTTCGGCATAATTGTATCGGTTGTTTTGATTGAGGAATGTTTCACCCACACCATAGGTGACATTTGATTGGGATTGATCAATAATATACAAAACTGAAGCCACCGTCTCTGTGTTTGAAGTAGGCGTTGGTGACAGAGTGGGACTTAAGTTTGTTATTGGAGTTGGAGGAATATCCGTTGGCAAAGCCTTACTTTCTTTCTCAACAGTTTCAGATATATCCTTGGTAGGGTATGTGGAGGCTTCAGAGAATTTTTCCACAGTAGCGATTTCGGAAATCTTAAGTGCATCAACATCACTTGTAGTGGTTGCTTCTTCACCCTGGCTAGAAGTAGAGCTTTCTGATTGACTTACACTATTAGTACATGCTGCAGCCAGTAATATTATTGTTCCAATACAAAACTTGGTATGAAATCTCAGCAAGTTGGGCCTCCATATTTTTCTATCAATAAACCGTATCTAATATGTTGGAATTATACACATAATATATGTATTATAAAGTTATGTTAGTTTAAATAAGGTAGTTAGGCGAAGCTGATGATATAATCGCGAGCTCTTATGGATCCATTTACGCCAATATTGTTTTTGTCTATCGGTGCAATTGCTATGGTGATTGGAAGCAATAGGCCTTATGGTTTTTACGGATTTACTAGTTCGATAGCAATTGGTGGTGCGCTTTTTGCAACTTTGTTGCTGGGTTACAGACTTCCAGCTACTGTAGTGTTGTCGCCGTGGCAAACACAAAATGTGTTTTTACACCCTTTGAGTCTCACTATTGATAAGGCCTCGTGGTATCTTGCTTTATTGTTAGTTGTGGCTCTAATATGTTTGCTTTTCAATAGTCTTTCAGAGCATTTTAAAATTTCGTCACAAGAAAGAGCTGTTTGTCTAATGATGGTAGCTTTGGCTTTCTTGGCTATGTTTTCTGATAACTTAATAACACTTGTGTTGGCTTTGATAGTTTTGGATCTATGCAGTTGTTTGTTTGCGTTTGTTTCTAAGCATGGAAGCTACTTGTCCCCCGATATCAAAAATAATGTACAAGCGCCGGAAATTGTGCGTTTTGGTATCAATGTGTTGACGATAGGTCTTGTGCTCCTGGTCGCGCTAGGAGACTATACGTCTGTACAAACTACTAGTCAATTATTGTCAAATGAGCATGCTTCTATGCTCATTATAGTTGCCATCCTGCGCATCAATATCTATCCAGTTAATGTTGGATTAGTACTTAGTCATACTTCTTCTAAAGTTGTAGTGACATTTATAAGTTTGGTTAATCTAATTGTCGCTGTTGATATACTCGCATCATTTGAGTTACACAATTATGTAGTTGCTTTCCGTAGTGGTTTTTCTATGCTTGCTGTGATATCAGGATTGGTAGGGGGATACAGATGGTGTACAGCTACAAAATATCATGAAAGATTACACTCGTTACTTTTGGCTCAAAGTAGTTTGACTGTATTGATTTTTTTGTGGGCTGGAGATTGGGCTCTGGTTGGTGTCTATTCGCATATGATAGCTATTGTCTTGTCAGTTATGGTACTTTATGTGTCTGACGATCTTATTAGGACAGATGCCAACAAATACATCAAGCCAGTACTGACATTTTTTGTATTCGGCTGTCAGCCTCTTACGTCAGGATTTTTAGGGCTATTTGTTTTGTTGTCGGGATTAATTGATAATTGGGTTTGGGCTGTTTTTGTTATACCATCGATTATTTTCATTAACGGCTTGACTATGTTAGGTGGATGGCGAGTTTTGCATACTTCTTTTGTTGATAACAGTCGTCAGCCACCTCTTGTGGTTGTTGCAAGGGTAATGGCTATATGTGTGCTATTGTTGGCTAGTTTAGCAGTAGGAATAACACCTAGTAAATTCTCTTCGCTACTGGGATTTCCAATAACCCAGTTCTGGGTGAGTGTGGCAAGCCAGAGCGGACTTACTGCTCTGGGCAGTTCTGTGATTGCAACCAGTTTTGCTATGGTATTGTGGTATTACAGACATATGGTTGTATCGTTGGTAAAAGATATACCTGAATCCGGGTTCCGGTATGTTATTGATCTGCGGTGGTTACACTTGTCAATTTGGAAGATTTATCGTGGATTAGGTAAAAGTCTGCGCGCGTTTGCACATATACTTGAAGGCCAAGGCGGAATACTATGGTCGTTAGTAATAGTATTTGCAATTCTTTTAGTGGTTGGTAGATGACATGAATAGTGCCTCTCATATTGTTGAAGTGCTTATCCCACTGTGGTCTGGATATGTGGCAGTTGTGGCCGTGTTTGTTACGGCTCCCATCTTAGTGATTGTCAATGACAGAAAAATTGTAGTAGGTGCTTTAGCAGTGTTGTTTCTATTTGCAAGTTTGTTGTTTACTAATGTCTTGGCTACTCAAGTTGCCGGCATAAAACTGATAGTGTATATCATAGTCTGGACTCTTATTTTCATTTGTGTTCAACAAAAAGGATGGAATTATACTGATCATAGTGATGAAGTTTATGGGCTTGTGCTTAGTGCTCAAACTAGGTTTCGAATTATTGCTGTGATTATGGTAGGGCTTGTAGGATGGCAATTGGTGGAGGCAGACAGGTTGCCTTTTCCGATAGTTTCGCAATCTGTAACCTTGGGAGCAACACAGTTGGTTGTTCAAGGATTGTTGCTATTAGCTATAGCTCGACAGCCGTTGAAAATCGGCTTGGGTATACTAGTTATGTTTACCGGCTTTGGATTGTTGTATTCTGCTGTAGAACCGTCTTTAATGGTGGTCGGCATGTTGGGTGTAGTCGATATTACAGTTGCACTTACAGTTTGTTACTTAGAATTACTCTGGAAAACCAATACTCAGGAATAGGTATCAAGTAAATGAGTTTACCGATGTTGATGATGACCATACCTGCGCTTGTTGGAGTGCTTGTATATAACTTGCGACGCTGGATTTGGGTACAAGCAATACTAGCGTGCGGGGCAATGTTTATATTATTTGTGTTGGTGCAACAGACACCCGTTGATCAATTAGTTGTACTAGCTGGTAGAGATATGTATTTCAGGTCATCATGGGAGATATTGGGTCGTTCTTTCGTTATTCTACCAAGTGATAAGCATATACTAACCTTTATTTTTGTTTCTGTGTTTCTCTTTGCTTTAGTTGGAGCAATGGTTTCAGTCACTATCTTGTTCTATCCAGTAATGCTATCACTGGTTTCCATCATTTTGGCAATAATGTTCGTGCAACCATTTATCTACGCTGCACTTTTCATACAGATTGGTGCTGTTATATGTGTGTTTATGATTGTCGATTACAAATATTCGGAAGTTGCTGGGGCATTAAGGTATCTGGCTTTTGTTTCTATTGGCGTACCATTTATCTTAATGGCTGGTTGGCAGATGGAGATGTATCAAGTCCGCCCAGATGATGATATCTTGCTTACACAGGCATCGTTGATGCTTGGAGTTGGAGTGCTGATACTGTCAGCCGTTGTGCCATTTCACTCATGGATGCCTATTATGGCGCGGAAATCCGCTCCCATTGTCACTGCATTCATGATAGGTGTTGTGCATGCAGCAATGTTTTTCTTTTTGATAGATATATTGGTTCAATTTGATTGGATGCGTAATAATCCACAATTCTTTTTTGCACTTCGTATTGGTGGTATTTTGATGATACTGACTGGCGGTGTATTTGTAATATCTCAACGTAGTTTCGGTGGGCTTATGGGATATTCTTCGCTGATTGATTGGGGTTGTACTCTGGTGGCAATTGGGCTTCGATTGTCTGACGCTGTAGGCATTGCTGCAATGATTATATGCACGCGTGTAATTACACTGATCGTATGGGGATTTGGAGCAGGGCTTATATTAGGAGCAAATAATTCTGTAGAAGATTTGCGTCTAAAGATTAGACGTAATCCATTTGCGACTGTAGTTATGCTAGCAGGTGGCTTGTCTTTGGCAGCGATGCCTTTTACAGCTGGTTTTCCTGCTCGCTTTGCTTTATTACAACTGTTGGCTAGGATACATCCTGATTACGCGATAGTGTTATTAGTATCAGGTCTGTGCGCTTGGGTAGGATATATTAGGATAATATCGGAAATGATTGATTTGTCGAGCATAATTAATGGTGAAATGTATAGAAAAGTTTCGGAGAATCCGGGAAGGATTGGTTTCAGTGTATTTGTAGTCGCATTTGTGATAATAATGGGTTTAGTCCCTCAGTGGTTGTATTCGAAGGTATCTATTATGTTTGAACATATAGCAATTATTATTGCGTAAACTGTGTCACATAATTTTACGACTGTATAGGTTCTCAACAATTGGAACAATTGTTTGCCAGCGATATTTGTTGCTAACAAATGCGCGAGCTGCTTTGCCTAAGACAACTCGATCGTCCTCACTACATAAAAGCGAATTAATAGCTCTGACTATGTCTTCAGGAGTGTCAGCTATTAGTATCTCTTTACCACTTGTGATTGGAAATCCTTCTGCGCCTATAGTAGTACTGACGATGGGCTTAGATAAAGCCATCGCTTCTAGTATCTTAAATCTTGTTCCACCGCCCATACGTAGCGGGACGACACAAACTGTGGCTGCAGAGATGTATGGTCGTATGTCCTCCACAGTTCCAGTTACTGTTATACCAGGGTGGTTGACTAAGTTGCACACTTGCCTTGTAGGTGACTGACCGACAATAATAAATTTAGCTTCATCATGCAGTTTTTGTATAGATGGAAAAATTTCGTTTGCAAACCAAACTGCTGCATCTATATTAGGCCTATAGTCCATTTTCCCGGAAAATACCAAGGTCGGTGGCATAATCGTTGGATGTTGTATAGATTCTGGATAGTCCGATAGAAATATACCATTTGGTAATACTGTTGGATCTAGTAGAGGAAGAAGTTGTTTTAGCGCTAAAGAGTCTTGATGTGAAACGCATATTACTGCATCAGAATTGGAACATGTTTCTATCTCAAATTCTCTTATCCGTCTTACTTGGACCATCGAATAGAATGCACTTATCAAACGTTGAGGTTTTGATACATCAGCCTTGATGGCACGTCTTTGTATTACTGTTTCGGCATTGTGAGCATCGTATATTATGATAGGCCGAGAAGTTTTGTTACGATAATGATCTAAAATTTGTGTTAGATAGGTGGCCATTTCTAGCCCCTCTATTTGTATTAGATCTATTTTTTCATTTGCTAGTACATCTTGTAATTTCATGGAATACTCAGCACTGTATAATCTTACAGCCATATCAGGTTTGCTGGATAAAAGCATGGTTGACATACGTTGCACCATGTTTCTTTCTGGAGTCTTGGTAATTTTAATAGTAGAACAGCATTTAGACAGATTTTTCGATATAGCACCAGATTGGTTGGAGAAAGTTACCAAAGAAATCCGATGATTTTTTGATAGACTAGATATTATTCCCCAATTGCGTATATCTGCTCCCTGTGTGGCTGGATGTGGCAGGGAAGGTGTTAGAAAAAGTAGATTCATATCCGTTTATGTTGACTGAAGTACTTTATTGTATACGTCCAGAGTCTGTTGGCAGCATTTTTCCCATGTGAATATATTAGATTGCATAATACCTTTGTGTTCCAATTCACTTTTTAGTTTTGAATCTGTCAACACCATTGAAATTGCTTCTTCTATAGATTCAGTACTGTTTGGATTACAGAGTAATGACGCATCTCCAGCTATTTCAGGTAATGAGCCTTTGTTAGATATAATTGTGGCGGTTCCACATGCCATCGATTCTAGCACTGGAAACCCAAACCCTTCGTAGTGAGACGGTAACAGAAGTGCTACTGCTCCAGTGTATATTGCTGGCAAATCCTGAGCGTCAATATTGGTCAGGATTTGCACTTGTTTTTGTAGATTTAATTTGTGTATTAGCGATTCAATTGGTTCATGAAGCCACCCTTGCCTTCCAATCATTACAAGTTGTGGCGCGTCATGTTGTTTGGATACGAGAGATGAGTATGCCTCAAGCAAACCATTGATGTTTTTGCGAGGTTCAAATGTGCCAACAAAAAGCAGATATTGACTTGGTAATTTAAGGCGAGATAGAGTGGATTTTACTATGTGAGTTGGTTGTGGTTGATAACGTTCATGTGGTGCTAAATATACAGTAGTCACTTTATCTGGTGTTACACCTAAGTATTCTAGGATATCATTTCTGGTTGTATTCGAGTCTGCTAATATGGCGTCGGCTCGCTGAACAGCATGTTGAATCTGATTGTTGTAGTATTGCTGACTATGAGGAGTAAGGAAATTAGGGTGCAGTAAGAAAGATAAATCGTGTATTGTTATAACTGATTTCCACGGCCCTCCACGTGGTGGTATGAAGTCTGGTGAGTGCAGCAAATGTATGTTTCTTGGTATGAGCTCGAGTGTCAGACTGTATCGTTCTAGGACATGATGAGGTGGTGTCCAACACTTGACCATTTTAGCAGCCGGATTATTAAAGTTGCTTTGTTTTGTTTTAACTGCATTTAATACTAAGTATTCGTTCAGAGTGTCCAACTTAGGTATGCGTGTAGAAAGTTGTTGAATATACTCTGGGATACCACCAGCTGAGTAGTCTGTCAGTCTTGCATCTACAGCTATTCGCATAACATGATGATAATGGGCGCTTGTGCAGGTGTCAATGCCACTTAATTAATCGTAGTATAGTTGCTCGGCTGAGTGCATTGTCATATAATCTTTTCTATCATTGGTTTGTAAATTAATATGAAAGAGTCAAGTCAAATAATCAATAAGATAGAATGGCTAGATGAACAACGGCGCAGTGATCGCAAAATTGTTGTCGAACTGCGAGAACGCATTAGCGCATTCGAGGCTCATAATAGGGAATTATTAGTCAGGATTGCTGAGATGGAATCCGAAATTAAGAAGGCTAAGCAGTTGTCTGAATCTGCTTCCAAAGTTGATGAGATTGTCGACAAGAATAGATCAGATTTTATTACCAGCCTGGAAAATATTGAGTCGCTTCGTACTAAGTCAGAAGTTGAGATGGAACGTTTACGAATACTTGACAGGGATGCTGTCAACAAAACCATTAGTAATATGCAAGACAATCTAGGTAAATTGCGTGATATCGATGAAAAATTGTCAATCGGGGATGAAGAAACTCGTCGTTTAAGGAGCGAAATGAGCGAGTTAACAATATCGATAAATAATGTTATTAGGATGTCGGATCAGGTTGAACACAAGATAATTACTGTTGAGGAAAGAAGTATTCAAGATGGTAAACGAATTTCTGACTTTAAGGGTGATCTTAATAACTTGAGAATATTGCTAGATGAAATTAGGCCAAAATTGGAGTCACTCGAGGATGTTAACCTAAGTAACCACAATCATATTAATGATTTGGTGACAATGGAAAATGATAGGCAAGTGGAACAATCTACATGGATTGAGCAGCAAACGGTTGCACTATCAGAAAGGGAACGTTGGTGGTCAGAATTACAAGAAAAATCTAAAGAAATAGAGACAACGATACAGGAGTCTGCCTTGCGCATGGAAGAATTCAGGGAAACTCATAGTGATATGAAACACGCGCTATCAAATCTTGACAACAATTTCATGAATGTTGAAAATAAAATCTCTGATTTCACTGAACTACAGCGTCATACATTAGATCGTCATAAAGAGGAGTGGAAAGTATTTGTAGAAGCAAACGATCAGCAGTGGACAGAGCATCAGTTGACTAGAGTAGAACAATGGAAAGAGAATGACCGGGTGACTCAGAAGTTCCTAAAAAGGTTGGAAAATATAGAAGAAGACGTAAAAGAAGTAATTGGTCTTGTGAGTCAAATGAGGAGTATGGACCAAGATCGTCTGAAAGAAATATTTTCTGCAATACGAAAATTCTTAGCAGTGTATGAAAAACCTGCCAAGAAAGTTCCCTGAGTTTAATATAAATACAATGATCTTGTGATCATTCCAATCGAGTTGTAATCCAAAAGTTATAGTATGCATGTAATTTGTACTGCCGGTCACGTTGATCATGGTAAGTCTACAGTGGTCGAAGCTCTTACAGGAATAAATCCTGACAGACTGATTGAAGAACAAGAACGTCAGATGACAATTGATTTGGGATTCGCTTGGATAGATTTGCCTCAGATCGGCACAGTAGGAATTGTGGATGTTCCAGGACATGTTGATTTTATTGGGAACATGTTAGCCGGGGTTAGTAGCGTCGCTGCTGTATTACTTGTTGTGGCGGCTGATGAAGGCATCATGCCTCAGACTAAGGAACATATTGCTATTATGGATTTGTTGCAGATTGATAGAGGAGTAGTCGTGATCACTAAAACTGACTTAGTTGAAAGTTATGACTGGGTCGAATTAGTACAGGATGATGTACGAGATAGACTGTGTAATACCACATTATCCGATGCTCCGTTTGTGCATTTTACTGCTGTTTCACAAGATGTAAGTGAATTACATCGCGTTCTTGTAGAATGTCTTGATTCCCATGTGGCACAATCAGATAAGGATATGCCTCGTCTGAATATTGATAGGGTGTTTACATTAGCAGGATTTGGAACAGTTTTGACAGGTACATTGTTGGATGGAATGCTTGAAGTGGGTGATGAAGTCGAAATTTATCCAGTAGGGCTGTGTGGGCGTATTCGTGGTATGCAAACCTACAATACCCCCATCGAAGTTGCTTCACCTGGTATACGAATTGCTATTAATATTTCAGGGATCAACAAAAGTGAAATTGGTCGTGGTGCAGTTGTGGCAAGGCCTGGACAATTCTATCCAACACAATTGATTGATGTTTCAATACGACTGCTTGCAGAAGATCACAATTTGATTCCTCTAAGACATAATGAACAAGTGAAGTTGTTTGTCGGAGCGGCGGAAGTGATGGCACGTGCACGTATTATTGGATCTGAAAAAATTATGCCGGGTGACAACGGATGGATACAACTAGATTTAAGTAGCGAAATAGTCGTACAGAAAGGTGATAGGTATATATTACGTCGGCCTTCACCGGGTAATACTATTGGTGGTGGCAGGATATTAGATGAACATCCCAGTGTTCGACACCCTTTGTATGATACTTCTACATTGTCTAGATTTCAGATTATGTCAGATGGAACTTCAAATGAAATATTGCTTCAGTATTTTGAGACGAGAGGAATAGTGTCGGTCAATAGCGTATTGACAGAATCAGGATTGGAATTAAATGAAGCTATTACAATTCTGAAATCTATGATTTCCAATGGGGAGGTTGTCGTCTTAGGCAATAAGGATCACAAGCTTACAGTGGGCAGCAAACAATTTGTACTTAGCGATGCATCCTGGCAGAATCAATTGAAGCAAGTATATGATCAGCTGTTCGGATATCATCAAAAATACCCTTTAAGAACTGGTATGCAACGTGAAGAACTTAAGAGTCGCATGAAACTTGATACAAATACCTTCAATGTATTAATAATAGAGATGGCTAACCTAGGCAAAGTGTTAATTAAAGCATCTGTTGTGAGTTTGCCAAAACATGAAGTTGTTTTGCGGGGTCAACAGAAACAGCAAGTAGACATCCTAATCAATCAGTTTGTTGATGATCCATATAATACCCCTTCAAAATCTCAAGTCATTAATATGATAGGGGATGATGTTCTGGCTGTGATTTTAGACCAAGGTATTCTCGTATCTATTGAGCCAGACTTGTTATTTTTGTTAGACACTTACGAATTTATGGTAGAAGAAACAAAAAAGTATATTTTACAAAAAGGTTCAATTACTGTTGCTGAGGTGCGTGATATGTTTTCTACTAGCCGAAAATATGCGTTGGGATTTTTGGAACATATGGACAGTGAGGGCATCACATTACGAATCGGTGATACAAGAGAATTGTTGTAGTACAAATGTTAGTATAGAACGCTAACTTTTAGATAATGAAGCAGCACACTTTCACTATATTTGATGTGACTATACTTTCTATTCTATCAACATAAAGATGGTGCGCGGTATTTCCATGTGCCATCTATCATAGTACCTAGTACATTGGTGGTGTGGATATCCATCGGGTTACAATGGTAAATGTCTTTGTCTAGTACTATAAGGTCTGCCAATTTGCCTGGTGTAAGGGTTCCCAAATCATTTTCTCGGTAGGCTGCATAAGCGGCACCAATAGTATAAGCTCTGACTGCTTCATCAACGGTCAAACACTGCTGAGTTTGCCATCCAATTGTGCCAACACTTTTTGTTCGATTACTTCGAGTGACTGCTGCATGAATGCCCCAAAGAGGATTGATACTTTCTACTGGAGCGTCACTGCCAAATGCTAAGATAGCACCGGCATTAATCTGTGTCCGCCATGCGTAGGCGCCAGATATACGATTTCCCCAATATTGTTCAGCTAATATCATGTCAGAAGTTGCGTGTATTGGCTGCATAGATGCGATAATCTGTGAAGAAGCCAATCGAAGGTAGTCATTTGGATGAAGTAGCTGGACATGTTCAATGCGGTGACGCAGCTTGGAAGGGGGATCTCCTCGTTCACGCTCATTGTGTCTGAGTTTTTCATATACATTTAAGACTTCACGATTTGCTCGGTCTCCAATTGCATGTACGGTCATAGCTAGATTATTACTATTGGCTTTATTGGCAATACTTAATAGTTCATCTTCTTTAGTGACCACTATGCCATAATTGTTTTTGTCTAGTTCATATGGTTCAAGCATACTTGCAGTTCGTGCTCCTAGTGCACCGTCCATAAATACTTTAATTCCACCTATACTGAGCCATTTGGAACCGGACCCACTATGTAATCCGTAAGTAATTATCTCATCTAGTAGTGCTGCTGGCATATTCTTTACAACACGTAAACCTAGTGTTTTATCTTCTGACAGGAGTTTTAAAGCATCAAATGCAATGCGCTGGTCATAATCATGGAGTCCTGTAAGACCAATCCTCCATAATTTCTCCTGCGCAAATCTCATGTTGTCAGCAACATCATCGATGGATAGTTCTGGTATAACTGATGTGATAAGATCAGAAGCAGTTTCGTAGAAGATTCCATTAGGATTGCCATGTTCATCACGACCTATCATTCCGCCAGGAGGGTCAGGTGTCGAAGAGTTGATATTAGCTTTGTTCATTGCAATGCTATTTGCCCACGATATGTGCATGGAATGTCCTGTGAGGAAAACAGGATGGTTCGCAATTTCTACATCTAGATCAGATGCAGTAGGAACATCTTCACCCCATCTATTGTGGTCCCACCCATGTCCAGTAATCCATTGTTCCTTTGGTGTAATTCTGGCTTGGTTTGCTACGATTTGTATTACTTTATGTTTATTAGGTTGCGATGCATCGATGTTGTTTGCTTGACGTGAAAAATGATCAAAGTGACAGTGAGCATCTATCATTCCTGGAAGGACCAGTCTTTCTTGTAAATCAATTATATTAGTGTGATTGTTCGCTAGTTGGAGTACTTCACTATCACTCCCAATAGAAGTTATTATGTTTCTGGTAATGCCTATTGCTGTTACTATGGAAGTTTTTGGCTCAAGGGTATGTATCCGCCCATTAACCAATATTTGGTCTGGAGACATCAAGTGTCAATTAGACGATTAGTAAGAGTTTCCAAATCCTCATCTGAATAAAAATATATGACTAAGCGTCCCGAACCATTGTGGTTACGATGTAGTTTTATCTTGGTTCCAACTGAGTTTCGCAAGCGGTCTTCTAAATCTATTTCCTCCACAGATTTTTCTGAAATAAGATTAGGTTTTGTAGTAGATACACTCAACCCTTGCACTACAGTTTCGGTTTGACGGACATTTAATCTTTCGGATATTATCTTTCTGAGAATATGTTCTTGCTCTTCAGGATTGGAGATGCCTATGATCGCTCTAGCATGACCTTCAGAAATTTGCTTTTTTGATAGTGCCATTTGAACAGATTCAGAAAGTCGCAACAATCTTATACTATTGCTAATGGTGGTGCGACTTTTACCTACCTGTTTAGATATTTCTTCATGTGACATACCGAAATCTTCCACTAGAGAGTTGTAAGCGCGCGCTGTCTCCAGAGGATTAAGATTGCTGCGTTGTATGTTTTCTATGAGTGCCAATTCTAGCATCTCCGATTCCGTAGTTGTATCCCTAACAATGGCTGGTATCGTATGCATTTCTACAATGGCTGCAGCCTGTAATCGTCTTTGCCCAGCTATGAGTCTGTATTCACCAGTGTTTTCAGTTTGAGACACTACTATCGGCTGCAAAATACCGTGTTTACGTATCGATTCTGCCAATTCTGCAAGTTCTTCTGTGTCTATAGTGGCACGGGGTTGTCTTGGGTTCAATTGTATTGATGTAATGGCAATTTGAGAAACACCTTGACCTACACGGGTATTAGTTGGTATAAGCGCTTCTAGCCCGCGTCCAAGTCCTCGTTTGATAGCCATATATAAATTATAGATGATTTATAAAATTACAAGTCGATTTTGTGCCGCTAAGAATAGTATTTTTGGCACAGGAACAACTATTGCGTTATTGTGACAATGTAATTTCATATTCAGTATCACCGGAAAGTATTTCCTTAGCTAAGGATGCATATGCATCTGCACCTGCAGATTCAGGTGCATATGCACTGATTGGCTGGCCATACGATGGGGCCTCAGCCAGTCTAACATTTCTAGGTATGACCACTTGAAATACTTTGTCTGGGAAATGTAATCGCACTTCGTCTACAACTTGCTGTGAAAGCTTTAATCTTGAATCATACATGGTCATTAGCATTCCTCTAATTTGCAGGTCAAAATTAAATGCAGATTGAATACGGTTGATAGTTTCCAATAGTTGACCTAGACCCTCTAAAGCTAGATATTCGCACTGTACAGGAATTACCACTGCCTGTGCAGCTACCAGTCCGTTGAGGGTAAGCAGTCCTAAAGAAGGAGGACAATCGATAAGCACATAATCATATCGCGTAGCTTGTGATAAGGCTTGCTTTAAGCGGTTAGTGCGATCGGGCTCATTGACAAGTTCTACCTCAGCACCTGCGAGAGCTGACGAAGACGGTATGAGGGATATGCCTAGCTTCTCGCTCCTCATTGTGTTAGCGTGTAGGCGAGCATTTGGACTTATCAATAAATTGTATGTTCCTGCGTTGATATTTTGTCTTTCTACTCCGAGGCATGCCGTAGCATTTCCTTGTGCATCAAGGTCAACTAATAAAACCTGTTGATTGTTTGTGGCAAGATACGATCCTAGATTGATAGCTGTGGTTGTCTTTCCAACGCCACCTTTCTGGTTAACAAACGCATAGATTCGAGTCATCTACGTCTACTGTAACACTCCCTTTGCTTATTTGATTGGGATTATATCAGAGTAGTTGAACGTGGAGGCGAAATGCTACGTATTATCGTAGTAGAGAGGGTTGAATATTGACTCTTCGCTGATTTCCATCCCCAGTACTATTTGTGGTAACTTCAGGGTTGCGTTCCAGTGTGATATGAACAATACGTCTTTCGTTTGCAGGCATAGGTTCGAGTGCAATTGGACGTCCAAATTGCTGTACTTGGCCAGCCATTCTTTGAGCCAGACGCTTGAGTTGGTGCTCTCGTCTCTGTTTGTAACCATCTATGTCTAGACTGATATTAGTCCATCTATTTTGTTTGTTAGATACAATTAATTTGACCAGAAACTCTAGGCTCGCTAATGTTTCTCCGCGCCTACCAATTAATGCAGAAAGTTTATCTCCTGCAATATTGATTCTAATGGAAGATCTATTATCTGTTGGGTCTGCATCTTGATCTTGCACACAAAGATTGGCATCTACATTCATATAGTGCAGTAAGTCGGTAAGTACCCGATTGATGGTTACTAATCTTGGCTCATCATCGTATTCATTTATTGGCACTTTTGCGACGATTCTAGCCAAACTATCGGAACTGATGTCGCCATTATCAAGAACATCAATGTCTAAATCATCTCTATCCATCTCTAGTTCTAATACTGCTATATTAATGGCTCTTTCTACATCCTTTGCATGTATTTCCAGTTCACTATTCTTTAATTCCATAACAGTGTTCTCCTCAAATTAATCCTTTTACCATGCTAGCTTTACCGTCTACGTTTTCCTCCACGGGCCTTTCTGGCTTTTAACCTTTTTGCTTTTCTACTGCTCATTTTTTCCTGAGCTACAGTGGTTGGATTTGATGAAGTACCACCTTTTTCAGATTGTTGAGACGGCTTCGTAGGAGGGGGTGCCGAGACTGAAGGTATTGGCAATTCAAAAATACCTGCTATTTTGACTGGTTCCCACTCTAACCTTTCCCGATTTAGTAGCATATATTGGACTACAGTTGCTATATTGGAGGTGATGAAATAAATTGAGAGTCCTGATGAGAACTGGAGCGCAAAAAATGCAAACATCAATGGCATCATTGTCATCATGGAACGCTGCATTTGCGCAGATTGATCGTTGGGGTCAGCAGTAGCAGGAGTCATCATCTTTTGCTGCAGTACTGTGGTTATATATACTAACAAAGGCAGAACTGGCACACCAATACCGGACAATATGTCTAGGTAAAATCTATCTGGTTGACTAAGGTCCATCCAGAGAAAGTTACGCTCCACAGGTATCATTTTGTGGAATTCTGGGAACCATGATTGGTATGTAGCTTTGTAGAGATCAATCATTTGCAGTGGAGCTGCTGGAATTGCATGCATGATAGAGCGATACATTCCAATGAGGATTGGGAACTGAATCAACATTGGTAGGCATCCTGCTAGCATTGATGCCGGACTATAACCAATCTTTTGTAGCTCTTTCTGCATACGTTCCGGCTCTCCCTTATATTTCTCTTGTATCCTCTTAATATCAGGTTGCATGGCCTGCATTTTCATCTGAGATTTCTGTTGCTTGGCTGTTAGAGGCATTAGGAGTAAACGTATTGCCAAAGTCAGTATAATTAATGAAAGCGTGAAACTATCACCCATTACTTTATAGAGTAGTAATAGTGAGTTAGTAAATGGGTAAATGACTAATTGATTCCACATGATTGATCTATATATCTAACAATATATTAAAGGCAACCAGCTATTCCGGATTAAATTTCCACACAATTACACCATCTGATTGATTGATGGCATGCACTATATTTTCACCATTCATCGAGGTAATATATAGTAATCCATTATGGGCGATTGGGTCCGCTAAAAGTCGGTCGGCATTTTTACTGTCAATTTCAATATTCCAGACTGTATTTCCACTAATAGCGTCTATCGAGTATACAAATCCGTTATCACTGGTTACAAACAAATTACCATCACTATATGCTGGTGTTCCCCGTGATGCACTGTCAAGTTGTTGACTAGTCCACACTTCACGTCCGTTTGCTCTGTTTAGAGCATACACATATCCGTCTAAATCGCCAAAAAATACATAATCGTCAATTACCATAGGACTACCCCAAACCCATCCTTTTGCTTCAAATTCCCATATTATCATGCCATTTGAAGCATCGATAGCATATACACTATTAGATAACGATCCTGTATACAGGGTTTCTTGATAAATGGTGGGAGAATCGGCTAAGGCACCTGTAAGATGCTGTTGCCATATTTGCGATCCATTACTAATGTCAATTGATGTTAAAGTGTGATCCATTCCGGGCAAAAACACGTATTGACCATTTGAAGAAGGTGGAGCCCATAGTTCTTTTGCTGATTCGAATTTCCATGCTGTTTGACCGTTTGAAATGCGCAGCGCGTACAACGTGTTTTCAGATGTAAAAAATGCTAATTCTGATTCTACACTGATGCCAGTTGGTGCTGTACCAGACTTGTTGTTTGTAGCATCGAAATTCCAAACCTCATTTCCATTTGTGATGTCAATAGTAAAAGCGTGCTTATTATCTGAACCTATTACTATTGAATTGTTAGTATATGCTGGCGATGTATAGAATTGACTTCTAGTACTATCAGGCTTGTCGGGAAATTTCCACACTAACTTACCAAAGTCTGATGATATGGCATAAACAGCATTATTGTTTGCTATTATAAGATTATTGTCGGCCATAATTGAATTCGGCCATGAACTTGCTGGCATAGCACCACTGCAACCTACCATTAATAGTGTGATGGGAATGGTGAGAATAGCTATGTGTAATTTGTGTTTTATCAGATGTTTGAATATGGTCATAATGTCAAACTTTTAGCCATTACCCATACGGAAGTTTATATTATCAGCTTGGCTAGGTATAGGATCATAACCTCCCGGGTTGAAGGGATGGCATTTTAAAACCCGACGTAAAAGAAGAGTCGAACCCTTAATAATCCCGAATCTCAAAATTGCTTCATAACCATATTCTGAGCATGTAGGTTGAAAACGACAACTAGGTGGGATTAAGGGTGAAACATATTTTCTGTATAGCATTATTGCAGTAAGGAACAAATTTTTCATCTAGAGTTCTCTGTACCTGAGTTCATCAATAGAGCAGATTGTGATAGTAGATAATATACTGCTGAAATGACATCATCTACATTACAATTACCTAGGGTAGGCCTGGCAATTAATAGCAAGTCCCAACCATCTAAAATGTTTGATTCATGATGGTGAAATGCTTCGCGCATCAGACGTTTAACTCTATTTCTCTTGACAGCGTTTCCCACATGTCTGCTTGCCACAAAACCTATTCTTGAATATGACCGTGAATTTTTTATAATCTGTAAAACCGCTAGCGGATGTACCCACGATTTCCCGGAATGTTTTACTCTTCGAAAGTCATTTTGTCTGCGCATAACAATCATTGGCGAGACTTTCTGGATATTTTATTTACGCTTATTATTGCTTGAAGCACTACCACTTTTAGTTCCATTCCAGTCTACATGTGGTTTAACATGGACTCGCTGTGGTGCTAGTACGCTACGTCCCTTACGTCGTCTAGACTTAAGAACTTTCTTGCCACCTGCAGTGCTCATGCGTTTTCGGAATCCGTGAACTCTTGCACGTCTCCTGATTTTTGGTTGATACGTTCTCTTAGGCATTATGGAGCCTCACATAAAAGTGCGGCTCGGCGTGTTCTTATCACTCGCCGGCCGCTCTATATCTATATCTTTTTCCTAGCTTTCAGTGGATGACATTATACCTGACGGTAGTGTGAAGGTCAAATATACATTATGCAATTTAAGTCTCAATTAGCCACGATGATCAATATAGTCTTTAGTTGTAGATGCAGTTGATTCTTGAATAATTCGTACTTCACGTTGAGGAAAAGGTATCAAGATGTCTGCTGATCGTAATGCGTTATATACAGCTGTGTTTACTCTATCAAACATTGGTCGAGTATCAATGTAGCTTTCAATCCACCAACGCATTCTGAATATTAGAGCTGAATCTCCGAAGTTCAGAAAAAGAGCGTCGACTGGTTTATTGTCAAGAACTCCATCAACATTTCTGATAGCATCTATTAATGTCGTTCGGGCAAACTCTAAATCAGTACCGTAGGCAACACCCACCTCCATTTGGATTCGATAATGTGTATCCGGGAAAGAATGATTAACTACAAGGCTTTTTTCTATAACTGAGTTGGGTACAATCACTGTTCTATTGTCTAATGTCTGAATTCTAGTGCTTCTTAGACCTATATCTATCACATTACCCCAAGTGTTTAGATCTCTGATTTCGATTCGGTCACCTATCCTGAAAGGGCGATCTATCATAATTAATATGCCACTGATAGTGTCTGAAAGTGCTGCCTGTGCAGCTAGTGCTATGGCTAATGAACCTATTCCCATTGTGGCTACAAGTGCACTGACATCAACATCAAAGCGTCCTAGCAAGATTATTATTGCTATACCTCCAACAATTCCAAGTATTACTCTTCGTAGTAAAGGTACGGCTTGAGTCAATAGTCTTGGATCAGAATGTTCTGTTATGTGCTGTGTATACCAGCCAAAAAATGCTGAGACACTTCTCCACAACAGAATAACAGTGAGAGTGAGGTAAGCTACAAAAAAGAAATGTGTCCAGAACGGCAACAATGCAAATGGCAAGAATGCTAATCTCAATATGGCCCAGTGTGTAGTTGCTGCAATGACAAGCCAATAGATTGGTGTTCGGGCAGCTGGGAGCAATGCATCATCTAGTTTAGTTTCTGTGCGTCCAACGATGGTTTGTATTAATCGAATAAGCCACTTAGTTACTATCTTACGACCGAGGGTAGGCACAACTACCAATACTACGGCAGAAATCCCTATATCAATCCATTGGCTAGATTCAAGTCCTAGAAAATTCATTTATAACTACCTTGTGTTTTTTATGCACAGTTTTTGTAAACAAAACAGTATCAGCTAATCTTATAAGATATTATATCTATAAAATAACATATGTGTACACGAAGATATATATTGTGGAATACAATATATATCTTCGTAAGAATTGGTAACAATATGAAAGGTATGTGCTAGACTAATGTTAAGAAAAACAAATGTGATTGATAAATCTTGATCCAGAAAATTGTGCTGTATATAAAGGGAATGAAAGGAAATTTATGACTGCCATTAGAGATGTTGTAAGATACATTCATGCTCACAAGAAGAAATCGTTAGAAAGACTTGTTGATTTATGTGAGATTCCTAGTATATCTACCTTGCCGGATCATGTTTCAGACATGCGCAAAGCTGCAGAGTGGCTAGCTAATGAAATGCAGAGTCTGGGTATGGAATCTATGCAAATTATCCCTACAGATGGGCATCCAGTGGTTTATGGCGATTACCTTAATGTAGAAGATCGTCCTACAGTCCTGATTTATGGTCATTATGATGTACAACCTGCTGATCCAATTGGAGAATGGTCATCTTCTCCTTTTGTACCCACAATTCGTGGGGACAATCTGTACGCGAGAGGAGCCTCTGATATGAAAGGGCAAATTATGGGGGTGTTCTCAGCATTGGAGGCATGGAAGAATGCAGGCGATGGATTCCCATTAAATATCAAGATCATCCTTGAAGGAGAAGAAGAGATTGGTTCACCAAATTTGGCAGGTTTTGTTGAAAATAATCGTGACTTGTTATCTTGTGACCTTTGCATGAACGCGGACTCAAGTATAGGGAGTGTTGACCATCCTGCTATTGTCTATGGTTTGCGTGGTCTAGCCTATTATGAACTATGGGTATATGGTCCTGAGACTGATTTGCATTCAGGTATGTTTGGTGGGGCCGTGCATAATCCTGCAATTGTGTTGTGTAAATTAATTGCAGGCATGCATGAAGCTGATAATACTATAACTTTACCTCTATTTTATGAGAATGTAGAAGATATATCTGAAGTAGAGAGATTAGAAATAAACAAATTGCCATGTGATGATCAGGAATTGCTATCTAGTACGGGCAATCCACCTGCGTTGTTTGGAGAATTTGGCTATTCTTCTATGGAACGTATTTCAGTGCGTCCCTCATTGGATGTGAATGGGCTGTATGCGGGTTTCATAGGTTCCGGAAGCAAGACTGTTATTCCTTCTAAGGCAATGGTCAAACTATCTATGAGGTTAGTGCCTCATCAAAAGCCTGCAGAAATATCAGATAGTCTTCGTAAATATTTATCTGATAATGCACCAGATACTGTTAGATGGGAACTGAAGGAGTTAGCGCATGCAAGCCCAGTTGTAGTCAACCGAGAATCTATTGGAGTGCGCGCAGCTGTAGATGCAATTGAGTCTGTGTTTGGTGTGCAACCGAGATTTATGCGTAGTGGTGGTACAGTTCCAGTGGTTGGAATGCTTAGTGATATGCTGGAAATTGAAACAGTCATGCTTGGATTTGCTCTAAATGATGATGGTATTCATGGGCCAAATGAGAAATTGCATCTAGAGACTTTTCATAACGGCATTGAATCATATGCTCATTTCTTCAACAACTTGGCTAAGTCATCTAATTGAACTAAAATAGTTGTTAGCACAATCTCGAGCTAACAACAGAACAAAAATTCATTACCGATATTATTTTCTATGTGTTATATAAATATATATTCTGACTCAATATGATATTGCAGTGAATATATTCAATCTTTCGCGCTTGTTCAGCATGTCACGTAATAAGATAGTGGATGGACTAACTGCCAAGCGTCGAATACAAATTGGTAGAGCTGCTCATCATCCGCCAGTTAATGGAATACCATCGATCACTTTATCTCATGCTCAAAGTGTCGGCATAGTGCGTGAAGACAATGAGGATTCTCTCTTTGCTTTAACTGGCATGAATGCTGGTGATGCTAAAGAACATAATTTCGGGTTATTTGTGGTTGCAGATGGTATGGGTGGCCATCAGAAAGGTGAGCGTGCTAGTACAATTGCTGCACAATCAGTTGCAAGGGTAGTAGGCAGCTACATATTTTCCAAGATACTAGAAGAAATCCAAGATTTCTGCGACAACAAAACATTAATGGAGCTGATGCGGTCCGCTTTGATTGCAGCTAATAATGATGTGGTGAATAATGTGACTGGTGGAGGAACTACACTAACTGCACTATTATTTATGGGAACAAATGCTGTTATTGGTCATGTGGGCGACAGTAGAGCTTACATGCTCAAGCCAGGTAAATTATTGCAGCTTACCAAAGATCATTCATTGGTGCAAAAATTGTATGATCTTGGGGAACTTACTAGCGAGGGTATCGAAAATCATCCTCAAAGAAATGTATTGATGCGTGCAGTGGGTCAGGATGATATTTTAGAGGTAGACGTCAGTGAACATTACGTGAAACCCGGCAGTATTTTTTTGTTGTGTACTGATGGTTTGTGGGGATGTGTGGAAGAAGAAGATATTCTGACCATAATAATGGAAAGCTCAGATTTACAGAATGCGTGTGAAAATTTGACTAAAGAAGCAAATAAAGCTGGTGGTCCAGATAATATAACTGCTGTCATAGTAAAATATGATTATGAAAAGAGCAAATGACATGAAAAAATCTCGTTCGGGCACTAAAGTTTTGGTAGTAGATGATGAACAGCGTATGATCCATTTTATCAGGATGAATTTAGACTTGGAGGGGTTTGCGGTTCATGAAGCTTATGATGGCAAAGATGCTTTGGATCAGATTCGCAAAGTATTGCCAGATTTAGTCATTCTTGATGTGATGATGCCAAAAATGGACGGATTTGAGACATTGGCTTTACTTAGAGAAAACTCCAATGTACCCGTAATAATGCTTACAGCTCGTGGAGAAGAAGATGATCGTGTCCGTGGTTTAGAGTTAGGTGCAGACGATTACATTACTAAGCCATTTAGTCCACGTGAACTGGTTAGTAGAGTACGGGCAGTGCTTAGGCGCGTGGAACCTCCTAAAGGTGGTGATGGGGAAGCCATAGAAGTCGACGAACGTTTGAAGATTGATTTTGACAGACATGAGATTTTTGTCAATGGTCAACTTGTGAAATTGCGACCAACTGAATATCGTCTACTTTACCATTTGGTGCAAAATGCTGGATGGGTAGTATCTCATGATCAACTTTTGGCAAAAGTATGGGGTTATGAGTATCAGACTGAAACACACTACTTACGATTATATGTAAATTATTTACGAGATAAATTAGAGGCAGATCCGCGTAATCCCAAGTACATTCTTACAGAGAGAGGTGTGGGCTATCGTTTTGTCGATTACAAGAGGCTTTCTGACAAATGAACCAACCAGATTCTACAAGCACTGTTTTATTTAGCTTGTTGTCCATACTCAAGACTTATCAATAATCCAATAGTGATTATAATTGGCCAAAACCACAATAGCATTAATTCAAGCAAATACCAATTCGGGTGTTTTCCTCTTCTAAAAAGCGTGGTGGCTCCCCATGCAAATATTCCATAAACTAAAGCAGTTAGCAGCGATATTATCAAATTTCCGTAAATCGCATCTTCCAAGCTTGTAACCAATTCGCTACTACTTATAACCAAGCCTCTGTAAATCTGTGAAACAAATACAGATAAAAAACAAAGAGCAGCGCATAAATTCGCATGTTTCCAAGGTGAGCGTTGTGATTTCATGTGTTCTGATCTATTAATTATATTGAGATTGCAATCGTTCTATAATATACGCTTGTGAATTTGACCTTGAATAGGGCAACAAATATTACATCCATAATATGATCAACGCTACCGTTCATTACTGATGTTTTCCATGAGGGTTCGTAATACCGCAATACTGCGTTGATATTCTAACTGAGAGATATGTTCGTTTGGAGTATGATCAAGATTTGAGTCCCCGGGTCCATAAGCTATGCTCGGACATTGCCATTTGGGGGCTACTATATTCATATCAGATGTCCCAGTTTTAACTACAAAACTTGGTGTACCATCCTTAGAACGTATCGCTGCAAGTGCTGCTCGGACTAACTTAGTATTCTTAGAAGCTCGATAAGCCTCTACTGCTCCTGGCGTTAAGTTTAATTTAGCTGGAGCAGTAACATATGTTTGCAGTTTGTCTTTTATTTCATTGATTGTTAAACCTTCAGGTAGTCGGAAAGTAATGTGCATTTGGGCATGATCTCTGATGCCATCACTGGTCGAATTTATTGACCGAATTGTTGGAGTAACTTGATCAAAAACTCTTTCATATTGGGTGTTATAAGCTCTGGTAAACTGCAGTAATGATTTCCAACTAGAGATTAGCATCTCGCATGCATTATCTGTATTGCTCGCAGGATGTGTGATTGGTATATCTACTGAAAGTGTATAGCTTATTGATCCTTTATATCCAAGAGTTATTCGATTCCATCGACTGGGTTCGCCAATTAATAAAAAGTCAGGTCTATCGCAATTGTTGAGCAAATATGATGCGCCTCTAGAATCGCCTTCTTCTCCTACAGCACCAATCACTGTAATTGTTGCCCCAGGTATTGCCCCTAAACTTGCAGCTGATGCAAAAGCAGCCAGTGGTCCTTTAGCATCTACTGCTCCGCGACCATAGATTAAGTCTCCTTCCTGTCTAACTGGTATTTCGCCTTGCACAGTATCAATATGACCTAATAGCATAATAGATATAGGACCAGTACCTATTTTTCCTATAGCGTTACCTGAATGGTCAATCTGAGTTTCGAAACCCGCATCATTCATCCAATTTGTTAGATAGTTGACGGCAGAAGTCTCAGATTCAGTAGGGCTGTAATGTTTTAGTAATCCAACAAGTAGTTCTTTTGAATTCACTTGGTTAACTTCTCCAAGATGCTTATGAGCATTGTCTCTGTAGTTGCACTTCCTCCCAAATCGGGAGTATACATTCCTTCTTCCAAGGTGTTATAAAGTTCAAGTTTGAGTTCATTTGAAGCATTGTCATAACCTAAGTCTTCTAACATCATAGCTAGGCTCAGTATAGTAGCTGTTGGGTTTGCTAAATTCTTACCTGCTATATCTGGTGCGGATCCATGAACTGGCTCGTAAATTGCGCAGTTATCACCCATGTTAGCAGATGGTGCCACTCCTAGTCCTCCTACAAGTGCACTGGTGAGGTCAGAAATAATATCTCCATACATGTTTGGAGTTACAATTACATCATAGTTTTCCGGTTGAGTAATGAGGTCATGAGCTAGCGAATCAACCAACTGTTCCCTTATTTCTATGTCAGGTGCATAACGTTTCGCCGTATCTCTTACGACGTCTAGGAAAAGACCATCAGACAAAGAGAGAACGTTGGATTTATGTGCTATGGTAAGTAAACCTTCACGTTGCAGTGCATATTTTGCGGCTGTTCGAGCCACACGTTCACTTCCTGTACGTGTAATTCTTCTTTCAGCTATCACCGTGTCTTGATCTTGCCAATGTTCTGAGCGAATATAAAGACCTTCAGTATTTTCTCTTATAATGAGTAAATCTATGTTTTGACGAGATGATGGTACGGGGAGGGATTTTGCGGGACGTACATTGGCGTACAGGTTTAATTGCTGACGTAAATCAATAATTGGACTACTATATCCAGGAGCTCCACCAGTGGGTGAGCTTGTTGCTCCAAAAAGACCTATGCCGGAATGGATTACCGCATCCAGAGTGCTTTTAGGTAGTGCTGTACCGGTTTCATTAAAACATTCCCATCCGATGGGGTGACTTTCTGTTGTTAGATCCACATCTAATACTTCAAGTATTTCGGTGGCTATTGGAATTACCTCTAATCCTATTCCATCGCCAGGCAATAGGCATATTGTATTAGTAGTCATGATGCTGGCTTTGAGTTTCCAATATCTGCAAGTTTCTTTTGTATGTATAAAATCAAGCCGCCGTACTTAAGTATTTCAGTGGCTGTCTCTGAAAATGGAGGAAAACTGTAAGTCTTATCTTGTATGTTGATGGCTCGACCCTCTATGTCAACTGTTGCGTGCTTACCGTGCACTGCTTCTATTACTGCCTTAGGACATATAATTGCTGGTAGACCGTTGTTGATTGCATTGCGGTACCATATTCGCGCAAAACTCATCGCAACTACTGCCGATACCCCAGCTTCTTTTAGACAGACTACGGCTTGTTCACGAGAGCTTCCATTTCCAAAATTTTTGCCAGCAAAAATTATGTCCCCATTCTGTACATTGCTAGCAAATTCTGGGTCAAGATCTTCTAGTGCATGCTTACCCATTTCTTTGGGATCACGTAGTGTATACGTGTACTTGCCTGGAAAAATAACGTCAGTGTTAATATCATCACCATATTTCCATATTTGACCAGAAAATTTCATGACACCTCCAAGCTTCTAGGGTCAGTGATTGAACCTGTTAATGCAGTGGCTGCAGCAACTGCAGGACTAGCCAGGTAGATTTCGGCATCTGGTTCTCCCATGCGGCCACGGAAATTACGATTACCTGTAGATAGACATGTTTCACCAGCAGCAGGTACGCCTAGATGGTTGCCCATGCACGGTCCACAGCCTGGAGTACCCAGTGTAGCACCGGCCTCAAGCAAGATCGATATATAACCTAAATTGACGGCAGAATGTAAAATTTGGCTCGATGCAGGGATAATGATCATCCGAGTGCCCGTTGCAACCTTTTCGCCCTTTAGTATTTCAGCAGCAATTGCAATATCCTCTAGTCTACCGTTAGTGCAAGTGCCTATGAATACCTGATCAACTTGTTTTCCAGCTACTACTGAAATTGGTTGCACATTGTCAACCTGATGAGGGGCTGCAACTTGTGGCTCCAATTTTCCAAGGTCAATCTCGATCACTTCTAAGTAAGTTGCTCCCTTGTCAGGATAGATAGCTAATTTCCTTATGTCTTCGACGCTCAATCTATGTTTTAGTTTGTTTGCTAGCCATTCAAAAACCCGTTTGTCAGGTGGCAAATATGCATTTTTTGCTCCCAGTTCAGCCATCATATTAGGGATTACAGTTCGACTGTCTATACTGAGTTGTGATATTGATTCTCCGGAAAATTCAATAGAAGCATATAGTCCACCATCAGAACTTACTTGTCCTATAAGATGCAAGCATAGGTCCTTAGTTGTTACACCTGATTTGAGTTGACCTGTTAGTTTCACTGATATGCTATTTGGTACACGCAGCCAAAGTTCTCCAGTTGCCCAAAGAGCTGCGATCTCTGTTCGACCTACTCCCGCGCCAAATGCTCCAAGCCAACCAAAATGAGTGGTATGGCTATCAGCACCTATAATAAGTTGGCCAGGCAAAATCAAGGCTTCTTCGCTGATAACCTGATGGCATATGCCTCGTCCTATCTCAAAGAAATGTTCTATATTATTCCTAGTAACAAATTTACGAATCTCAGCATGGTTGCGAGCATGTATTGGTGTAGGAGGTGGTGCAGCATGATCTAGTGTTACTACAAGTTTTTCAGGATGCAACACATTTTCTAGACCAAACTGGTTGAATATCGTTGAAATGGCTGCAGTATTATCATGAGACAATATTCTATCTGGACGGGCATCTACTGTACTGCCAATACTAACATTTTGTAATCCAGCAGACTTAGCCAGAGCTTTTTGTGCAAATGTTTGCATAGACATATCTAATTATGAATTTGCCTGTTAGTACTGCTTGTTTTTTTGCTGCTGCCTTCAGTTTTATCAAAGTGATAGTTGTTGTCTGCCCACTGATGTAGTAGTTCGTCAACATCACTTAGCGTGATTCTTTTATGATCAGCCATTTTTTTGACATGGTGCGTCACAGCCTTCAAATTGTCAGGGTTTATTTTTATGCCTAATTGTGACGCTCGATCTTGTAGTGCATTCCAACCGGTAAGTTTGTGTGCGATTGAAATGTAGCGTGTAAGACCAAAGTCATTGGGATTAAGAATCTCATAGGTCTCAGGATTGTTTAGTATAGCTTTCGCATGTATTCCAGCTTTATGGGTAAACGCAGTTAATCCCGTTATGTAATGATTAAACGGTATTTCAATTTCCACTTTATCCGCAACTATCTGATTTAGTTTGTGAAGTTGATGTAGGTTGTATTTATTACGTATATAGTCAGGTTCTATTGCGTATAGGCGCGCTATTAGACCTTCTAATGGAGTAATTCCATTACGTTCGCCAATGCCTAAAACTGTTGTATCAATATGAGTGGCGCCTGCCGTCAATGCGGAATGACTGTTGGCAACTGCACATCCAGTGTCATTGTGGCCATGAAACTCTATATCTGCGTCAGTAATATTTCTTAGAGTGCTCACGAGGTTGTATACCGCGTGGGGCGTTGCTACGCCGACTGTATCAGCTATACCGAATCTATTGACCACTTCTAATTGGTCGATTGCTTGATAGACATTTATCAGATCATCTTCTGTGCTACGGAATGAGTCTTCTGTCGAAAACCTCAGCTCTAAAGACGGATTTTGCGCCCTTATATAAGTTAACACGGATTGAGCGATGTCTATAATCTCTTCGATTGATTTTCCGTGGCTGAAGTCGCGCAGATATGAGCTCGTACCTATGACAACATCAATACCATCTACTCCAGTGTCAAGGGCGACTTTTGCATCATCCATATGGCAGCGAATGTGTGTGAGTATTTTTGAGTTGATGTCTAGTTTTGATAGAAGTTTACAATCCGTGAGTGATGTTGGGGATGCGCACGGAGATGTGAGCTCAATATATTCGACTCCGAAGTTTGCTAGAGCGTAGGCTATTTCCACCTTATCATCGGTACTGAAGTCTGCACCAACAAATTGTTCACCCTCTCTTAGTGTGCTTTCTATAATGGCAAAATCGTTTAGTGACATCGAATTGTTCCTTTAAAGGTTTTTACTCAGTTAGATTTATTGATATTTGATAGTACTTCTATAACTGTATCAATAACTCGGTCAACATGGTGTTGTTCAATAATCAATGGAGGTAGCAATCGTAAGACAGTATTTCCAGCTGGTAGTGCCAGAATACCTTTCTGTTGTAGTTCTTTCAATACAGGAGTAACTTTATGTTTTAGTTCTATACCAATCATTAATCCTAAACCACGTATCTCTCTTACATTAGATAAATTAGATTGCTCAACTAATTTCATGATGCGTTTACCATGTTCTGCGGCTCGTTGAGGCAGATTTTCGTGTTCCAACACTTCCAGTACAGCTAGTGATGCTGCGCATGCCAGAGGATTTCCTCCGAATGTGGATCCATGTGTTCCTACGTGCAAGTTTTTTACCTTAGATCCTAACAAGGTAGCACCAATTGGTATGCCTCCTCCAAG
The DNA here is from genome assembly GCA_002377585.1 of Anaerolineales bacterium UBA3499. Classification (GTDB taxonomy): domain Bacteria; phylum Chloroflexota; class Anaerolineae; order Anaerolineales; family UBA11657; genus UBA11657. The sequence continues at coordinate 18,639 of DFQC01000051.1, read as the reverse complement.
AGATTTTGCCAGGCAAAGCATGTCTGGCTCTATGTTGTAATGATTACAGGCGAGCATTTTTCCTGTACGTCCAAGCCCTGTTTGTACTTCATCAACTATGAATAGAGTCCCATTTTCGTTGCAAAGAGTTTGTGCCTCTTGCAGGAATTTAATATTAGCAGGCCTAACTCCACCTTCTCCTTGTATTATTTCCAGGATTACTGCTGCAGTATCTTGGGTAACAGTATTTCTTAGGGCCTCGATATTGTTGTATGGAATCTGTTTGACGCCTGGCAAAAGTGGTGCGAATGGCGCACTGTATTTTTTCTGTCCGGTCAATGTAAGTGCACCCATAGTACGTCCGTGAAAACTCCTCAGTGCGCTTATGATTTCTGTTCGTTTTGTACTGATACGAGCAAATTTTATGGCAGCTTCTATGGCTTCAGTGCCAGAATTGGACAGAAAGGTTTGTTTCATTGATCCTGGTCCTAGTTCAGACAATTGCTCAAGTAATTTTGCGCGTTGATCGTTATAAAATATTTCCGGGCACGTAACTAAGATTTTTGACTGTTTTTGTATTGCATCGACTACAGTGGGGTGGCAGTGGCCTAAATTAGCTACCCCTTGTCCTGCTACACAGTCAATATATTCCTCACCGTGCTGATCCCAAACGAGTGCTCCTTTACCACGCACAATAGTTATATCACGTTTGTAGTACACACCACTTGTATGTTTATTTTCTACGAACTGTGAATTAGCCATTGATTAAGGTACCTTCGCCTTTCAAAGCTTTTGTAATAGGTTGGTCTATTTTACCGTTAGCAATAATTACTTGCTTTACTCCAGCATCTAAGGCTTCACGTGCAGCGATTAATTTTCTTTTCATGCGTCCACGAGCTATATTATTAATCGCATCATCGATATCATTAGTTGAAATGTTTGGTATATAGCTATTAGGGTCTGCCAAATCACTCAATAAACCTGATACATTACTCAGTATTACAAGTTTATTCGCTTCTATAGCGCCTGCTAAACGGGCGGCTGCCCGGTCCCCATCAACGTTTAGTGCTACTCCACCAGAGTCTGAAATTGCTACTGGTGCCACAACAGGGATATGTCCTGTGTATTGTAGTGCCCTAACGGTCTCTATGTTGACATTTGTAATACGGCCCGTGTAATCGTCTCGCAGAATCTTGCGTTTTCCATTTTCTACAATACGTATAGTGGATTTACGTTCTGCAACCAATAGCCTACCATCTAATCCACTAAGTCCAAATGCATTGATCCCTAGATTCTGTAGTTGTCCTACCAATCTTCTATTTAATAAACTGGTTGCCATGAGAAAGATTTCGAGAGTACGTTTATCTGTGTACCTACTAGTGTGACCACTGGCTGAAGTTACAAAACGTGGTGGGTGACCAAGTTGTTCGCCAAGTTCAGTAGCTAGTTCAGATCCGCCATGTACGACAATTAATTTCTCACCAGATGCTGTCTGATTTGCGATGTCAGTGACGATAGAATTAATATTAACTCCGCTAGCCCCACCGATTTTGACAACAAGCATCATGTAACTCCTAGATCGGGTGTAGACCCGTAAATTCCAATCCGGTTGTTTCTTCAAAACCACACATAATGTTTACACATTGCATTGCCGTGCCGACTGAACCTTTCATTAGATTATCAATCGCACATATTGACACTATTCTGCCAGTTTTAGGATCTAAATCGAAACCCACATCAGCAAAGTTGCTGCCAGAAATAATTTTTGGTTCAGGACGGCGATAATTGCCACGGTTGTCTCTCACTATGCGTACAAATGGTTCATGTTTATATGTTGATCTATATGCTTTCCACAAATCTTTTAAGTTGGTGTTTGGATTTACAAACGCATGAACTGTCGCTAATGCTCCGCGCACCATTTCTATTGCAGTCAAGCTGATGTGCAAATCCTCAACACCTAGCACTTGTTGTATCTCAGCAGTGTGCCTGTGACCTACCGACGCATAGCTTCTAACTGATCCACTACGAACTGGATGGTGACTGCCTGGGTTTGCTTTAGAACCACCTTCACTAGATCCGGTTTTGATTTCGGCTATGATGGGTCTGTCTGTAATAAGTAGATCATGTTTTATAAGAGGAAAGAGCGCTAAAATACTCGCTGTAGCATTACACCCCACACCGCTTACATATTGAGAATTACTTATCTCTTCTCTGTAAATCTCTGGAAGTCCATACACAAATCGTGGCAACCAATCTGGTGCTAAATGTGCATCACCATACCATTTTTCATAGACTGTTAGTGTATTGAGCCTAAAGTCAGAAGACAAATCAATGATTTTAGGTGAAATCTCGGAGTAATGAGCTATGTTTTGTTGCGCAATTCCATGAGGTTGGGCAAGGATTAGAATATCTGTCTCCTTCAAAGAATCAATATCTACAAACGATGGCAGATTATGTCCTCGAAGATGCGGGTGTAGTCGCCACATTGGCTGACCAGCATTACTTCGTGATACAACTTGTCCGATTTCTAGCTCAGGGTGATTGATTATCAGGCGGAGCATTTCACCAGCTGTATAGCCTGAACCGCCAACAATAGATATACGTAAACTCATTTCGACACCTGCCTTACATGTTCAATGATCATACCAGGAATATCCACACCAGTAAGTGGTACAGTGGAGTGAAACTCCATGGTGTGATTTATTTCGTTGATTAAAAGACCGCGGTCTGGATCTTCTAGAAGATCCACAGCTAATACACCACCTCCTACTGCAGTCGCTGCTCTCTGGCATAGGTCGTGCAGTTCTTTTGTTACTTCGCATGTTGTTGCAGTAGCACCTAATGCAGTATTAGTTATCCAATGTTCAGATTCGCGGTAAATTGCTACAGGTGTTTCATTACCTATGACGAAAGCTCGGATATCGCGACCTGGTTTTTGGATAAGTTGCTGCAAATAATATATATGATGTTGATAATTACCTAGAACATCCCGATGTTCAAATATTGCTTCAGCTGCATCTCGGTCGTTGATACGACTTACTAGTCGGCCCCATGACCCAACTACTGGTTTAAGTACATAAGGGTATCCAAGTCTTTCTCCAGCTTCGATAGCACCTTTGACTGTAAAAGCGAGCAATGATTTCGGTTGAGGAACACTAGCATTTTTTAAAGCAATTGAAGTAGCCACTTTGTCACTACATATTTCTGAAACTGAATACGGGTTTATTGTGGGTATTCCAAAAGAATTTAGTACTCGTGCAATTGACAATCCGCGACTAGTACTCAGGCTTCTTATAATTATTGCATCAAATCGCGACCATTCATTATTATCATTGTCAAGGTGTAAAATTGCTTGGCTATCCAACAGTCGTTCATAGGACACTTCGCGACTTTCTAGAGCTTTAAATAGCCACTTTTCTTCTACACGTAACCTAGAATATACTACTCCAATATGCATGATATCCTCTCAAAACGGCAAAAAAGACATTACTCTCCCCAATCTTCTGCTTCTTGTGGGGCAAGACTAATGGATAATGGATCAAGTGATAGTACTTCTAATTCGGCACCACAATCATCACATACTAAAATCTCTCCTAGTTCAACTTGGTCAAGTGTGAGTTCACCTGCACATTCTGGACACTCACTAGTTGCAGTTACATTGTCAACAGTCATAAGATAATACTCTCCTTATAAAATATTTTATACAAAACTTATTCAACAGAATCAAAAAAACCCCGTAGTAACGGGGTTGTTATCTGCAAATGACACTGGTGTATGGATGCTATTACCGCATCTCTGTGCCGAAGCGCAAATTAACCAACCCCGTCTAGGGTAGGCTTGCTCTTCTTTGCCTTGTACACCACAGTTACAGTATTATTCATAATGATCCTCAGATCGGCAACAGTTTATCATATGATATATATTTGTGCAAATATCATTATGTTGTTACTTATCTAGTGTGGCTCCATATTGAGCATCATAATATGAAGTATACTTGGTGAACTTTGAAAAAGGATTTTAAGTGGTGCTTGAACAACTAGTTACTACAAAGACATAGTGTAATTTCATCATTGCTAGGTATCATCCCTTGGTTATTTCTATATGTTGACTAGAATACTGTTGAGTAGGCCAATTATTCGAATACTGATGAGGATTCACATATTTGTGTATCGTTACTCTAAAGGACGTCTTCTGGGTTCAGTGCAGGGAAGACCTGTTGTTCTACTAACTACTACTGGCAGAAAAACGGGTCGACTGCATACTGTACCTTTAGGGGCGGTAGAAGATGGAGACAATTATGCTGTAGTCGCCTCAAATGGTGGTAGAGACAGACATCCTGCATGGTTTTTGAATATTGTAAGCGATCCGGGAGCCAGAATTGAAGTCGGCGACAGGACTATTGATGTGTCAGCTATTCTCACACAAGGAAGTGAGAGCAATCGACTTGGGTTACAATTTCCTTGGTTGAAGCGATACAAAGAACGGACAGAGCGACAAATTCCAGTAATACTACTCAAATCTGTCACCTAGGACCATATTAAATGTATTCTATAAAAGTAGAACAACTTGTACGTCACTTTGGCAAAAATGTTGCTGTAGATGATGTTAGCTTTAAAGTAGAATCAGGGGAAATATTTGGTTTTCTAGGACCTAACGGTGCTGGTAAAACTACTACAATAAATATGTTAACTACTCTTCTGCACCCAACATCTGGTAGTGCGTTAGTGAATGGATATGATGTTAGTAAGCAGCAAGCACTGGTACGACAGTCAATAGGGATGATTTTTCAGGATGCAAGCTTGGATGACAAACTAACCGGACGCGAGAATCTTTTGTTTCATGGAATGTTGTACGGTTTGTCCAAAGATGATTTCTCAGACAAAGCTGCTAAGTTACTGGAAATGGTTGAATTAACTGGTCGCGCTGAGGAAGTAGTCTTGAATTATTCTGGTGGTATGAAGCGTCGTCTAGAAATAGCTCGTGGCTTGTTACATAACCCAAAAATATTGTTCTTGGATGAACCTACATTGGGTCTTGATCCACAGACACGCCGACACATTTGGGACTATCTGGTAACGTTGCGTGAGCGCCAGGGTGTAACTATGTTCATGACAACTCACTACATGGAAGAAGCGGAACATTGTGATCGTATAGCCATTATAGATGATGGCAAAATTGTTGGTCTTGATACTCCGGAAGCACTAAAGGCTATGGTTGGTGGTGATATTATTATGGCAGTTACCGATGATAATGAGCAAGCGTCTCTCAGATTGCAAAATTCACATGGTGTTGCTACTAGAATAGGACCTGACAATCAACTTATAATAGAAACAGAGCGAGGGGATCAATTTATCCCCGAAATGATGTCTGTATTAACTGACATGACACAAGAAAATATATCTGTAAAAAGTGTATACTTGCGGCGTCCTACTCTCGAAGACGTCTTTGTCAAACTTACTGGTCATGCCATGCGCGACCAAAATGCTGTGGATAAGGATAAAGTTCGCAGTGGTATGAGAAGGTGGCGAGGGCGTTAGATAAAACAAGAAATAATATTATGGAAATTCTAAAACGAAATGTCAGAGGTGCTTATACTATCTGGTACCGTGATATTGTACGTTTCAAACGTGATCGTGTTCGTATGTTTTCGTCTCTTGGAATGCCAATAGTCTATCTTTTTGTGTTTGGTAGCGGTTTGTCACCTGCTATGGCCGAGATGGGAGGCGGCAATATCGATTTCAAGCAATTCATGTTTCCTGGAGTATTGACAATGACAGTATTGTTTACTTCAGTGTTTTCAGCAGTGTCAATTGTATGGGATCGTGAATTTGGATTTCTTAAAGAGGTTATGGTGGCTCCTGTTTCTAGGGTAGCTATCGCTCTTGGAAAGGTAGCCGGTGGTAGTACTGTGTCCTTGTTTCAAGGATTGATTGTTTTGTTATTGGCCCCAGTTTTGGGGGTTACGTTATCAATCTCCCAAATAGTGAGTCTTATTGGCCTTATGGTAATGCTTGCTGTGATGATGACTGCCTTAGGTATTCTTATAGCAGCAAGGCAAAAATCAATGGAAGGCTTCCATATGATGATGAATTTCGTGCTACTACCCATGTTTTTTCTTTCAGGTGCATTCTTTCCACTTCGTGGTGTACCGATTTGGATGTACTTACTGTCAAAATTAGATCCTGTTACGTATGGAGTAGACCCATTAAGACAGGTATCGTTACAAGCACTAGTGCCTCCAGATTTAATGCACACAATATCTTTAAATCCATTGACTTATAATGTGATGATGATGGCCTCTTTTTCTGTGCTATTTTTGGTGCCAGCAGTATGGCTGTTTAGTAGGCAAGAATAGTGATAATGTCCTTGGAAAACCTCTAATTTGGGTAGAAACTTAGAGACATATATATATTTCTAATAGTAATTCGATAACATATTGCAGTGTTAACATCTAAAGAGTCAATTATGAACTCTAACAAATATAATGCAATATTTGCGGCAATACTGTCGATATAATGATTTCATACCAAAGGTGGTAATAGCATAAATGAATACGGGTAATAATAATCAAAAGACACGTGTAGTTCCTCGTTGGGTAGTAGTACTTGGCATAATAGTGATTATGGGTATTGTTCTATATGGTTTGGCTCGTATAGTTCTTCCTATGCAGCAGGCATCAAATCAGCAAATCTCTGAATCTTCTAGGGAGTTTAATAGAGGTTCGGGTGGGAGAGGTGCAGGAGGGCGTGGACGAGGCCCATTTGGTTTTGTACAGCGTTTATTCCGGGGCGGTTCAAGTGAAGAGGAATTGGTAGAAACCGGTGAAGTGGTTTTGTTAGATGCAGAGCGTATTATTGATGCTTCAGGCACACTTATAGCTTCACAATCCGGAGAGATATATTGGGAAACTAGTGGTATTGTTGCCAAAGTCAAGGTGGAAGTGGGTGACGATGTGAGTAAGGGTGATGTTTTAATGGAACTTGATCCATTGAGTGCCCCACAAAATGTGATTATGGCACAGGCTGACTTGATATCAGCACGCAAAGATTTAGATGAATTACTTAATCCAACTGATTTACAAATTAGTAACGCACAAAAATCTGTTGCAGACGCACGGGAAGAACTGGAAAATATGCAGAATCCGACCACATCTAGTGTGGCACAAGCCAAGCAAGCAGTAGTCGATGCCAGAGATGCCTTCAATGAACTCAAGAATCCTAGTACTGCACAGATTGCGGCCGCAGAGCAGGAGGTTGCGGCAAGGAAAGATGCACTTAGAGATCAACAGGAAGCATTGGACGATCTGCTAAATCCTGATATTGATGCTCTTAAAGATGCTTTAAGGGATGCTGAATTTGATTTAGCTCGTGCTGAGCAAGATGTCGAACTTGCAGATATTGGTACAGCCACTAGTGCTCTTCAGAATGCTCTTGATACATTGGACGATATGAAAGAAAGACAGGTTAGTGTCCAAAAAGCAATAGATGGTTGTGTAGTGCACAAGGTTGAAGAAGATGCTGACAAAGAATATATCCAGCTTACTGTGACTGAAGAGCTTGTATACAAAGGTTACACCTATATGGTGGGCCCGGTTTACCAGGTGTTTGAGGAGACAGGCAACGTACTTAAGGATATTCATGGGAACATTGTTGAGTACCAATCGTTTAGAATTTGCGACACTACTCGGGCAGTTTCGGTTGATGGGGTAACACGGACATTGTTAGAAGCTAAAGAGGACGTATCTGCTGCTAAAGAAAGAGTAAGAGAAGCAGAATTACAGGTGGAGCAAACTCGTATGAGCAATACGACTGCTCTGGATCTGGCTACTAAGAAAGTGCGCGATGCACAAGAAGATTTGGATGATGCATTGGCTGGAGTGGATCTAATTGATCAAGCTCTAATGGAGGCAGATGTGCAAGATGCTGCTGGTGAATTGTCCGAATCGGAAGAGGATTTATCCAATTTACTTGACCCACAGCCCGAAGATTTGGCTGTTGCAAAGGGTAATCTATTAGATGCTGAAGATGATTTGGAAATATTGCTTAATCCTCGGTCTACTGACATTGACTTAGCAAGATCTAAACTTACTGATGCAGAAGAGAAGCTACAGGAGTTGGTGGCAGGTCCAGACGAAGATGATATTGCAGTAGCTGAGGCTAAGGTCACAGCTGCTCAAGCTACCTTGAGTTCTCTGTGGTTGGAAGCGCCTTTTAGTGGCAAAGTTGTCGAACTCAACTATCTTACTGGAGATTCAACAGATCAATCCACTCCTGCTGTAAGGTTGGCAAATACCGACAAGTTGTTAGTCGAAGTATCAGTTGATGAGACTGAGGTTAACGGCATTGAAATAGGCCAACCAGCGATTGTTACATTTGATGCTATGTCATATACGGAAGTTCGTGCGCTAGTGACTAATATTGCACCATTTGGCGAAACTGTTCAGGGATTGGTACGCTACCCTGTTACTGTCACACTTAGGAATCAGTCGGAAGGTGTTATGTTGGGTATGACCTCATACGTGAAAATTGTAACAGAGGTTTTAGAGGAGGAATTGGCTGTACCCATTGATTCCGTTCAATATGATGATGAAGGTGAATATGTGATGCTGTTTGATACTACTTCTAATGAGCAGAATCGCGTAACTATAGAAAGTGGAATGATTCAAGGCGATCAAGTGATTGTAAGGGGTGATTTGCAGCCTGGTCAGCAAGTAGTGATTTTCACTCCAAAGCCGACTGATAGTGGTAGCCCATTTGGGGGTCGGGATTAGAATTTTGGACATTGATAAAGATATGCAAGCCAATGATGGCGTAGTAATTCGTATAGAGGGTATTAGAAAGCATTATCAAATGGGAGAAACCATTGTGCGTGCTTTGGATGGTGTTGATCTCTCTGTAAAAACAGGCGAGATGCTTTCTATAATGGGTGCGTCTGGATCAGGAAAGAGTACATTAATGGCTATACTTGGCTGCTTAGATAAACCAACCAAAGGACGTTATTGGCTAGATGGGTTGTACGTGGAATCTATGAGTGATGCTGAATTGGCAGCAATACGTGGAAATAAGATAGGGTTTGTTTTTCAACAGTTTAATTTGTTAGCTAGAACTAGTGCGCTTGAGAACGTCATGCTTCCCTTAACCTATGCTGGAGTTGGTGGCCGTGATAAAAAGGATCAGGCTAAAGCAGCGCTTGACCTTGTTGGATTGAGCGACAGAGTACATCATAGTCCAAGCGAGTTATCAGGTGGGCAGCAGCAACGTGTTGCTATTGCCCGTGCTTTGGTAAATCGACCTGCGATTCTCCTGGCCGATGAACCAACTGGTGCACTTGATTCTAAAACAGGTGCTGAACTTATGGATCTATTTCAGAAATTGCATAATGAACAAGGTATTACTCTGTGTATAGTAACTCACGATTCTAAAGTGGCAGCTCTTATGCCTAGAAGTGTAATACTTCATGATGGGCGTATATCAGGAGACGAAAGGAAATGAATTTGTTAGCAAATATTCGCGTAGCGTTGCGTGCACTTGCAGTTAACAAGCTTCGTTCTGTGCTTACTATGCTAGGGATAATAATTGGTGTTGCTGCTGTAGTTGCTCTAATGGCAATTGGTAATGGAGCTACTGCATCTATTACGGATCAAATTGAAGGTATTGGATCTAATAACATTCAAGTATTTCCTGGAACATGGGAACGGGGTGGACAACGTATTCAGGCAAAGTTGACTTATGATGATTACAATAAATTGTCTGATAATCTGGAGAAGGTGAGAGTAATGGCGCCTACGGTAAGTAGGATGTTACAGATTACTTATGGTGGAAACACTGTTGATGTAGAAGTTAAGGGTACTTTGCCAGAATATCAGCAAGTGCGTTCTATGGAATTGTCTCAGGGACGCTTTTTGTCATATCCTGACAATGCAGGTCGGGCCAGAGTAGTTGTCTTAGGATCAGAGACCGCTACAGAACTGTTTGCTGGATTAAATCCAATGGGCAGGACAATTCGAATTGACAGTATATTCTTTGAAGTGATTGGTGTGCTTGAAAGTAAGGGGGGTGGCGGATTTGGTAGTGAAGATGATGTTGCATTGATTCCTATGGAAACTGGATACACTCGTTTATTTGGCAACCGTGCCATTAGTAATGGCGTACGAACAGTTAGTTCTGTTTCCATGTCAGCATCTACAGCAGAGGACGTCGAATGGGTCATGGTGCAAATTGAACGTATTATGCGACAGCAACATGGTTTGAAATTGCAAGATGATTTAGATTTTTCGGTATTTAGTCAGAATGCTTTCTTAGAAGCATTTGATCAGATCACTGCTACTCTTACTATGTTTCTTGGAGCAATTGCTGGGATTTCGTTATTGGTTGGTGGAATTGGCATTATGAATATTATGTTAGTTTCTGTAACGGAACGTACACGTGAGATAGGTTTGCGAAAAGCAGTAGGAGCAAGACGCAGTACAATAATGTTGCAATTCTTGATTGAAACTATAGTACTCAGTTTGATAGGCGGAATAACAGGGATAGGTGTAGGTTGGGGAATAGCTTATGGGGTAAGTGCAGCAGATCTGGTCCAGGCCAGTATAGAAACAAATACAATTGTGATGGCCTTCTGTTTCGCGGCATTTGTGGGTATATTTTTTGGCATATACCCTGCGAGTCGTGCTGCTAGACTCAGTCCTATAGAAGCATTACGGTACGAGTAGTTAAGTAGTGTAGCTGTTTCGTTAACAATGCCGAACATTTACCTTGTTCTGAACACGTACGAGTAAGGATTACTGAAATGACAGCTAGTTTGATTGATGGGATTGCCATTGCAGCAAAGGTGCGTTCTGAAGTGGCTGTTGGTGTAGGCAAACTATTGAAAGATTCAGGAATAACACCGGGTTTAGCTACTGTACTAGTGGGTGACAACGTAGCGTCTCAAACATATGTGCGTGCTAAACAAAAGGCTTGTGCAGAAGTGGGTATTGAGTCATATGGACATGTATTATCATCTGATTCTACACAAAATGAAATTGTTAGTCTTGTTCGCGACTTGAATGCAGATCATAGTGTTCATGGCATATTGGTACAGTTGCCATTGCCTGATGGTATTAACGAAGAAGAAGTGCTTTCATCAATTAGTATTGAAAAGGATGTAGATGGGTTTCATCCTATCAATATCGGGAAATTGGGTATGAAAGGGCGTGACCCATTATTTGTTCCTTGTACTCCAGATGGATGCATGCGTCTGCTCCAAGAATCCGGAGCAGAATTTTCCGGTGCTAATGCTGTAGTTTTAGGTCGTTCGAATATAGTAGGACTTCCTGCTGCCATGTTGTTATTGAAACGTAATGCTACTCTCACAGTGTGTCACTCTCGTACTAGGAATGTGGCTGAAGTTTGTAGACAGGCTGACATTCTGATTGCTGCTGTTGGGCGACCAGAAATGGTTAAGGCAGACTGGGTTAAACCAGGAGCGTTTGTCATTGACGTTGGTATTAACAATAAATGGATTTCGCATACCGATGATAGAGAATTTCGGTGTGCATCTAGTGGGGATCTTTTCACTGCTCATCATCAAGATTTGTCTGAGAAGGGTGGTCGTAAGAGAATGGGTTACCTAGATGAGAGTAGTGGAGATGTTTACTCGCGTGATCATTTGCCGAACGGCATAGAAGTTGAAGGTCTTGTTAAACTATTCAGGAAAAACAAACTTGTAGGGGATGTAGATTTTGATGAGGTCAAAGAAGTTGCGGGCCATATCACACCAGTTCCAGGAGGAGTTGGCCCAATGACAATAGCGCAATTGTTGAGTAACACCCTGCGTAGTGCCCAAGCATTATCGTAGATATGAGACAGATTCTGTGTTATTTTTACTCTACAGTTACACTTTTTGCTAGATTACGTGGCTGATCAACATCGCATCCTCGAAGCACCGCTATATGATAGGCTAGTAATTGTAGTGAGATAGTCGTTAAAACTGGACTCAGCATCCAATAACTTTTCGGTACCCAAAGAACCATATCTGATATTTCAGTGATAGTCTCGTCTCCGTCTGTGGCTACTACCACTACGGGACCACCGCGCGAACGTGCTTGTTGAAGTTGGCTGATCATTTTTTCATACCATTGGTCACGTGTTGCTATAGCTATCACAGGCATGTTACGGTCGATCAATGCAATAGGTCCATGCTTCATTTCACCTGCTGGATATCC
>DFQC01000051.1:0-6155 GCA_002377585.1 Anaerolineales bacterium UBA3499 | reverse complement strand
CCTGCTGGATATCCTTCAGCATGTATATAAGAGATTTCCTTTAACTTTAATGCTCCTTCGTATGCGATAGGCATTTGTATACCACGTCCTAGGTATAAACACTGTTCCATATCCCTAAGCTTTAGTGCCACTTTTTTGATTTTCGCATCACGACTCAATAGATTGCCTACCTGTTGAGGCAAAAGTGACAGATGACCTGCTAGCTCACGCATTTTTTCATCATCCAATTCGCCCCGTAGATGACCCAGTAGCATTGCCAAAAGGTATAGATCCACTAGAGGAGTAGTAAATGCTTTGGTAGATGCTACGCCAATTTCCGGACCTGCTTGCATTGGAATACATCCTGAAGACATACGCATAGCTTGTGAACCAATTACATTTACAATACTCCAAAGAGTAGCACCCCTCTCATGGGCCTCAGTCATTGCTCCAAGCGTGTCAGCTGTTTCACCACTCTGGCTAATGGCTAGCACTACAGTACGTTCGTCAACTATAGGGTTGGAGTATCGAAACTCTGAGGCAATACTGACCTCAACAGGAATGCGCGCAAGTTCCTCTATTAGAGTTTTTCCTACCATGCCTGCGTGTGCAGCAGTGCCGCATGCAGTTATTACAATCCGATCAATATTTTTTGCTTGGGATTTTGATATTGTTAAATCAGGTAATGTGACTTTGCCGGATCTAAAATCTATGCGACCTCCTATGGTGTCTGTTATAGCCCGTACTTGCTCATGGATTTCTTTCTGCATGAAGTGCCGATAGTTGCCCTTTTCTGCTGCGACAGGATCCCAAGGGATATTATGTATTTCACTATTGGTAGGTTCTCCCATCATAGTGTGTGTAACGAATCCAGTGTCGTTTACTGTAGCCAACCAACCTGGTTCTAGAAATGCAATACGACGAGTATGCTCAAGGATGGCAGGCATGTCTGAGGCAATAAACATTTCATTGTTGCCTTCTCCTATTGCGATACCACCTGCGTTGCCTACACGGGCTGCGATGATTTTATCAGGCTCTATTGTTGAGATCAATACTACTGCATTGGCTCCTTCCAGGAGACCAATAGTCTGACGTACTGACTCTTCTAAGCTATTGTCTTCACTAAGATATCTTTCAACTAAATGTACAATTACCTCACTATCGGTGTCCGATTGTAATGTTATGTCATCCTCTAGTAGTTGCTGTCGTAATTCCATATAGTTCTCAACAATACCGTTGTGTACCAAAACTACTTTACCTGTATCCCCCATATGTGGATGAGCGTTACGCTCATTGGGTTCGCCATGTGTAGCCCAGCGAGTGTGGCCTATACCAATATTTCCACTTAGAGGTTGTTGAGATACTAGTGATTGCAAACGTGCAAGTTTACCTGCATCGCGACGTATATTGATTGTTCCTGCATCTATAGTGGCCATGCCTGCTGAGTCATAGCCGCGATATTCAAGTCGTTTTAGACCATTCATAATAATAGGTGTGGCGTCACGTGGACCTATATAAGCAACAATACCGCACATAAGCAAATACCTCCAGAGTATTTTGTTAGCACCTATCGACAGAGCATGCAACGTTCCATTAGGTGCATGTATATTGCCAGTGCTATCGCTTTTGTACCTCTAGTTTCCTAGCGGTTTTAGGCGGTAGCTTTGGAGATATGGGGGGGAAAGGACTGCGGGTGCTGGTACACCCGGAGGGCATCCGCTGATTGATCGATTTTACGCCAAATACTTGTGGCATTATCCCTTACTTGCTGAGCAAAGGAACCCTCGTCCTCGTCACCCGATATGTTAATATCGGGCCTTGCGCTTTACCTTTCCTGGCTAACACCTAACCGTTTGTTGCTAGGACAACCTCCATATCTAAGTCCTCATTATAACAGGGTAGTGTAATAACATATAAGATAAACAGAACGATTTAGGCACACGAATTGAGGGAATTGTTTTATTGCTTTTTATATATGCCACGATGACGTTCTGGCAAAAGTTCGGCAATTCTCTGCATGATGTATTCTGTATGTATGCGAAGAGCATCACGTCTAGGCGTGTCCGTCAGGTTTGGTAGATGATAAGGTTTGCCTATGATCATTTCTACTTTTTGCTTGCGTCCCTTTCTCAGTGTACTAAAAATATCAGCAGTTCCAGAAATTGCTACTGGAACTAAAGGTACACCTGTTTTCATTGCCAGAAATGACGCTCCATGTTGCGGGTCGCGTAATCCCTCTGGATGTCGGGTGCCTTCTGGTGCTATTAATAGAGGGAGGTCATTTTGTAATACTTTCAGAGCGGTTCTTAATGCAGCTCGATCGTCACCATCTCGTTTGACAGGAAAAGTACCATACCAGCGCATGATAATACCAATAATGCCATTGTTGTACATAGTCTTCTCAGCACCTAGAGCTTCAGGTGCATAAGACCAGAATGAAAGTGCTAATGGTGGATCGTATAACGATAGGTGATTGATGGTCAGTAAATAACCGCTGTGAGATGGTATGTTTTCTTTACCTTTAATGTGTAAATGGGTAAGAAAACGATACATCACTCTGAAAAAAGCTCGTGCAGGTGGGCGGTAGAGTCTAACTCCCAGATTGTGTTTTATTATTTTTGACATAGATTTGTTATTATATAACTGTGTGGAAAATTCTTAGCATTTCTATTAGTACTTTTGTTGGTTTCATTGTAGTTGTATCAATTGTGTAGGCGTTTATTGGTTTTCTTAGAGGAGCATTATCTCTTCGTGTATCTATATCATCTCTAGTTTGTAAGTTGGTAAGGATTTCCTTATAGTCGCTTTCTTGACCACTTTGCATATTTTCATTGTGACGTCGGCGTGCTCGTTCATCAATGCTTGCATCCAGATAGAATTTAAGAGGTGCTTCGGGGGCCACAACTGTTCCAATATCTCGTCCTATCATTACTATGTTTACTCCATCGGCAATAGACCGCATTTGTTCAGTTAGAAGGTGTCGAACTTCTGGAATAGTAGATATAAGCGACACGTTACTGTCAGTTCTAGAAGAACGAAGTTCCCAGGTTATATCAATCTCATCAATTAGTACAGTATACTGACGTACATCTTCTACCGCGGATGTTTGAACGACTATATCAATATCACTTGCTAGTTTGATTATGGCATGTGTATCTGTGATTGGAATATTGCGTTGCAATGTAGCTACAGTTAGTGCTCGGTAAAGACATCCTGTATCCAAAAAGTGATACCCAATATTATGGGCTAATTGTTCACCCAAAGTACTTTTACCTGAACTGCTTGGTCCGTCGATAGTGATAGTAATGGAAGTATTTTCAATCATCAATTAGTTTTTTCTATAGCGATTCTGTCTGCGTGATTGAAACTGATTGCGATTCAATTGTCTGATTTCTCTATCTGTGAGCTTACGCCATTGACCAGGTTTTAGATTGCCTAATCGTAGTGTACTTAGACGTACGCGCAGTATACGTTTAACTCGAAGACCTAATGTGCGACCAGTTCGTCGAATCTGGCGTTTCTTGCCTTCACGCATAATAATTTTCAACCATGTTCCCGATGCAGCCTTTTTTCTTATAGATACTTTAGCCCTAGCAGTTTTCTGGTAGGTAGGTTCATCATCTAAAATGACTCCGCGCCTCCATGTAGAAATTTGTTTGTCATCAGGATATCCATCCACTAGCACATGATATTCTTTTTCATGGCCATAGCGTGCGTGGGTAATTTTCTCAGTCAGCTTTCCATCATTCGTAAGCAAAATTAGTCCCTCGCTGTCAGCATCTAATCTCCCAACTGGATATAGTCTGCCGGGTAAATCTACAAGATCTCTTACCCCTTCTCGTCCCATTTGTGGCTTCAGTGTGGACTCGACGCCACGTGGCTTGTGGAGCATTATGTACTTTAGTGGCTCAGGCTGGTTGATTGGTTTGAGGTCAATTGTTACTTTGTCTCTCGTCAGGTCTGCGCTATCACCAATGGTGGCAATGTTTCCATTTACATGGATGCGCCCGTTTAATATTAGTTTCTCACATGCACGACGCGAACCATACCCTGACTTAGCAAGTATTTTCTGTAGGCGTTCAGCCGTCATTTTCAGGTAATTTCATTGAAACGTATTGTGGGTCTGACTCTGAATTTTCAACATTTTTGTCGGACTTTATGTCAATCTGTAGTTGATCATCTTCCGCATTGATTGGGGGAAGTTCTTTCAAAGAAGATATACCAAAGTGCTGCAAGAATGATGAGGTTGTTCCGTATAGAATAGGGCGGCCGGGACCTTCTGATCTTCCAACATCTTCAATAAGTCCTTTGAAAATCAGATTTTTGATTACACTATCTGAGTTGACCCCTCGAATACCATCGATTTGTGGTCTAGTAACTGGTTGGCGATAAGCTATTATTGCCAAAGTTTCTAGAGCAGCACTGGTCAGTCTTTGCTGTGATTCTAATCCAAGAAACTGCTCAATAGATGAAGCTGCTTTAGGGTTTGTTGTAAGTTGGACACGTCCTCTTAGATTTTGTATTTGGAGACCACGGTCTTGGTACAAACTTTCTAAATCCAACAAAGCTCTTTTAATTTGTTTGGGGCTTGTATTGAGTGCAGCAGCTATTTGTGCGAGTGATACGGGGCCTTCAGCTACGAATAGTAGACTCTCGATCAAATGCTCTATTTTAAGACCTGTATTCGTGGCGTTATCAATCAAAATAAATTATTCCAGATAGGTATATATGAGTATAGATAATTGTACCGAATTTTGTTAGGCTAGAGGTCAAGGGTGTCGGAATCTTCACTTTCGGTTGTACTATCGTTATCTGAACTACTATTGGATTCCTCGTCTTTGATACCTAGTCGAAATGCACGAATACCTTTACCCAGTTCGCCACCTATTTTACCTATGCGGCCTACACCGAATAATACTAATACTATTGCTAGGATAATAAAAAGTTCAACTGGTCCCATACGAAAAGGCATATCTTATCCTCCTTCACTGAATGCTTAGCTACTATTTTCTCATAGCCTACGTATTTCTTCAAAATTTCCATAATGTTAATTGACAATGTGAATATTAACATATGGCACTTATTATGGTACTACATAAATCGGATTGCTGAATATCCAGGAACGCTCTCTTGATTTGTGGTTTATAGTGGCCTGGACTCGGTAGGCGCCAGGTTCTGATACTTTGAAATTCATTTCTGTCTGATCTCGAGTTTCAGCAATAATTTGCCCATTACATACTATTTGCATATTGCACCGCGTTGGAGCATTTGCGATTAGATTAATAGATTTGTCACGTATTGAGATTTCCTCTCCCATTATGCAATCAATGTGTTCGTTAGTTGCGCTAAAGCGAAATCCCCGAGTGGGGTGAGGTGTCTCATATCCCACAAAGCAGTTGCCGTTGCGTAAAGCTGAGTATACTATACCCTTGTCTATTGATTTATTGCCAGTAAATTTTTGTCTACTCACCAAATGGGTGTTAACGGCATTATATAGAAACTCATAAGGGAATATACAGCGACTTATTGGACCCATAGAATATGTTTGCCCATGAGCATCTGCATTCCCCGTTACCACTACACGATGACCATCAGAAAGTAATTCATCCCATTTCGTAATAGTTTCTTGAAATGGTCCAGTTATACCTAAGTCGGGATAAAATGCATAGAATAGAGCTGCTGTCTTGGAGGTTACTAGACTCTTAAATTCACTCATATAATTCCAAATCTCTAGTCCTGTATATCCATTCACATGCCAGTCGCGCCAGGAATAGACAGCATCTTCAACAATTGGAGCGGCACGTTCAAATGGATGTGCAAGAAAACTTAATCCTTCCATCTGTGCTACCTTGTCAATTAGCTGCTGTGGGTACTTAGAAAAACCACTTAATTCAGCGTTTGTGTCGTAGATTAATAGATGACTTCCTTCGGGATTTCGTTCGAGATCATGTACTTCCTCTCCACTTAACAGGAGCACCTTTTTCCCATCTTTGAATTCATAGTATCCTTCTACACCAGTAACCCAAACATTATGATCTGTAACTATGAGGAAATCTAATTTAGATTGTGATGCTGCCTTAGCAATGTCTCTATGGTACAAGGTGCCATCAGAATATGGTGTGTGATTGTGTAAGTTTCCTGCGTACTCATAAATTTTCATACTAAAAACACCTTGC
>DFQC01000027.1:75771-84563 GCA_002377585.1 Anaerolineales bacterium UBA3499 | reverse complement strand
CAATGGATATTACTGTATAAGTTGGGTTGAGGTGTATCTGTGTCGCCAACAAATGGATTTAGCAGAAATACTACCGTCGTGCCTTTGCGCTGGATTTTGACATTTGTTATTTTGCTTGCATTAGCAGCTGCAGGTGTATGGTCTTATATTATAGTAACTAGGCCAGCTGACATACAGCAACCAACTGTAACCCCTGTATTGTTAATAGTAACACCAGAGCGTACATCTACTACGATGATTGATGTGCCAATTACTGATACTCCAGTTATGCTTCAGACGCCAACTTTTCCGCCTCCTCCAGCAGGAAGTCTTATCAAGACTGGATCATATGTTCAAGTCGTAAATACGGGGGGTGGACTTCGATTAAGGTATGAACCTAATTTGGAATCTGAGGTGAACTATTTAGCCTTAGATTACGAAGTATTTGTGGTTCAGAAAGGTCCGCGTGAAGCTGATGGTATGACCTGGTGGTTTATAGTGGCTCAAGCTGATGATCGACGTAATGGTTGGGGAGCATCTAATTATCTTCAAGTAGTACGTTGATATTGATTAAGAGGTATTCACATAACTTGGTTGTACAAATGCAAGGGGTAAATTAATGCATATTCGTCCTCGATCAATAAAATTGGACAAGCAAAGGCAAGTACTAGTTGTAGATTGGCATGATGGTAGTAGTGCAGAATATAGTTGGAATGCACTGCGTGAATCTTGTCCATGTGCGCAATGTAGAAACGAGTATGCAGCCGACAATTCTAGTGCTACAGACATGGTTTTCAATTTGAATCCCGTCAAAAGTTTTTCTCTTGATTTGGTAGAATTGGCTGGAAACTATGCTCTAAAACTATACTGGAGTGATGGGCATAACAGCGGCATATATGGTTGGGAATATCTTAGAACTATTGATTCATCTACCACTTGATAGTATTTTGTTAGTTCGCATACTCTATCATGAGATGAGATAGTAGTCTTACACCAAATCCAGTAGCACCTGCGGGACCAAGTCTTTTTATCACGCTACTGCCAGACAAAAATGCCATCGGTGCTATATCTATATGAGCCCAGCTAAACCCTTCTGTGAATTCTTGAAGAAATGCTGCGGATGTGCCAATTCCAGTGTCACGTTTGGCGGTACTATTACGTAAGTCTGCCACATTACTTGCTTTCATCCAGTCGGTGTATTCTGGGTACAGTGGCATGCGCCATATTCTTTCTCCGCTGGATTCACTGGCGGTTAGAAGCAAATCGGCCAGGTTAGTATCTTTGGCAAATAGCGCTGCAGCACTTCCCTCTCCTAGCGCTATGACAGCTGATCCTGTGAGAGTAGCTAGGTCGATTACATGCTTTGGATTGTATTTAGCAGCGTAAACTAGTGCGTCTGCAAGTATGAGGCGACCTTCTGCGTCTGTGTTCACAATTTCAATAGTTTTGTTATTGGATGCAGTAACTATGTCTGATGGATGGCTTGCTGTTCCACTAACCATATTTTCGGTTGCGGGAATCAAACCTATTACTGGGTATGGCACTTTCAATTTGCTGGCGGCTTGTAAAGCTCCTATTACTGCGGCACCGCCAGCCATATCTGCTTTCATAGTCGACATGCCAGAAGCGGATTTCAATGAATAGCCTCCTGTATCAAATGTAATTGCTTTTCCTGCTAGAACCAGTGGCTGCATTTGACCCAAAAGTTTTTTGTTGTATTCAATCACAATAAACCTAGGTTTTCTAGTGCTACCTCTGCCTACACTGAGAAATGCTCCCATACTTAAATTTTCAATTTGCGATTCAGTGAGAATATTTACATCAGTGTTGGCATCATCTATTTGCATAGCTTGCTCAGCTAGAAATGCTGGTGTACAAATATTAGGTGGTTCGTTTACAAGGTCTCGCGCTAGTTGGACAGCATTACTGATTATTTTACCTTGTTCTATTCCTGATATTAAATCCTTCGATTCAATGTCCTCATCTTTTATGAATGATATTTCTTCGATGTTGTCAATTTTATTTTCGCTCTTGTATTTGCCAAAACTATAAAGGGAGAGCATTGTTCCTTCTGTAGCTGCGCGCACGGCATAGTTAGCTGAGATTTGAGATTTTTCAATTCCATGTATGATAGAAGCCATTTTACGGGATCCCAGTTGTCTAGCACGCAAAGCTGCTGCACCTGCAGCATGTCTTATAGAATTCTCATTAAAATCTTTTTCTGGACCAAGGCCAACTAAAATTATCCTATCAGCAGGTATCTGCCCATTAGTGTAAATTTCAGTGACTTCCCTAAGCTTTCCCTTATGGTCTCCACGGCTTAGTATTTCAGATATTAATCCATTGAGTGCTAAATCGACATCATGCACTAATCCATTTGTAGTCTCATTAGACATGAAAATACTTAATATGATGGTGTCAACATCGATTTCCGCAATCTTATTACTAATTAGATTGAATTTCATGGTCAATCTCTCCTATTGTCCAGCAACTTGATGTGGACAGTATGTTTCAAGTATTTTCAACTGGATAACTGATTGCAATCTTCAGCTTTGATAATATTTCCTCTTGTATCTCCCACATGATCTTCTGTTCATTAGGAGTACTGTGATTATAGCCGAGCAAGTGCAGTGTACCATGCACTGTGAGTAGTTGGAGTTCTTCATTTGCACTGTGACCTTTCTGGTCAGCTGTGCGTACAGCATATTCAGTAGACAATATAATATCACCCAAGTACTTATTATTTTCTGTCGAAGGAAAGCTCAGCACGTCGGTTGTGGCATTGATGCCGGAATACTTGTTGTTGAGTTCATTTAAGTAGTAATCTAGGCTCAATACTATGCATATTGCGGAATCAGGATCGGCTGATCTATTAGCGAGTGTTTCTTTGGCAGCATGACGCAGTTTAGCGTGATTGACTGGGATAGATGTATGAAAGTTGGAACTAGGATAAACTCGCGTACTAATATAGTATGAGTATGGCACAGTTCTTAGTGGCTACTCAGATGTTTTAGTGCCGTGAATATCTGATGACTGATCGAGGTTCTCCACAAGAGGCTCTTCAATGACGGGCTCTGGAGGGTACTTTAACCTGTTGTGATAATATCCTCTTAGTGTTGTCACGAATGATTCTCGTACTTTGCCCAGGTCAGTCAAAGATAAGTCACATTCATCAAGCTGTCCTTGTTTTAGCCTGCGATTGATAATGAACCTAACTATTTGATCTATTTCTTCTGTCGTTGAAGGATTGTCAGCTTTAGTTTTAGCTTCGCATCCATCAGCCAGCATCAATAAAGCCGTTTCAGGACTTTGGGGTTTTGGCCCAGGATAAGTGTACTGTGAAATATCAACTTGTTCGTCATTTTCTTCTGCCATACTAATTGCATTATCGTAT
The DNA here is from genome assembly GCA_002377585.1 of Anaerolineales bacterium UBA3499. GTDB lineage: Bacteria > Chloroflexota > Anaerolineae > Anaerolineales > UBA11657 > UBA11657. Next base: position 81,190 of record DFQC01000027.1, on the reverse strand, counting down.
TGATATCTTGTTACGGTGGTCCCATGATGTTCAAGGATTGCATCACGAATGACTGTGGGCAACCTATGTTTTTTAGCCATGGTGTCCCCATCTGTTACATGTGCTACTATCACATTGCTACTAGACTGAGGATCCATATTTGTGTGTGGATTTCTGCCTCCTACTTGGTTTTCAACAAAATATTCCGGATTGGTTGTCTTACCGATGTCATGAAAAAGCGCACTTACTCTGACCAACATGGTATTTGCACCAATATTTCTGGCAGCTTGCTCAGCAAGATTAGCCACATGCAAACTATGCTGATAAGTACCAGGTGCAGTTCGCAGCAATCTTACTAACAAGGGATGGTTAGGCCGTGACAACTCAACTAGTTGTAAAGAAGTAGTAATATCAAACACATATCCTAAGAGAAATAGTCCAGTTAATGTAAGAGCACCTGATATTGCACCATTTGCTATACTGGCTCCAAGTAATGTACTTAGACCAAGGATATCGATGGTAGGGTCATTGAAACGAAATGCTATTATTACAGCTGAATTTGCTGCAGCTGTCGCCAAACCAGCTAAGAGAAAACTGTTGACTCGTTCCGCTTTACCCAAAGATAATATTGCTACCATGGGTCCAACTAGATGATATATCACTATTTCTATACGGCCATCAGAAATGATTGCAATAAACACTACAAAAAGCGTAGAAACAATTAATCCCAACTCTGTTCCCAGACCGACAGCTATAAGCATGCCAAGCGTAGCAGCTGGGAAAAGGAAAGGCAGCACAAGTCTTTGTGGTATTACAAATTGGGCAGCAAACAGAAAAATAAGTGATAGCAATACGACAAATAAAAGGTGTCTAGTTCTATAGAAAAAACCAGGCTGGGTTCTCTGAAGATAAAGAGTCATTGTAGCGACCACCAAAATTATTGCCGTGAATGATGGAAAATATCTTTCAAGCAAGCTGCGCTGTGGTTCCAGCATGTTTAGAGCTGTCATGGCTTCTAGATCCTGAGCAGAAATTACATTGCCGCGCGCTATGATTGTCTGTCCCTGAGCAAAAGCTTGTTCTACTGGTTCTACTGCATCTACGCTGGCGTCACGTGCTTTATTAGTGGCAACCTCATTGAATAGAGAATTTGGAACTATAAATTGCTGAACCAACATCGCTGCTAACTCTGCCTCTTCTATGCTTAACTCTACACTAATGAGCACTGGTATCCGTTGTCGGATTTGTTTCATTTGGTCTTCTTGAATTGGCTCACTCATGATATTTTCAATTACTCTAATAATTTCCTCTTTTACAACAGTCCAGCGCCCATCTTCAATTTGTATTAATTGAATTTGTAAATCATCATCTATACTCACACTACCTAATTTGGTTAATTCCTGCTGCTTTTGATGAGTCGTAGCTAGTTTGTTGGAGCGAGTTAAATCAATGAATGCTATAGCTGCTTTAGCGGACGAGATTTGTTGGCGGGATACACGGGTGTCGGGCGGGTCATAAATTCTTGGCACAGCTTTTTCTGCTGCAACTTTTGCATTCTCTGTTTGTAACGCACTAACATATGTCTGCGAGCGTGGAGCAACTATATCAAATGGTGCGGGATCACCAATTTGTACATCTAATTCAGTGTTCTCACCAATTGGAACAATTATGAGAGCAAGCGCAATCAGAGAAAATATTCCTCCTACTATCCATGGTGTAGACGTATACCATGATGAATTATTTGTCGTCATGGTTATCAATCTCTATGGTTTGCGTACATGGTCACATTGTTCATAATTGAGTCTGTCATCTATTTATACAATTTGAGTTATTAATTACAATATTTATCAAATAGATTTTGCAATACTATTCTTCGATTATAGCACGCACAATTAACCTAGTCCGTACCTCATGGGAGCGCCTCCCAACACATGAATGTGTAGATGTTTTACTTCCTGGCGACCGTGAGACCCGCAATTGGATATTATTCTGTACCCACTTTGACTTATTCCTTCCAATTTTGCTACTTCTTTTACAGCAAGTATAAGCTCTGCAGCAACATCTCTGTCATTTTTGCTAATATCTTCAGTAGAAGTGATGTGTTTGTTGGGTACTATAAGAACGTGCTTAGGCGCTGCTGGATTAATGTCTCTAAAAGCACATATATGTTCATTGCGCAACAATATGTCGCCCGGAATTTCACCACTTACTATTTGACAAAATATGCATTCCATAGCAATTTAGCTCCATTGAATTAGATTTACCACAATTTTAACATGAGAGAGTAACATATAATAAGGGATAGTATATTGCTTATGGTAGAATTTGCGAGATTTTCCTGTAAATATTGTTAGCTTTTAGGAGGGCGAATTGCACAATTTAGTCTGTATAAAACATACTCCCGATAGTGCAGCAAAAATGTTGGTGGAAAATGGACAAGTGAGTTGGGGAGATGCTCCGATGGTTGTCAATCCCTGGGATGAGTACGCGATTGAGGAAGCACTAAGTGTTAGGGATAAGCTTGGTGGTCGTGTTACTGCTTTAACGATGGGACCGGAAAGTTCAAAGGAAGCATTGAAAACCGCAATTGCTATGGGATGTGACCATGGTATTTTGATTTCAGATGAGTCTATGTCAAGCTATGATGCTCGAATTACATCTATTGTAATTTCTAAAGCTATTGCGAAATTAGACAATGTACAGCTAGTTTTTTTCGGTAAACAGGCTATTGACGGTGATACTGGACTGGTGCCTATGTCTGTTGCTTATACTTTGGGTTGGTCCGGTTTTAGCTATGTGGCTGAATTAGCGGAAATTGATATTGACAACGAGAGTATAGGCGTAATTCGATTATTGGAAGAGGGTAGGCAATCTTGCTCTGGCAAACTACCTGCAGTCATTAGCGTAGTAAAGGAAATAAACGAGCCTCGTTACCCGTCCTTTGTAGGTATACGTAAAGCTAGTAAAGCTGAAATACAGGTGCTAACATTGGATGATCTTGAGTTAGGAGATCAAATTTCCAGCAAACATAATGGTTCTCTGAATTGGTCTGAACTTCAAGAGATACCTAGGAAGAGTACAGATGCCGAAATTGTAGAAGGTTCTGACTTGAATTCAATAGCATCAGAATTAGTTGAAAAATTGATTGAAGATAAGGTGATCTGATGGGATCAGGCGTTTGGGTTTATATAGATCATTTCAGAAGTAATCCTCTTGCTGCGTCTTGGGAGGCTATGAGTGTAGCCAAGTTAGTTGCATCTAAACTGGAAACTAGTGTAACTAGTCTTGTGTTTGGTAATCAAATAGGTCAATTGGTGGAGGAGACTTCGAAGTATGTTTCCGATACGATTATTGTATGTGATGACCATACAATGGAAGATTTTAGGGTAGAAGCATATGGAGCTCTTGCCGCGCAATTGTATCAGGAATATGAACCTCAAATTATTCTTTTGCCTGCAACTTCGAGAGGTCGTGATTTATCAGCTTTTCTTAGTATGAAGCTTGGGGTGGGAGTTGTGACGGATTGTATTGATGTGGATGTTGAAGGAGAGTATACAAAAGTCATGCGTCCTGTATATGCCGGTAAATTAAATGCAAAGATTTCGCTTGATGGGTTACACCCACAGATAATTAGTTTGCGTCCTCGTGCATTTCCTGAGGCTGAGGAGTGTAATGGGGCACCTAAAATCATAGAAGTTGAAGCTGTTCTCTCTGAATCTGACATTATGGTGAAGGTGCTTGACTATTCGGATTCTCGTGGTGATGTTAGTCTTACCGACGCAAACATTATTGTCTCAGGCGGACGCGGTGTAGGAGGACCCGAAGGATTCAATCCAGTACGCGAACTAGCAGATGTTCTTGATGCATCAGTAGGTGCAAGTCGTGCTGCTGTTGATTCGGGATGGATATCTTATGATCATCAGGTAGGACAAACTGGGAGGACAGTTAGTCCAGATTTGTATATTGCATGTGGAATATCTGGTGCTATTCAGCATCAAGCTGGAATGCGCACATCCAAGATTATCGTTGCAATTAACAAAGATATAGACGCACCAATCATGAAATTGGCGCATTATGGAATTGTAGCCGACCTGTTTGAGTTCCTACCTATTTTTATTGCAGAACTTAAATCATATTTAAAATAACAGTTCTATCTATCAGAAACTTCTTGTTTCTTTACGCACCACTTGGAATAGGTAATGGGTCGTTCCCAGATTTAGCGGAATCATCGTTGCTAGTAGCTTCCTCTTCTACATCCTCTGTTATGTCTGATGAAGGTGGGGCAGAGGGAGGTGGCTTGGGTGGAGGTATAGGTTCACCATTCCACAAAGCCTCAAATTGGTCTAGTTCTAGTGTCTCATGCTCTAACAAGTAGTTTGCTACTTCGTCTAGCTTATCATTATGCTTCTTCAGTAATTTACCAGCTAATTTGTGTGCGCTATCAACTAAAGACCGTACTTCGGAGTCTATTTCTTCAGCTACAGCCTCAGAGAAATCACGTTGTTCACCAATTTCTCTACCAAGAAATACTAACTCTTCTTTTTTTCCGAAAGCCATAGGGCCTAATTTGTCGCTCATGCCCCAGCGGGTTACCATCTGACGGGCAACACTGGTCACTTGTTCCAGATCATTAGATGCACCAGTAGTTACTTCTTCTTTGTCGAATACCAATTCTTCAGCAGCCCTACCGCCTAACATTGCTGCTAAACGAGCTTTAAGTTTTGACTTTGTTGCTAAGCGTTGGTCCTCATCATTAGTCAGGTACCACGTCAGTCCAGCTGCAATTCCTCGAGGAATAATTGTGATTTTACGCACAGGCTCTCCCTCAGGTTGTGCTCTTGATACAACGGCATGACCTGCCTCATGATAGGCTGTTATTTTACGTTCACGTTCGGTGATTATTCGACTTTTGCGTTCTGGCCCTAACACGACTCTTTCTACTGCAGCTTCCATATCATGCATGCTGATTGACTTTTGATTAGTTCTAGCTGCTAATATGGCCGCTTCATTGACGGTGTTTTCAATATCAGCACCTACAAATCCAGGAGTTGCTTTGGCCAAAACATCCAGTTTTACATCGGGATCTAGTGGCTTGCCTCGTACATGCACTTTGAATATAGCCTCTCTACCTACCATATCAGGACGGTCCAGTACAACTCGTCTATCAAATCGTCCAGGCCGCAAGAGGGCAGGGTCTAGTATGTCAGGCCTATTAGTTGCGGCGACAATAATTACATTTGTATCAGTGTCGAAACCATCCATTTCAACTAATATTTGGTTAAGCGTTTGTTCACGTTCGTCGTGACTTCCTCCCAATCCAGCACCACGTTGTCGACCTACTGCATCTATTTCGTCCACAAAAACTATGCAGGGACTATGTCGCTTAGCTTGTTCGAATAGGTCTCTTACTCGGCTTGCACCAACACCCACGAACATTTCA
>DFQC01000027.1:62793-75462 GCA_002377585.1 Anaerolineales bacterium UBA3499 | reverse complement strand
ACGAACATTTCAACAAATTCTGATCCAGATATGGAAAAAAATGGCACGCCAGCCTCACCAGAAACTGCTTTAGCTAGTAATGTTTTACCAGTTCCCGGTGATCCAACTAGTAATACGCCCTTTGGTATTCGTGCTCCTAGTCCTATGAATTTTTCTGGCTCTTGCAAGAATTCAACCACCTCTTGCAGTTCCTCTTTCGCCTCATCTGCTCCAGCCACATCGTCAAATGTTACAGTAGGTTGGTCTCCGGCGAACATGCGAGCTTTGCTTTTCCCAAAGGACAGAGCTTGATTGTTTGTGCCCTGAGCTTGTCGAAGAATGAAATAAATAAATCCAATGACAAAGATTGCGGGTAAAGTGTAACTAAGTAGGACCATTATGTTACCCCAATCGCCGGGACGTTGTACTTCCCATTTAACATTTGATCTAGCCTGTTCACTTACACCAAGTGTAGCAAATTGTTCAGGGGCTGTTGAGGCACTTTCTTTGCGGGTAATAGCTAGTTCATATTCTGCACCTGGACGAAAGTAAATAGTCAAATCGTCTTCAGCTACTACGATTTTTTCAACATTGCCACGCTCAATTTGAGTGGCAACTTCACTAATGGTCAGTTCTGTTTTTGGTCCTGATTGTGTACGAACGGAATACAGTATAGCTCCTAATGCTATTACTATTAGGACGTACACTAATGAGTTTCTCATACGGGGATTTTCCACTTTTTGTCTCCGTGATTTGTCTTACAAGTTATGTAATTATACCAAGTTTGATTAGTTTTCTTGTAAGATATTTGTTAATTTACTAATGTTAGGAGTGGTGCTAGTTTCCAGTATACTCTTGTCCAAAGTGCTAGCAATCCAAGTATCAACAACACTGCAGTAGCACCTAGCAGATATGATACCCAGTCTGTTTCAGCAAAAAAGTCGTTATCCGTGGCTTTTTTTGCCAATTCTTCATTTTCATATGTATGTGCAAAAATGCGTTTGTCCAGCTCTTTATTACTGAGTGCCAAATATGGTTTGGTTGCCTGTGCTCCTTTTTGGCGATATGTTTCCAGAACATGTCCAAGGTGTTGGGCTGTTCTATAGCGTGCAGCAGGTTCTTTAGATAGCACCTTAGTTATTATAGCTGACAGTGTATCTGGTACTCCTTGATTTAGTGTGCGTATATCTGGTGGAGTGACATGCATATGCATATGTCCTAAGATTTGTGGCTGATCCGACTCAAAAGGTAACCTGCCAGTGAGCATTTCGAACAATACTATTCCTAACGAATATACATCAGATGCTGGAGTAGCCTGTGCTCCGTGTGCTTGTTCCGGTGAGAAGTACTGAGGTGTACCAAAAGATTTTGGTGTGTTGTCAAAAGATTTAGTTGGTTTCATCAGTCTTGATATACCAAAATCTGCTACTTTCAGCTGGCCGTCATCTGTAACTAATATGTTTTGTGGTTTAATATCACAATGTACAATGCCTTGCTTATGTGCATGACCTATCCCTGCGCACATACTGATTAGATATTCAAGTGCTAAATCAGTGTTGAAGGGGGCATCTAGTATGATGTGGTGTTTTAAGTCATGTCCCGAAATGTGTTCTAACACCATATAATGACTTTCTGAGTCACTACCTACGTCATAAACTGCCACGACATTTGCATGGCTTAGATGGGCTACTGCCCGTGCCTCACGTAAGAATTGATCCACTAGATTGGGTTTGGCGGCTAACTCTTCCCTCAGTATTTTGACGGCAACCACTCTTTGGAGTACTAGGTCTTCTGCTCTATAAACATTTGCCATGCCTCCCATAGCTCGTCGTTCAGTGAGCATGTAACGCTTGTTAAGCACTTTGTTTTTAGGGATATCTGATTTTTGACTTGATGAATTGTTTTGAGGATTCATTGGATAAATTATTGTAAGGTATCAATATTGTACTGTATTAGAGTATATTTGCGTACAATTTAGTGATGGCAGCATAATTGTATATTGTTGTAAGCATATGTGCTTGTGATATAATCTTGCAGTTCGTATTTGAGGATTTTCTACATGAATGTGACAATGAATCTAGCCCAGATTGTAGTTTCAATTGCATTAATTGTTGCTATTGTTTTACAAAGTAAAGGTGCTGGCCTAGGTGGTCTTACTGGAGCAACAGAGGGTAGTGTGTTTCGTGCTCGCAGAGGAGTCGAGAAACTTCTGTTTAATATCACAATTGGTCTGGCAGTAGCGTTTTTTGTTACTGCGATACTTAATGTGATGATTAATGGATAACGTTCATATATTCGATAACTCTGTATATTAATTTTTATATGTCTACCTGTAGTAATGTGACAAGCTAGTCCATCGATTAGTTATAAAGTGCTTCCAAATTTTATTGGAGCGCTTTTTTTTACAAGTGTATTTTTTATGAATAAGATACGTACACAGATCGTAATAGCAATAGCTGGATTGGGACTAATTGGGTTTTTATTGTACACACAGTCTTTAGGGCTTTTGGTTTCTGTGTCTCCAGCTCCTGGTGGTACGTATGTGGAAGGTGTGATAGGTGAGCCACGTGAGTTGAATCCTTTGTTATTTTCTCACCATGGTCCGGACCGAGATATTGCAAAGTTGGTTTATGCGGGCATGTTGAAGTTTGACGGGTCAGGACAGCCAATACCTGATTTAGCTGAAAGTTGGGCAGTTACTGCAGATGGACTTTCTTATACTTTTGTGATTCGTTCAGGACTACGTTGGCATGACGGTGTTCCCCTTTCACTGGATGATGTCATATTTACTATTGGTCTTATGCAATCCCTCGATTATCCGGGACCTGCTGATACTGGTGAATTGTGGCGACAGATTGCTGTGGCCAAGCTTAACAATAGTACACTGAAACTGACACTGCCAGAGCCTTACGCACCTTTTCTGGATCATGTAACATTTCCGGTGTTGCCTGCACATATGTTTTCAGGTGTCCGCTCAGCTGATCTCAAGCTTCACCCTGCTAATATGAACCCTGTAGGATCAGGGCCCTTTAAGGTAGAGAATTTGAATTTGGGTGATGGACACTCTATTTCTGAAATTGTTTTGACAACCAATCCCTTCTATCATGGTGATACTCCAATGTTGACTGCAATCAAGCTTAAATACTATCTTGATGAATCGTCGGCTATTGAAGCATTGAGACAAAATGAAATAATGGGAGTGGGTGGTTTGAGTCAAAAAGGTATAGACTCAATGCTGAATAATGTCAATTTCGACATACATTCTTCTTTGCTGCCTGAAACTAAAATGATTTTACTGAACCAGCAAAACGAGTCCCTAAAATTTTTCAGAGAGAAGAAAGTTAGATTAGCATTACTGTTAGGATTGAACCGCAAATTTTTTGTGAACGAATTCTTGTCTGGACAAGCTGTGTTAGCTAGTAGCCCAATTCCTCCAGGCAATTGGGCTTACAATGATTCTCTAAAAAATACTGAGTATAATCCCGATTCTGCTGCTGATTTGTTAAGTGAGTCTGGGTGGGCTTTTCCTGAAACTGATGTGGGGAGTGTTACAGATAATCTCATCTTGCAAAAGGATGGTGAAGAACTCGAATTCGAGTTGTTAGTCCCGAACGACGATTTATCTGTTGTTTTGGGGCAGATTGCTGTGGATGATTGGGGAAAACTAGGTGTAAATGCTTTGCTACAAATTGTGGAGCCAGATATTCTCGAGGAAGAATACCTCGATACTCGAGAATTTCAAGCGATAATGATTGACGTTAGCTTGCAGAGGACGCCTGACCCAGATCCATATCCCTTTTGGCACCAGACTGAAATTGAAAGTGGTCAAAACTATAGTGGATATGACAATCGAAGAATAAGCGAATATATTGAACAGGCACGCACCACTCCATCGATATCTACTAGATCAAGTTTGTATCATATGTTTCAGAAGCGGTTTGTTGATGATACTCCTGCTTTGCTGGTATATCATCCAGTGTATTCATATGTAACAAATAAGGTTGTGCATGGAGTGCAAATGGGTCCAATCGTTGAGCCATCAGACCGTTTCAATGGTATTTCTAACTGGTACATTGTAATTAGAAGAGTAGTAGGTAGGTTGACCAACTAGTCTGAATATAAGTGATGGTAGACTGAGTAGTGTTGCGCAATGCGGCGTATATATTCCTGTGGCTCATCAAGTCTTATTATCTCTACAAGCAGGTCGTAATCATTTTTGGCTAAGTTGTTCCAGATTGAAGTGTTACCAGGACCAGCATTATATGCGGCTAAGGCAGCATACTTGTTACCGTTGAAAATTCCTAGTTGTTCATCAAGGTAATAAACTCCGAAAGCTACATTAATGTGTGGACGGTATAGGTCTTGACTCTTGTAATTGTGCCATCGTAGTTGGCGGGCTATATATTCGCCAGTAGGGGGTATGACTTGCATTAATCCTTGTGCATATGCTGAAGAAGTTACTTCGCCTTGATATAGGCTTTCTTGTCGGATTAGAGATGCAATGATAAGAGGATCTATTCCATATTGTCTAGATATTGGTTCTATTAGGTCCAGGTAATATGGACCGTATCGTAGTTGTGTAATAAATTTTGGTGCTTCTAGGTTGTTATAGAGTTCTAGTGAATCCATGCAGTAACGTGCAGCCCATATCGCACCATAGTAATATCCTAGCTCCTTATAGGCTAGAGATAATTGGTATGAAGCCAAAGCATCAGTTTTATATTTGTTGCGTAAATTATCCAGTTCTTCACGAGCGTCCTCAAATTGTCCTAGTCTCCATAGTGTACTTCCTCTGACCCAATATTCATCTGAAATCAGTTTATCTGACAAAACGCTAAGATTATTGTTGGGGATATTTAAATGTTTTGCTATATAATCCTCAGCCTTTATCTGCGATTCTAAGTTAGATGCCAACTCAAAATTGACATTTGGGACTGGATTAAATGGCAGGTGTCCATTGAGAAGTTGTGTTGCTCTAATGCCATAATACCCAGATTCATCTACATCAACTGCTTTATACCATGCATTTTCTGCTAATTTGGTGTTTCCATTAATCGAGTGCACTTTGCCTAACCATACTAGTGATCCTGATAGTTGACTGAGATCACCTTGGTTTAGGTCAATTGATTGACTAAATCGTTTCTCAGCTTCCTCAAACTCATCTGTACGGTAGAAAGTTATACCAGATAGAAAAGCAGCTGCAGGTGCTAGGTTAGTAGTGGGATATTGGTCAGCTACCTGACCCCATAAACCCGAAGCAGTATCTAAATATTTACCTCGTTCTGCTATACGCGCTGCGTAAAACAGAATCTCAGGAGACATATTATGTTTAGGATAAGTAGATACCATATCTTGCAGATTTGAGACAGCACCTGAGTAATTGTCTTCCCATCCCCATTGCGTATAGGCGAGCTCAAGCCATGCCTCACCCCATAAAGCGTCACTAGTATGTGAGTCTATTATTTCTTGGAAATGTAGTTTTGCAGCAGGAATATTATTGAGTTCTCGATAGGAAAGTGCTATATAGTAGTGGGATTGCGCGTCATGCTCAGGATTTGTTGACAGGTAGCGTCTAAAAGCTAATATTGCTGGTGTGTGTTGATCAGCATGGTAATCAATTAAGCCTCGTTGGAATTCATTTACTTTAGTTCCATAGCTGAGTAACTCAACAAGTGATAGGTAAGAATAATATGATTTAGGATATGTATTGACTGCGTGCTTGTAGTATTGTATGGCTGTATTGATTTGGTTGGCGTCTACCATGGCTTTTGCGCGTTTATAATCCATTTGCGCCCTTGTGTTGTCATACTTTGTATTATTGGCAACCAGATCAAACAGTGCGATTGATCCAGCGGTTTCACCAGATGCTTGTAAGACTTCTGCTTTGTCGAGTAGAAGAAAATTGATGTTTGTACCACGCGGCTTTAGTATTGCTTTCTCGTAGTAGTCTGCCGATGTACTATATAGTCCTTTGGCTCGATGAGCATCGGCAATGAGTTCGAGTACATAAGAATCGATTACATTTGGGTATAGTTCTATGTACTGATTAAAATAGTCTATAGCTATAGTATGGTTGCCTAATTCATGGTTTGTGTAACCCAATAGAAATATTGCATCAGCCATATTGTGCGCAGTGGGATGAGTTTGAGCAAATGTTTCTAAGGTTTCTAGTGCGGTCCACATAGCTTTGCTTCTCAGATAACTATGAGCAAGACCTAGATGTGCATCTAAGTGTATTGCATCGTCTTCCTCTGTTTGCTCAAGAGCCACAATATATGAGTCAATTGCTGCCTGCCAGTTACTGTTGCGTAATGCCAGTTGGCCTGCATTAATACTGGACTGGGCGGGAGTAAGTGTTGGTGATGTGTAATTGTCAGTACCATCATTTGCGGTGTCCAAGCTGCTGGTAGTACTCTTTTGAGCGGTTTTTGTACTTGGAGGAGTGACGGTAGCTTCCATAGGGACTGTGGTTGATGTTTCGGATTCATCGATAGTCACAGTTGTTTCTTGAGAGCAGGATATGGTTGCAATCGTGAGGACAACACATACCAAAAGATAGTAGTGAATTTTCATCGCGCTGAGTTTACCATGCTTCGTTGACATTAACATGTGCGTCTGATATGATTTCAATGTCGCTAATTTAGCGCTCTCGGTATTCGAGAGCGTTTTTCATGAACCAGTAATATATATGTCAATGACTAGCTTGCCAGTGGTTTTACTAGTAGGTGGATCCGGTTCGCGTATGAGAGCGGATGTGGGAAATAGGCCTAAGCACTTGGTTGAGGTGGGTAGCCGCCCTATATTGTGGCACGTTATGCGCCTGTATTCATATTTTGGACATACTAAATTTGTTTTACCTTTGGGTCATCATGGAGAGGTTTTTCGTAAATACTTTCTCGATTTTAGCTCGTTGACACAGGATCTTGAGTTTAGACTTGGTACTGAAGACTCTAGAATACCTTCGAGTGGAGTTGAGAAGGATTGGCACGTTAATCTTTTTGATGCAGGTGTACAGACTTCAAAATCTGGTCGCATTAGTATGGCAATAAACCGCATTGACGCAGAGACATTATGTGTTACTTATGGTGATGGTATTGGCGATATAGATGTCAATAGCGCAATTGAGTTTCATAGAAGTCATGGCCGTATTGCAACTGTGACTGGATATCGTCCATTATCTCAGTATGGTGTTTTAGACATTGATGAACAAGGTCGCGTGTTTAGTATGAATGAGAAACCTAGATTAGATCATTGGATTAATGCAGGTTTTTTTGTTTTCGAACGCACTGTCTTAGAGTACTTAGGAAGTGATGGTAAAGTTGACTTAGAAACAGATGTAATGCCAAGATTGGCCTCTGACGGAGAGTTGATGATGTATAAACATGAAGGTTTTTGGGCTTCCATGGACACCCTGAAAGATGCGCAAAATCTCAACAATTTGTGGAATACTAGTGCTCCGTGGAAAGTATGGGGAGACTAGAATGACCAATTCTCATTTCTGGCGTGATCGTAGAGTTCTCATAACTGGTTGTACGGGCATGCTGGGATCATGGATGACTCAAAGGCTACTTGAACTAGGTGCTGATGTTGTTGGTATTGTTAGAGATAATGTTCCTCATAGTGAATTAGTCCGCTCTGGCACTATTAAACGACTCAATTTGGTGAGTGGTAGTATCACAGACAGCGATTTAGTATTACGAGTATTTTCTGATTATGAGATACAGACTTGTATTCATCTTGCTGCGCAAACTGCAGTGGGCATTGCAAATAGAGCGCCTGTACCTACCTTTGAAACTAATATAAGAGGTAGCTGGATAGTCCTAGATGCTGCTCGACGATGGTCAGGACTCGAACAGATGTTAGTTGCATCTAGTGATAAAGCTTATGGAGTTCACAATGATTTGCCCTATTCCGAATCAGTAGCGTTAAAAGGTGATCATCCGTACGATGTTTCAAAGTCATGCACAGATATGATTGCACGTACTTATGCAAACACTTATGGCTTACCAGTGGCAATCACGAGATGTGCAAATATGTATGGTGGTGGCGATTTGAATTGGAATCGTATAGTACCTGGAACAATGCGTAGCATTATTAACCGTGAGGCACCAGTTATCCGATCTGATGGTAAGCCAAGACGCGACTATGTATATGTGCAGGACATTGTGAGGGCATGTATTATGCTGATAGAAAATCTTGCTAAAGATAGAGATGCACATTCTGGCATGGCTTATAATTTTGGTACTGATAATCCTGTTTCAGCATTGGAAATGGTGGAAAAAATATTAGATATTTCTGGCACAAACAATATTCAACCTATTATTCAAAATGAAGCTTCGAATGAGATTCAAGACCAATATCTTTCTAGCAAATTAGCTGAACAGCGACTCGGGTGGAAGGCTGAATACTCTTTACATGATGGTCTGCTAGAGACTTTTGAGTGGTATCGTACATTCCTATCGAAAACGTGAACGAGTTTTGGGCAAACAAGTCTGTTTTGATTACTGGCTCAGGTGGTTTTGTTGGCAGGCATCTTTGTAGGAACTTGGTACAGGCTGGCGCAAACGTTGTAGGATTAGATCGACACAATAACATACAGTCGGAATTGTTTGGGTTCTTAGCTGGTGATATTACTGATCCAGATACGATTTCAAAAGCACTAGACACTTATTCTCCAGCAATTGTATTTCATTTAGCTGCAGCCGGAGCAAGCGATCCATTTCTTTCGGAAAAAAAAGCTATAAAGGTAAACACAATTGGAACAATTAATTTGCTCAATGCTATACAGGGGCAAGTAAAGATAGTAGTTGCTCGCACCCCGGCTGAATTGGATTTAAACAGTCCTTATGCAGTGAGTAAAGCAGCGGGGTGGGAATTTTGTTCTATGTACGCACGATTAAAAGGATGGCCAGTAGTGGGGGCAATGATATATCAATGTTATGGTCCAGGACAATCATCTAAAAACGTACTTCCAGCAGCTTTAGATGCTTTACGCAAAGGTGTAAAATTTCCTCTATCGCCTGGTGATCAAATTCGTGATTGGGTATTTGTAGACGATGTAGCATCTGGGCTAATTTCTTCAGCTCAATCTGCACTTGAACCAGCAACCACTGTGGATATCAGTACTGGAGTAGGGACTAAATTGCGGGAGGTTGTAGAGATCCTTTACAAGCTTACAGGATGTAATCTTAGCCCGAGTTTTGGAGCATTGCCTTACAGGAACGGAGAAAGTATGAGTGTATTGGGGAATGCAGAACGTACTGATACACTAATTGGGTGGAAAGCAAAAACTATACTTGAAGAAGGTCTGAGTATTTTTATCGATTCTGAAACAGGTGATTTATGAAGACTAAAGACCGATTAAAATCAGAAATAATGCGGAAAGTTGCTGAATACTATTCGATTGAACATTCGGATCAAGAATTTGTTCCAGGTAAAAGTAGAGTCAAGTATGCTGGAAGAGTGTTTGATGAGCGGGACATGAATATGATGGTTGCTTCAGTGCTTGAATTTTGGCTTACGGCAGGTCCATATGCGAAACAGTTTGAACTAGAGCTAGGCAAATTTCTTGGAGTAAATGAAATTATTCCAGTCAATTCAGGTTCGTCGGCTAACCTTGTAGCTGTTACAGCATTATGCAGCCGTAAACGTGGAGAACGACGTCTAGTACCGGGTGATGAAGTAATAGTACCAGCAACATCATTTCCTACGACTGTGGCTCCACTTGTACAAAACAGGCTAATTCCTGTCTTTGTGGATTGTGGTATTGCAGACTATAACTTGGATGTTGATCAAGTGAGGGCCGCAATTTCTTCACGTACGCGAGCTATTATGTTTGCACATACGCTTGGCAATCCAGCTGATATGGACGCCATAATGAAAATTGTAAATGAGCATAATCTGATATTAATTGAAGATGTATGTGATGCTTTAGGTTCGACATATGATGGTCGTATGTTGGGCACATTCGGTGAAGTTGCTACCCTTAGTTTTTATCCTGCACATCATATTACGCTGGGGGAGGGAGGTGCTGTTTTTACTAGGAGCCATAGCTTAGCTAGAATAGCTAGAAGTGTACGTGACTGGGGAAGGGATTGTTGGTGTGAATATGAGAATCCTACTGATGGAAAGTGTGGTCGACGATTCGAGCGAGAGATACCAGGTATGACGGGGTATTATGATCATAGATATTATTTTACAGAGATTGGATATAATCTAAAATTGACTGATCCACAGGCTGCTCTCGGTTTAGCTCAACTGGAAAAATTACCTGATTTTATAGCTGCTAGGAAAAGAAATTTTAAGCGCCTTTATTCGGGTTTGGAGCAATGGCAAGATTATCTTACTTTACCTAAATGGCACAGAAAGTCCGATCCTTCTTGGTTTGCATTTCCCATTACAGTGCGACAGGACGCTCCTTTCAGTCGAAAAGAGATAATTCGCCATTTAGAAGATATGAATATAGAAACTAGGATGTTGTTTGCTGGAAATGTGTTGCGCCAACCAGGCTTTGCAGAAATTGACTGTAGGATTATAGGCGAGTTGCCAGTTTCCGATCATGTAATGCAATCTACATTCTTTGTGGGAGTATATCCTGGTTTGAATAATAAGCAGATTGATTACATGCTCGATATATTCTCCAGTTTCATTCAGGCATTGTAACATTGAAACTGTCAATTATAGTCCCGGTGTATAACGAACGTTTGACTATACTGGAGATTTTGCAACGTGTGCAGAAAGCTGATATTGGTCCGGACTGGGAGAAGCAGATTATAGTTGTAGACAATTGTTCTACGGATGGTACCAGAGATTTGTTGCTTGATTATGATGCAGACAATGTTCAAATCATTATGCAAACTGAGAATCGAGGTAAAGGTCACTCAGTTCGTACAGCAATTCCTTTGTGTATTGGTGATTATACGATTACACAGGATGCCGACCTTGAATATAATCCAAGAGAGTATGTGAAATTGTTGGAACATGCACTTGTCAACAAACTAGATGTAGTTTACGGGTCACGCGTGTTAGGTGGAAAATATTATCATAACTATAGGCTTAATTATTGGGTTGTTCGTGGTCTGACTTATCTTACTAATATGTTGTTTGGCGCTAGTTTTACAGATGTAGCTACTAATTATAAACTGGTTCGGACAGAACTACTGAAGTCTCTCAAACTTCAATCTTCCGGCTTTGATTTGGATTTTGAAATTAGCAATAAGTTAGCTCTAATAACTGATAAGATTGATGAAGTTTCAATTGCTTATGAGCCTCGCACCTATGCAGAAGGAAAAAAAATCGGGCTAATTGATGGTCTTCTTGCTTTATGGGTTATTGTGCGTGACCGTCTGAAATCCACTTTTTAGATTTGTAATATGATTATTTCTATTATTGTATGTGCTTACAATGAACGCGACACAATTTTAGATGTCCTTCAAGGTATTAATGATGTAGACTTTGGCAATAATTGGTCTAAGGAAATTATTGTGGTTGACAACTGTTCCACTGATGGCACGCGCGAGATATTGAAAGAGGGTTCTTGGCCTGACACCAAGATTATATTTAATAATACCAATCTAGGTAAAAGCGCCTCTATCCGAGTGGCAATTAATGCATTGAGTGGAGATTATGCAGTTATTCAGGATGCGGACTTAGAATACGATCCGAGTTATTTACCTAACCTGCTAGAGAAAACGCAGACTGACAATGCTATAGCTGTACTGGGCTCAAGAATACTTGGTGGCAGACCAAACTATATTTACTATCATGCGTTTTTAGGTGTGCGTTTGCTAACTGTTGTGACCAATCTTTTGTATGGAAGTCAGCTGACTGATGTGGCTACAGCTATAAAATTAGTGCGTAGTGATGTGCTTAAATCACTCAATTTGGTTGGAGAGGGTTTTGAGCTTGATTTTGAACTTGTGGACAAACTATTACTAGCTGGACATCATATTCATGAAGTCCCTTTGAGTTACAATCCGCGTACATATGCTCAAGGCAAGAAAATACGTACAATTGATGGTTTGCGTGCTTTACGAGTTATCGTGCGAGATAGACTAGGTTTTTCTTCTGTATACAAAATTGGCTAAATTATTATGAATATAGTATTTTCCGGATCAATAGCGTTTGATCATCTTATGACTTTCCCAGGATATTTTAGGGATTACATAATGTCCGATAACTTGGAATCATTAAGTTTAAGTTTTCTTACTGACAGTAAGACCGTACATCGAGGTGGTAACGCACCTAATATTGCCTATAATCATGTACTGCTAGGTGGTAAAGGTACTGTATTAGGTACAGTTGGGCAGGATTTTCATGACTACAGGACATGGCTAGAAAGTGTTGGTGTGGATACGACTGGCATTGTAGAAATTAAAGATGAGTTTACTGCATCTTTTTACGCTACTACAGACCGCAATAATGCGCAAATTGCATCTTTCTACTCCGGTGCAATGAGCCACTCATCTAAGCTCAACATATCTAATTTGGCTTCAAGACCTGACTTAGTGGTGATATCTCCTGATGATCCTCTTGCAATGAGGTATCGTGTACAGGAATGTCAGTCTATGGAAATTCCCTATTTGTACGATCCCAGTCAACAGATTGTTAGATTGGAAAGTAATGATTTGTATGAAGGCATAATGGGTGCTCAGATGATTGTCCTTAATCAATATGAATTTTCTCTTTTAA
>DFQC01000027.1:24401-62456 GCA_002377585.1 Anaerolineales bacterium UBA3499 | reverse complement strand
GATGAGACAGCAATTGTAGAAACGGGAGCTGTACTTGTGATCACAAATGGGCGGCATGGATCACAGATATGGTCAGGTGATGATTATTTCGAAATACCAATATTTCCTGAGAAAGAGGTATGTGACCCGACCGGAGTGGGAGACGCCTTAAGAGGTGGTTTTCTGCGCGCGTATGCTGTCGGTCTGCCATTAGATATGTGTGGCAGGGTTGGAGCTTTGTCGGCTACGTATTGTTTAGAGCATGTAGGTACCCAAAATCATAGTTATACAGTATCGCAGTTTGTTGAAAGATTTCTAACAAATTATGATGATGAAGGTGTGATAGATTTATTTGATTGAAAAATATAACCATAGTATCAACGATTGATATAGAATATAATTGGACAAAAGGAGTCACATAATATGGAATTTGACGTTAAGAATGCTGATCTTGCTCCTGGCGGTAGACATCGCATTGAGTGGGCTGAACAGGAAATGCCAGTGCTACGACAAATACGTGAGCGCTTTGCAAAAGAACGACCGTTACAAGGAGTGAAAATGTCAGCATGTCTTCATGTAACTACTGAGACTGCAAATTTAATGCGGACATTACAAATAGGCGGTGCAGATGTGGTTGTATGTGCATCTAATCCATTATCCACGCAAGATGATGTGGCTGCATCTCTAGTAGTGCATGATGAAATACCAGTTTATGCCATTAAAGGTGAAGATAATGAAACTTACTATAATCACATTAATGCTGCTCTAGATCACCGACCTCAAATTACTATGGATGATGGTGCCGATTTGGTTAGCATATTGCACAAAGAGCGTGTTGGTCAAATTAGTGAGGTAGTGGGTGGGACTGAAGAAACCACAACAGGTGTTATACGTCTGAAAGCTATGGCAGGTGACGGTGCTCTTAAGTTCCCAGTTGTGGCTGTGAATGATGCCATGACCAAACATTTTTTTGATAATAGGTATGGTACTGGGCAGAGTACTTTGGATGGAATAATTAGAGCCACAAATGTTTTGCTAGCTGGAAAAACATTTGTGGTTTGTGGATATGGTTGGTGTGGAAAGGGTTTGGCTAATCGAGCATCTGGTATGGGAGCTAATGTGATTGTCACCGAAGTGGACCCACTCGCTGCACTTGAGGCGGTAATGGACGGTTATCGTGTTATGCCATTAGATAAGGCCGCACCATTGGGGGATTTTATATGTACTGTCACTGGAGATAAACATGTGATAGACCGCCATCATTTCGAGTTAATGAAAGATGGTGCAATAATAAGTAACTCAGGGCATTTTAATGTGGAAATCAATATACCTTCTCTTCATGAACTGGCAGGAAACAAAGTTCGACAAGTGAGAGAATTTGTTGAGGAATTTACTATGTCTGATGGCAGGAGAATCAATCTGCTTGGTGAAGGTAGATTGATCAATCTTGCAGCTGCTGAGGGTCATCCTGCTAGTGTTATGGACATGAGTTTTGCCAACCAAGCATTAAGTGCTGAATATATGCTTAAGAATAGTCATGATTTGGATAATAAGGTTTATTCTGTGCCAGAAGAGGTTGATAGGCAAATCGCTACTATCAAACTCGAGGCAATTGGAATTAAAATAGATAAACTCACTGCTGAACAAGAAAAATACCTTAATTCTTGGGAAGAGGGTACATAAAATACATAAAAACGTAGTTCAAGTGTCTGGTTCTGAGTGACAAAGCCAATCATAATGCCACTTAATTAGTTACTCAGAACTAGAAGTTTCAATAGTATCTTCAACAGTAATCTTGATAAACAATTTGTGCCCAAACATGATTCCATCAGGATCATAAAGTAGCCAATATCCTTGGTAGTCTCCAGGAGAAGATGGTGTGGTCATGTCTATTTGAATTATGGCGTTGGCATCGGGTTGTGCTGGGTAAAGGGCATGTTGCAATTTTGCAGTCATAGCATGACCTTCTTTGAAGACTACAGAATATCCAGGACCCCATGAACAAGTGCCTGTATTACGTATTTGCCATAATTTACTTATCGGTTTGTCAGGTTCTAACTTGGTGAAATCTGGTATTGTTAGGTCTGTTACAAACATCGCATCATTTGTACAGGGCTTTTTTGGCGAAATAAGAGTAAATGTAGGACTGATTGTAGGTGGTGATGATGATGATGATGTGTTGTTAGGTGTAAGAGTGTTTACATTGTCTGGTTGTGATGTATTCATCTTAGCTTCCTGCTCACATCCGATTAACATAAAGGGTATACAAGCTAGTATGAACGTTATATAAATGCTTGGTCGAATATCACGCATAGTACCTATTACATTGATTGTTTGTAGACTTGAAGTTGACATATAAATTTAGATTTGGCATAATTACGGCATAATTGGTTGCTTAAGCAGCTGCTAGTATGTTTATTGTTGGACAGCTATTTTTAAGGAACGGGAGGTGATGCTCATGAAAAGTGACAGTACTATTAACGCCGGGGCATCCCTCCTGAATAATTAGGAGAGATGCCCTGGCGTGAGGTAGAGCATTCTTAGGAATGCTCTATTTCTTTAATTTCATTCATCACCAAATACAATCCCTAAGCCACGGGCAGCAGTAATCAAATCCCCGTCAGGATTGACCAATTTAGGCGTTTGAGCAACAGCATCTGAAAGAGAAATAGAACCAATCTCGCGTCCTTGTAAATTGACCATCATGCCATAGGCTCCAGCCATAGCGAGTCTTGTGGCACCAGCACCATAGAGAGTAGCTAGCCACCTATCATAAGGAGTAGGACTTCCTCCTCTTTGTAAATGGCCTAGCACTGTGCATCTCGAGTCAATTCCTGAGTCGACACGCAGTTCATCAGCTATAGTTTGTCCAATTCCTCCTAAGCGACCACTATATAATCCTGCATCATCTTTGTATTGCTGTTTACCACCTTTTGGACGGGAACCTTCAGCAACAGACATTATGTTAAAGTTACTGCCATTAGCTGCTCGTTTCTCAAATCTATTAATTACAGGTGTTAGGTCGAATGGTATTTCAGGTATTAGAATTGAGTCAGCTCCACTAGCAATGCCAGCTCCAAGTGCAATCCATCCTGCGTTACGACCCATTAATTCCAGTATCATAGCTCTACTATGGCTTTCAGCTGTAGTATGTAGTTTGTCTAGTGCTTCTGCGGCAGTACGCATTGCAGTATCAAAACCGAAGGTTACATCAGTGCCTCCCATGTCATTATCTATTGTTTTTGGCACGCCAACGATTGGAGCACCTTTATCATACAGTGCTTTACTAATAGTTAGGGTTCCGTCTCCTCCGACCACAATAATGCTGTCTAGTTGCAATTTTTCTATGTTGTCTAATGCCTGTTCTGACATATCACTAATAACTTCTTTATTGTTGACTATTGTCTTACGTGAAAATGGGTTTCCGCGGTTCGCTGCCCCTAATATTGTACCGCCATGAGATAGAATACCACGTACCTCGCTGTGGCTCAGAACAATCATATCTTCTGGTTCAACTAAACCATCAAATCCATTTCTCAATCCAAGGACTTCCACATTAAATTCATTCATTGCAGTATGAACTACTGCTCTGATCACAGCATTTAATCCTGGTGCATCTCCTCCACCTGTTAGGATACCGATTCGTCTTTTGCGTCTATTACTATCCAAGTTTAATCCTTAAGGTTTATCAGTTACTTTTGTGTAAATAAAAACTCAATTGAAAATCAATAATAATTCAATTGGATGATACCACTTTGGGACGAGTATGAATACAAAAATTTCATCAAAATTAAAGTCTGCAATTAGTGTTTACACAAAACGTTCGCGTATTACAGCACTTATGTAGTCCATTGTTGCTACTACAATAGCTATAGCTAACATTTGTACGCTAGCTGCACGGTAATCAAGCAGATTGATGTTTTGTTGAAGTAAGAACCCGATACCACCACCGCCTGCAAATCCTATAATGGTTGACATACGTACATTGATATCCCATCTGTACATCGTAAATGATATGTAAGGAGGTATGATTTGAGGAATTACTGCATATACAATTGTCTGTAGGCGATTGGCTCCCGTTGCTCTCACAGCTTCTAACGGTCCCGGTGCAATGCTTTCGACTTGTTCGGAATACAATTTTGCAAGGGCAGCGATGGTATGCAATGCTAGAGCTAAAGATCCAGCAAAAGGTCCTATACCGACCCATACAACAAATACAATCACCATCACCAATGGTTCTATAGATCTTGTGGCATTAAGTATAGTTCTAGTCACGTAATAAGTTACATATCCGATTGGTATAGGATGTTTATAAGATATTCTTAAAGATACTAGTAATCCTAGTATTGCACCAATTGCCATGGGTAGATAAAGTGCCTTTTGAGGATCGTCTAACTGATAAAACCAATCAATAATGTTACCTAAAATACCGCCAATTACTGCACCTGCCAGAGCTGTTGCACAAATATTGGTTATTTGTATTAGTCGTGGAGACATATTATCTGAAATATATTGCCCCAGTTTGTTGCCGGCAAGACCAAGAGTGCCACCGCCCAACAATGCTGTAGCTGCAGGTAGTACCATAATTAGAACATCACCTAGTTGACTGATGAAATTGCCTACAAATCCAATAGGTCCTAGAGGTTCGATCAGTGCCTGTCCTAGTACCAGTGCTAAATTAGCTATCATATAAATTGTGAGAATTGACATGAGAGCACATAGTGTTACAGTGACTAACTGGACTGTCTTATGTTTACTGAGATTGGATTGGGTTTGGTTTTTAGGAAATAACCATTGTATAACAGTCCAAGTCAATCCAATCCCTAAGACTGAACCAATACTACTTCTGATTAGAATATCTTCCGCAAATAATTGCATGGCAAAAGACTTAAACGTCAATGCTGTTTGTAGTCCAATGAGAATGCCTAGTGGCCATCCAATTGTTGAGAATGCAACATTTGTAAGTGAACTTTTTTGGCTGCTCATCAGGTTGCGAGCGGCGAAAAAGCTTACTGGAATTGCTAAAAGAGTACCAAACGTAGTAGCTAGTAGAGCTAGAAAAACAGTTTCTATGATTTTGTCCCAGGTGCTTTTGGCTACGTCTGAGAACTCTGGGTTTCCAATGTTGCGACGCGGCAGTGCTCTTATCATTTGAGCTACATCTACTGGTTGGCGCTTCGGAAGCTCAACTTTGGCTTTAAAGTAACCATTTGCATCGGACTGTAGATTGCCTATCGTCAGATTAACACCACTAAGAGCAAGAAAGTTGATTGGCCCTTTAGTGTTGGGCCAAATATTGTATCCTTCCACGGTAATTATTTCGCCTGGGCCAGCGCAGTTAGGAGTGAGTATCAGATAAGCCTTACTCGTGTCTGGTTTGTAGTCTTGGATTTGAGCTTTTGGGCATGGGAGATAGATAGGTGCTATGACCTCTAGTTCTTCTTTCTCATAAACAAACAATGAAGGGTGTGCTAAGGCGCGCATGATACGGCTAAGCTGTGTTAGACGCTTTTCGGAACGCGTGGTCTCAAAATTGACTTTCGTTACATTAAATCCATAGGCATAGATGATCATTCCAAACAATATAGCGAGTCCAAAACCTACTGACCTAATGAGAGACTTTTCTCTTTGCATTGAGCAATCTAACCAACCCTTTTGGCTTCTTGTCCATATATGCTTCTAAATTTGGCGTCATCTATTTCTTTGGGTGGGCCGTCAAACATTAATTGGCCTTGGTTAAGAGCGATGGCGCGGTCTGCATATTCATGCACAAGATCTAGAAAATGTAGACTACAGAGTATGGTCACTCCATCCTCTTTATTTAGTTTCTCTAGGTATTGCATTATGCTGTGAGCTAGCACTGGATCAAGACTAGCTACCGGCTCATCAGCCAGAATTATTTCAGGCTCTTGCATCATGGCACGAGCTACTCCAACACGTTGTTGTTGTCCGCCACTGAGTTCGTCTGCGCGCTTATATGCCTGGTCAGCTATACCTACTCTGTCTAGTTGCTTTAGTGCCATCTCTATATCTGTTTGTGGGAAACGATTTATCAAACTTAATGCTGGGTTGATATAGCCAAGACGGCCTGAGAGTACATTGGTTATCACTTTGGATCTTGAAACAAGGTTGAAATGTTGAAAGACCATACCGATTTTGCGGCGCACATTACGCATTTCGTTTTGGCTAGCAGATGTGATATCGATATTGTTCCACATGATTTGGCCTGATGTGGGTTCTATCAACCTATTGATACATCTTAACAGTGTGGATTTGCCAGATCCGCTAAGACCAATTACAGCCAGGAATTCGCCTTTCTTTACTTCAAAACTTACATTGTCCACGGCAAGAACCTTACCGTCATATATTTTTGTTAAATTGTGTATTTCTAACATGGGGTGATAAAACCTGTCCTGGACTATTTTGTCCAGGACAGGTTTATGATATCAGCGAATATTACTCGCCGATATTTTCCAAGGTTATTCCTTGAGCAGCCATAAGCAAACGAACACCATCAAAGTTTTCATCGGCGATTGGGCCAGCAGCGGTCCAATCGTAGAAGTTTTCATTACAGAATGTTTCAGCACAAGCATCTGTACCGACATAGAACTTCACACCGTCCGTTACTGCTGTTTTCAGCGCTTCTGGGAAGTCAGGAGCAAATGACATAGTATCATTGGGAATTTCAGCTGATATGTCTAGTATCCGGACTTTTTGGACAACGTCTGGTGCTTCCTCACGTATCGATGCTCGTGCATCTAAAACGCGATATCCACCACACATTAACCGACCTTTTTCATTTACAGCACATTCCTCTATCATTTCATCTGGAATGTCTGGTGCATCACCAAGGGCCCAAGTACCCTCAGGCAGTAATGGCGGGCTGAAATAGGCTGTGGCAAAATCGGCTTCACCATTGTAGACTGCTTTCACAGCAGCTGAATGGCCACCGGCTTCTATCTTCTCTCCAACAGTTATACCTAGATCGTCATACAGCGCGGACGGGAAAAGGAATCCTGAAGTAGATCCAGCATCTGGATATGCCCAGCTGGCACCCTCTAAGTCTTTGAGTGTTTTATACGAACTATCACGTGCCACTAAGAATTCGGCCCAATAAACATTCCATCCGTATCGTTCCGAAGCCAAGGCTGGTTCAACACCACAAAGTGTGTTGCCAAGCACATATCCCATTGCTGGTATGAACCCAATTGTGTTGGTTGGAGAAGCACACATTTCCTCGATAGTTGCTGCGTATGAGGTGGGCACACTAACGTTAAAGTTCAACCCAGTAGCTGACTTTAGTCCCGTCTCGATCAGATCACCACTTGAGATCATGAAGTCGATATCCACTGAAGGAACAAAGAGCACATTTATTGGATCATCTGCCGAACCTAATGTGCCATCGTAGTCTGAACCACAGTATGCACCACAACCTATGTTGTCATAGTCCATTACGAAATCAGCCCCAAACCATTTGGCGTTAATCTCATTTAGCGTTCCATCGTCTTTCATGGATTGTAGAGCAGCGTTGATAGGAGCAACTAGATCACTTCCGGTTGGGAATATGAATCCCAGATAGTCACTTGAAAGCGAGTCTCCTATGAGCATGACCTGGTCTGCATTTTCACCCATATAACCTTGTCCAGCTGTCTCATCTATTACTACTCCATCTACGTCACCAGCAATCAAAGACTGAACGGTCAAGCCAAAGTCATCAAAACCTTGGACTCGTTCTTCACCGACTAGGTTAACAGCGGTATCGTAGTTGGTGGTACCAATTTGTTCTCCGAGTATCAGGCTTGAGTCTTCCGCAAATTCCTCTGGACTGGAGAAGCGTGTTTCATCCAGTCTAACGAGCAGTCGTTGTTCAGTTGCGATGTATCCATCTGAGAAATCTGCATTTTCATCACGTTCAGCAGTGATGGTTATTCCATCTGTGGCCATATCGAATTGGCCAGCAGATACAGCTGCAATCATTGTATCCCAGCCAAATTCTTGCCAATCAAGTACGCAGTTTAATCGTTCGCATATTTCTCCCATAGCATCATAGTCCCACCCTTTTGCTTCACCGGTGGCTACGTCGATATAGTTAAATGGTAGATATGCATTTTCAACCGCAATACTGATAGAGCGACCTTCTAGGTCTGGCATACCTGCTGCTGGGGCTTCACCTGGTACTTCACCTTTGACGCCCTCAACCCAGTAGTCCATGCCTAGCATTGAGCCGTCGTCTAGGCATTCACCAGCTCCTACTACTACATTTCCATTAGCACCAACTATTGGTCCACAGAAGACATCCCAATCACCGGACACAATTGCTGCTGACTTTTCATCTACCAGGGCAGCTGTTTCAGCGGAAACTCGGTCAGAAAGTGGTGCAAGTCCAACTATACCTTCATCCATTCCTCCCCAGTATGACTCAGCACCATCATATGTTCCTGCCATGACTTGCTCTGCTATCTCAATATACTTCAGACCCCAGTTCCAGACAGGACTTGTCAGAACTGTATCGCCAACAAACTGAGCCATATCAGAATCATAACCAATTGAAAGAGCTCCAGCATCAGCGGCTGCTTTTTGAGGCTCTGTGGTATCTTGGTGTTGTGCGATCATATCGGCGCCGGCAGCGAGTAGTGCGTCAGCGGCTTCTTTTTCTTCAGGTGGCCCAAACCAAGTATTGGTCCATACCACTCTGACTTCAGCATCTGGATTTACTTCCCTTACTCCAAGTGTAAATGCATTAATTCCACGTATTACTTCTGGTATTGGAAATGCAGCTACGTAACCTATGATGTTACTTTCCGTAGAGGCACCAGCTACTAAACCAGAAAGATATCTGGGTTGGTACATTCTCCCGAATACATTTGAAGCATTGGGAGCATTCTTGTAACCAGAAATATGCACAAATTGAGTGTCAGGGAACTCCTCGGCTACTGCAACAGTTGCATCCATATAGCCAAAGGAAGTAGTGAAAATTAGATCATACCCCTTCATTGCAAAATCTCTGATCACACGTTCTCCTTCAGGACCTTCTGGAACCATTTCTACGAACGCAGTCTCTACACCTAATTCTTCTTCCATCATTAGTCTTCCCTGGTCATGTGCCCAGGTCCAACCAAGGTCTCCAATTGGTGCCACATAGACAAAAGCTACCTTAAAACCGTCGGCGACGGTTTCAGCATCTTTTTCAGACGATGCCGCTGGTTCTTCTGCAGGCGCAGGTGGTTCTTCAGCTGCTCCACCGCAGGCGGCAAGTAAGATAGCTCCAATCAAGAGAATGCTAAGGATATTACCTATCTTCTTCATTTGTTTCCTCCTATATTTATTAGACTCTTAGACTTTTTACTTTATTATGAATCAATGTATTTGCGAAATGTATATGAAATACAAAAACTTAGCTTATTTTGTGGTTGCGGGGCATAACACTATACGGCTAAATCACTGCTTCGATAGATGCAAATATGTGCCCCTGTCCAATACACGTACACCAACAATTATTCATCAATCGGTTTTAAATTTTCTTTCCATAGCTTTTACTCCCATTGACAATATGAGTGTCATGCTTAAGTATAGAAATGCAAGTGTATTATATGTTTCAGGAAAGCGAAAGGAGGCTGCCGCATATTTTTTCCCAAGATGCGTTATTTCATTGACTCCTAATACCGAAACTAGAGAAGATTCCTTAAGCATAGCAATGAAATCATTTCCGAGTGGGGGGAGTACTCTTCTAATGGCTTGGGGCAAAATAATTAACTTTAAGGATTGGAAACGTGTCAGCCCGAGTGCTTGAGCTGCTTCTATTTGTCCAGTCGAAATGGATTGTATACCGGCACGAAATATCTCTGCAGAGAATGCGCCATATGAGAGAGCAAGTGCGATTATGCCGCGTGCAATGAAATTAACATCACGAATACTCAAGTTGGTAAAGATATTGTCGGGTGGCATCCATCCTGTTGATGCTAGGCGGACCCCTAAGAGGTTTATAGCGACAATTGCGGCGGGTACTATTACAAAAGCAGTGTAGAAGATTTGTACAATAATAGGGACGCCACGAATCACTTGGACATATAGCAGGGCAGCATTTCTAATTATAATGTTGCTCGATAGCTGTCCCAATCCGGTCAAGAGACCTATTGTTATTGCAAAGATGTATGCAGTTATTGTAACAGTTAGAGTTAAACGTATACCAACCACTAGTTTCTTTATTACTTCCTGATACAGTTCATTCGTTATAAAGCTATAAACAAAAAATGTTGCTGCCAGCAATATTATGATTGCCCACCAAGGCAGGTTGGCTAGTCGATCTGTAGCATTTGACTGGAAGCTAGGTGACGTTCTATTACTTGTGGTTTTCACGGATGGTTTAGCGTTTGGGTACTATAGTTATGAAATGAGGATCAACCCGATTGTTTACGTTTGATATTTCCACATCTTCATGAATTAGTCCGGCCCAGAAGTAAAGGGGGTTACGCGCAGGCACATCGGTAATGGTTATAGCACCTGTAATAGTTGCTCTTTCTCCTGGCATGAGATACCAGTGTTCCTCTATTCTTGTTAATTCGTGTCTTTTGCCGAGTGCCCAACGCCAGGGATAGTCTCGTATGCAAGTGTCGCAATCAATTCCAATGCGCCATGCCCCGGATTCTTCATACCAACCATGTGTGTTTGAGTTCTCATTTTGAGTGTAGTGAAACCCTGGTTCTGGTCCGCTTGTTCGAATAGGAGATGCACCGTAGTTTTCGACGGTAAGTGTGAAAACAATTTTGTCTCCCTGGACTATAGTAGTGTCTTCAAATTCAACATCTGCATTAACAATGTCTGCGCGTGGGACACCACCATGTTTGATTTCTAAATGTCCTTCCACGGTTACCTTTTGGCCAATTGCATCTAGCGAGTTTGCTATTACTTTATAAATACCATCGGGTGGTGGGCTTACTCCTAGATCAACTCCTCCCTCGTATTCGAATGTGTGCATGCCTGGTTGATCTTTCAGAGTGTTGCCCGCACGTTCCGCAATAGGCAATTGGTTTCCGTTATGGTCAATCATAAATACATCAACGTGCGCTTCTTTAGTTAGGAAAAGATTGATCCAAATGCGATCACTAATACCATCTCTGTTAGGAGTAAAAAGGACGGGTGAGACACTAAATCCGCGCATGTCAGGAAGGGTATCGTCGGCTAACTTTATAGTCAGACTACCGGTTTTTCTCTCGCGGGTCTTTTGATTATTAGCTTCAACAACCCATTGGTAATCGCCATTTGGTAGTATTCGTGAAACAATTTTACCTTCGATGGAATCGCTCGGCATTTCGAACCCATTCACTATTCCGGAGAAAAGTAAATTGTGTTCTCCAGACTGGCGTGGCTTATTGCGGCGGAAATCATAACGTCTTCCATCATTATCTAGAAAAAATATCGACACATTAGCTGGTTGTGCCAAGGTGTATGTTACTTTAGTCACGTCATATATGTTGTCGGCATTTGGGGAAATTACTTCGTATTCAAAGTTGGCATCTCTCAGTAAGGCATCGCCAGGTTTGAGGAATAACCAAGCTACAAACAACAAACAGACAGTTGTAAGAGTGGCTACTAATGTGGTCCGAAGTGGGTATAGTTGCATTGACTAGTAACTGGTATGAAAATTATAGTGATGGATATGGCAGTGTACCAAATAGGGAGGATAGCGTCAAACTGCAATTCTGGCAGTCATGCATGAAATAAGTGTATATAGTGATTGTATCAACAAAACTTTCCATTCTTGATTGGAGCTTTCTATTGAAAGCAATATTTTACCCCGAGTAATTCTAACATCACGTGGCATGTTATCAGCGAGGTACCTTCGTAGCTGTTCGTCTTCTATACGGCGACATCTCAATGATATTTTCTTTCCTTCTAGATTGATAGAATCGATTTGCGCTTGATGTGCTAACAACTTCACTTTTAGTTGAAATATCAAATTTTCTACAGGTTCTGGTGGTTTTCCAAACCGGTCACTTAATTCTGTGGCAATGTCTTGTATGCTATCTTCATTGTCTAGTTCGGCCATGCGTTGATACATTTGCATGCGCATACGTCGATCAGTAATGTATGTTGAAGGAATTCCCACCTCAAATGGTAGTTCAACTGACACTAAGGAGAGATCCCAGTCGGGCAATTCGTTTTGATTGTTTTTTTCATGCCCAGCCTTATTGTTTTTGATGGCTTTGCGCAGTAATTTAGTGTATAGGTGAAATCCTACCGCTGCCATGTGGCCATGCTGTCGTTTCCCTAACATGTCTCCAGCTCCACGCATTTCTAGATCGCGCATGGCTATTGAATATCCAGCTCCGACATGCGTGTTTTCAGATACAGTTTCTAAGCGCATACGTGCATCTTTGCTAAGAAGTCGTCTATTACTGTCATGATACAGAAAATAAGCATAAGCACGTTTTACCCCGCGACCTACGCGGCCCCTTAATTGATAGAGTTGCGCAAGTCCAAATATGTCTGCTCGATCTACTATTAATGTATTAGCGTTTGGGATATCTAATCCACTTTCAATAATAGAGGTGCATACTAACAGATCATATTCATGGCGAACGAAAGATTTCATAGCTTTTTCCAGATGTTTTTCAGGCATTTGACCGTGAGCTATGATTATCCTGACCTCTGGAACAAAATCGGCCACAAGCTTGGCTACAGTGTCTATTGTCTCTACCCTGTTGTGCACAAAAAATATTTGACCATCACGGTCTAGCTCTTGTAATACCGCCTCTCTAATTAGAGCTTTACTGAATTGTGCTACCTGTGTAATTACGGGCAAGCGAGATTCAGGTGCAGTATTTATAGTGCTAATGTCACGAGCACCGGTAAGAGTCATATATAGTGTGCGTGGAATTGGTGTAGCGGTCATTGTTAGTACATCTATAGTAGTCCTTAATTGTTTTAGATATTCTTTATGGGTAACTCCAAAGCGTTGCTCCTCATCAATAATTAAAAGTCCTAGGTCATTGAAAGTTACATCAGCTTGTACTAATCTATGGGTGCCTATGACTATATCTACTTTTCCACGTGAGATAGCTGTAATAATGTCCTGTTGTTCGGCTTTGCTCTTGAAACGTGACAACATTTCTATATGAACAGGGAATGTTGACATTCGTTGTTGAAAGGTTAGGTAATGTTGTTGCGCAAGTACAGTAGTGGGTACTAGTACTGCAACCTGTTTGCCATCCATAACTGCCTTAAAAGCTGCTCTCAATGCTACCTCTGTCTTTCCGTATCCGACGTCACCACATATTAACCTATCCATTGGTCTAGGAAGCTGCATGTCGTGTTTGATTTCCTCTAATGCCGTACGCTGATCTTGCGTTTCAATGTAAGGGAAAGAGGATTCCAGCTCAATCTGCCAGGGTGTGTCATTAGCAAATGCATGACCCACTACGACTTTACGTTTTGCGTAAAGTTCCAGTAGTTCTTTTGCTACTTCTTCCACTGCTACTTGAGTGCGTTCTCTGGCACGGGTCCATTCGGCTCCTCCTAGGTGTGAAAGCGATGGGTGTTTTTTATCGGGGCCTACATATCGAGTGAGTCGATCTGCCTGGGTTACAGGGACATAAAGCGTATCACCTTTAGCATACTTAATGTGTAGATACTCACGGGCCATATTGTCTATTTTTCTTGTGACTAATCCAATAAATCTGCCTATTCCATGCTCAATATGTACTACGATATCTTCGGAGACGAAATCAAAAAAAATATCCTTTTGTTTGTCTGTGTTGTATTCTGATTTGATTTGTCGTGGCTCTGGTGGGCGCCAGCCAAATATTTCTGAATCCGACAATATGTGCAGGGCGTTTTGTTTCATTGAAAATCCAGCATCAATGATGCCTTGTATAAATAATGGTGACCAACGTTCTGGTAAATTACTAACATCAGTTTGTGGGGAACTATCATTGTTCGTTGCATTACTGTCGGCATTAGAATGTACATTCCATAGATTACTTAAACGGGCTGCTTGCCTAGTAACCACTATCGCATGTTCTTCATCGAACACAAATTTTTCTAGTTGGTTGATGACGGATTGCATTTGGCCACCATGAGGAGTTTCAGGTGTGAAAGCTGATCCTAAATCGGAGTCTGGTTCTGTAGATGAGCCCGACAGACAGAGTATCGGTAATCTAGATAGCTGATCCTGAATTTCTGACCATGAAGCATATGGAGTCGGTGCATTATCTGGCAGTGAATTGCTGTCAATCTGTTCTGCACGTAGATTGAGAGCTTGTTTTTCAAATTCATGTACTGTGAGAACGAACTCTTGCCAGTTATCAACTATTATCAAGGAGTTATTTGGCAAATAGTCCAACAGAGTGCCTGCTTCAGGATGTATCCATTTAATATAATA
This sequence comes from Anaerolineales bacterium UBA3499, assembly GCA_002377585.1. GTDB lineage: Bacteria > Chloroflexota > Anaerolineae > Anaerolineales > UBA11657 > UBA11657. The sequence continues at coordinate 48,097 of DFQC01000027.1, read as the reverse complement.
TTCTAGTTCTGGAAAGGTAGACCCAGTACTAAGTAGTTCGAAGTCATGATTGTGATCAGTCATAATATTTGTACTATTAACAGATGACCATTGTTCTATTAGTTGTCGGGTTGCTTCCGGACCATGTTTTGGTAGTGTTTCACGTGCCGGCTGTATATTTAATACATCAATCTTTTTGATTGAACGTTGAGTCGATGGGTCGAACCTACGCATGCTTTCAATATTTTCTCCAAAAAACTCGATTCTGGTCGGAAATGGGTCCGCGGGTGGCCATATATCTAGGATGCCACCTCTTCGACTATGCTGGCCTGGTGATATCACCATTGTGTTGTGCGTGTAACCAGAGTCAGTCAATGTTTTGAGAAGTTTGTTGAATCGTATGTTGTCTCCTACAAATATAGATTTGCAATATATTTTGAAAATATCTAATGGAAGCGTAGGGGTCATAAGAGCGCGTGCACTACTCACTCCGCAGACAAATTGGTCACTATGGTGCCGGAAAAATTTGGTCATTGTAGCTATCCTTTGTTGGATAGTACGTGGTCCACGTGGTGAACGTTGATAGTGAGCACAGTTTGGCTCAGAGTAATGGTGGAAGACAGCATCAGAATTCCAGGTCAATGCTTCGTCTTGCAGTATGCGAGCTCGGTTGTCTTGAGACGTCAGTACTAATATTGGACGTTGTATGTCAGACTTTAAAGCTGCGATTATTGGTGGACGAGCTGCGCTAGGGATGTCCAGCGTTATTATGTGACCTGAGTCCAATTGTGATCCGTCAATTAAATTGAGTGTATCCGAATATGCGGGTACAGTTCGGATGTAAGGTAGTAGACCTTCTAGGTTCATTCCTTGGAACTTTTATAATTGTAATTACTCATAGAAGTATTTACTCCATCAATTACAAAAGACTCTACAGCTTCGATTACTTTTGGAATGAGAGAGTTAATAAGTTGTTGTTGTTGGTCGGAAAAAGATCTAAGAACATAATCCTTAGGGTCTATGTTTGCTGGTGGTCTTCCGATTCCTAAGCGCAGTCTTGGAATAGTATTTTTACCTAACAAAGAGATTATCGACTGCATACCTTTGTGCCCTGACGAGCCACCACTTTTACGAATCCTTATATCACCAACTGATAAATCTAGGTCATCAAAAATTACAAGTAGGTTATCTAGTTGTATATCATAATACCGCATGAGTTTATGTACTGATTGACCACTTAAGTTCATGAAAGTTTGCGGCTTTGACAAGATGACATGTATATTGTTAAGTTGCAGGGTTGCAATCATGCTTTTACTTTTGTGCTTGGTGAATATCACATTGTGTTTGCGTGATATTGCATCTAAAATCATAAAGCCCACATTATGACGTTGCCGAGCATATTTTTGGCCCGGATTACCTAACCCCACAATTAAATACCTTTTCATTGTTGATATCCAATTTGTTGTGTTGACATGATATTGCAAGATATCTTGTTTGAGTTGTGATTAACAATTAATTGTAACATCTAGACTGTGCAACTGATAGGCTCAAGAGCGGTGCAAATCATTTCTGATGTTTCTCAATAGTCGTCGTAAATGAGGACGCAGTAATCTGCGCAGTTGTAAATATAAGCCTAGTGCCAAAAATGTGAAGATAGAATATGCGGCCCCTTTACCAAAGGTGCTAATATGATCATTTTCCTGCTGCTGCTCATACAGTACTTTGGAAATGAATGACTTTTGTGAATTGTCGATGGGGTTGGGAAGTGGTGTGGTCGTAGGACTAAAGTTGGGAGTTTTGGTGTCCACAATTGTAGACCCTGCAGTTTGGGTAATTAATTTTTCTTCGCTATTTATAGATATATCATTTACCATAGATTTAGCTAGTAGATTGCCTTCAGAATCAAACACTTTGAGTCGTACAATATATATTCCATCTGATATACCATTAGTCTCCCATTGTCCTAACATTCCATTCACTATTGGAATAGTGCCCGATAAAACAATTGGGAACCAAGTGTCTGTTGGGTTAGGATATAGGGCGAAATGTAGTTCGTAATGATCAAATTCGGCATTGCCAACGGTACCCATAATTTGCACTGTGTCCTGTACTCGGTCACCCTGCTTGGGATTAGTGATGTTGACAATTAATTTAGTGCTTGGAAACTCTACTTGTTGTTTGGATATGAGAGGACCAATCGTTAATGCAATAATCAGTGGTGGCACAATAAGATTTATCATACGAATTGAGTATACAACAATCAAATCAAAATCATCATAAATATCCTTTGCGGAAACGGCTGTTCTGGTATAATCTCGGCGTTAGCGTGTTATTTCACAAAGCGGTTTCAGTTTGTTTGTTTGTCGAGCGCGCTACAATTAGCACAAGGATTGTGTTTGCATAATTAATTACAGGAGTGGATGTGAGACATTTTGTTGTTGCAGCAATAATAGTTGTTCTGGTCACGGTAGCTGGTGCTGTGCTGCTTGACTCGGCTGACTTGTTACCGCCTCTAGCGAGTACTCAAGGTATAACTATTGATTGGTTGTTTGATGTTCACTTAAAGCTAATAGCATTCTTGTTTGCTCTAGTGGTTGTATTTATGCTTTACGCTATTTTTGCTTTTAGAAGTGAGCCAGGTGATCTTTCTGATGGTCAACATATACATGGTAATACGAAATTGGAGATCGCCTGGACTGTTATCCCACTCATTATTGTGGCTGTAATGGGTTATATTGGAGTAGTGACCTTGAGAGATGTGACTGCGTCTTCTCCAGACGAAATGGTAGTTGAGGTGACCGGGGCGCAATGGTCTTGGAGGTTCGATTATCCTGAGCAGGGATTAACATCCACCGAGCTTATACTGCCTGTAAATCAACCGATCAGATTTGAGATTACTTCAACAGATGTTATCCATAATTTGTGGGTGCCAGAATTTCGAGTTAAACAGGATGCCGTTCCCGGAGCAGTCAATATGTTGCGGGTAACTCCTACACTTGTTGGAAATTACAAAGTTCGTTGTGCAGAACTCTGTGGAATGCAGCATTCTCAAATGTTAGCTGATGTAAGAGTGCTTGAAAGGGCAGAGTTCGACAGTTGGGTCGGAGCGGAGACAGCAAGGTTAGCAGCTCTTGATACTCCTGAAGCTCGGGGAGAGCAGCTTTATCAAACCCAAGGATGCATAGGGTGTCACTCATTGGATGGGGCTATAGTAGTGGGACCGAGTTGGCTCAATTTATATGGGCGTCAAGAGCAGTTGGACGATGGAACTAGTGTTATTGCTGATGAGGACTATATACGAAATTCCATACTCTATCCGGCCGATCAAATTGTTGATGGTTTCCAGAATTTGATGCCTGCTAACTACGGCGAAATTCTGTCAGAAAATGACATTGAAGATATTATCGCATTCATTAAAACCATTAAAGACTAAATGATGATTGCAATATTGTTTGAATTTGGTGGAGGCAACTTGTGACACATATTATCACCTCTTTGTGTTTGCGTGACAGCTCCTGTGTGGAAGTATGTCCCGTAGAGTGTATTATTCCGGGTAAACCGATGAAGGAATGGCCTTGGTTTTACATTGATCCGGAAACTTGTATTGACTGTGGAGCATGTATTCCAGAATGTCCTTATGAGGCTATTTTTGAGGAGGAAGCTGTACCTGCTGACTATAGTGCAAAAGGCGGTGAATATATTGCCAGAACTGGGTTGCAGGGACATTATGAGGGTAAGAATGATCAAGGTGAAGATGTCATACTTGATTGCACTAAACAGCTAGCAGCAGGTGAGACTATAGATCTGACTGAGGATATTCAACCTAATTATGCATATTTCACTGAGGGAGTTGGTTACGGTGCATTGGATATGCAAGATGATGAGGTAGATATTTCAGAAGCAGTTGCAGAAGAAGCTGCTGTAGATGTTTCTGAAAGTGTTGCAGTCGATGCTAGCGAAGAGAGTGATAGTAGTGTATCTGTAGATAGTGAATCAGAGACGGTAGAAGAGACTGTTGACCAACAAGATGAAGTTGGTATAGGTGAGGCAATTCCAGAAGATGAAAGTGACTATATTGAGGAGCCGCCGAGAGTAGAAGAAGCTGGAGTTTTAGCGCAGGTATCCAGTGATGATAAAACTGTTACTCAAGTGAATGATGCTTCAAGCTGGCAGCCCCCATTTTTCTTTACAATCGGTCTGGTTCGCGGTTTGTTGGGTCAGCTGTTTGGCACATTGTTTGGCATGGGATTGGTATGGGTAGTAAGGTTTTTCATGGGTCTGGAAGAGTATTGGGCAGCAGAGCCAGCTTGGGTTGTAGGTGCAATTACGGGTACTCTAGGTTTCATGATAGGTGTTGGTGCATTAACTGACTGGGGTAAATGGATGATTGGAATGCAAACTCCTATGGTTCATGGTCCTCCTAGTGGAAAACCTACATGGTTCCGATATTTAAGCGTAGATTACAATCACAAAGTAATAGGTATCCAATATGCAGTTACCGGAATATTTGTGATGCTGGTAGGTGGCACGTTGGCAATAATTTTCCGATTAGAGCTTGTAGCTACCGGTATGCAATATATAACTTATAACACATACAACTCTTTTATAAGTGCTCATGGCATTATTATGATAGTCAGTATTTTGCTCGGTGTGGGTGCCATGATTAACTATCTAGTACCTTTAATGATTGGTGCATCTGATATGGCTTTTCCACGTTTGAATGCATTTGGATATTGGATTAATGTACCGGGTGCCATTCTTCTCATTACAGCACTGTTTGTTGGTGGATGGGATACTGGATGGACAGGATATCCCCCATTGAGTGCCCGCGCTCCAATTGGAGTACAACTATTCTTCCTAGGTGTTTATATGATTGGTTTGTCGTCCATAGTTGGCTCATTGAATTTGTTAGTAACTGTTGGAAAAATGAGAGCTCCGGGAATGAGTTTGTTTCGCATGCCTATTTTTGTTTGGGCTTCTGTTTCCACAGCAATTCTTCAGCTTACAGCTACTCAGTTCATTGGTTTAGCATTCCTGATGGTAGTAACAGAGCGGATTCTGGGTATGGGATTTTTCGATCCGTTTATATCAGATGCTGCTGCTGCTGCTGGGGTGCCCGCAGGCGACCCAGTGTTATTCCAACATCTATTCTGGTTCTATTCTCATCCAGCAGTATATGTGTTCATTTTGCCCGGACTGGGCATAATTAGCGAACTACTGCCAGTCTTTGCACGCAAGCCATTATTTGGATACAGATGGATAGCCATCTCTAGTATGTCAATCGCGCTACTTGGGTTTTTGGTATGGGCTCACCACATGTTTGTATCAGGTATGAGTGACTTTCTCCGTATTCCATTTATGCTTGCAACAATGTTGGTAGCTGTACCTACAGGAGTGAAATTCTTTAGTTGGTTAGGAACTATGTGGCAAGGTAAACTTACATTCCCAACGCCTATGCTTTTTGTGTTGGGAGCAATTTCAGTCTTCCTAATTGGTGGTTTGACGGGTCCGCCAGCAGGTACTGTCGCTACTGACCTGTTTTTACATGACACTTATTGGGTTGTGGGTCACTTTCATGCCACAATGTTTGGTGGCTTTGTGTTTCCGTTTTTCGCTGCTTTATACTACTGGTATCCAAAAGCGACAGGACGTCAGTATAGTGAGAGATTGGGCAAACTACATTTCTGGTTGATGACTCCTGCATTCTGGGTGCAGAGTATAGGTCAGGCACTTGTGGGATTGAAAGGCATGCGTAGACGTATAGCAGATTATGATCCGGCTTTAGGAATTGAACCGTACCATGTAGCAATAACTGTAGCAGGCATTGTGATTGCTGTATCAGTACTCGTGTGTATTTACAATCTTTGGTATCACGCTCGCAACGGACAGAAAGCCCAAGACAACCCGTGGAGGTCACGTTCACCCGAGTTTCAAATACCTTCACCAATTCCTGAACATAGTTATGCTACGTCTTTTGAGATTATAGGTGAGCCATACGATTACGGTTTGCCTGGGTCAGTTTATACGAGTATGGAGTCGGTCAATGGCACGGAGTCAGATAAGGTGCTTCAGTCATGATGTTGGAGGCAAGTAATTGTGATGGATAGTACGACAATTTTTGTAGCGGCGGTGGTATTTATAGTAATCAACATAATTGGTATTGCTGTCACTCTCGCTGTGGTCTTGTATCAACTTAATGTACTTGTATCAGGTGGAGCTCTAGTTGTTCCTCCGGATACGGGTCCTGTCGATGCGATGGAACGGATAGCGTGGAAAAAACAACGTGATGATAAGTTGGCAAGTAAAGCTCGACTATCTAGTGCTTATCGTACAGGAGTAATGGTGCTTTTGTGGCTGGCTTTGCTGACTGCAATAGAATTTGTTGCCAACGTGATAGGTGTATCTACCGTTGCTATGTTCTTAATTGCTTTTATCAAAGCAGCTATTATATTGCAATTTTTTATGCATGTCTCTAGTCTGTGGATAGAAGGAGAGAGTCATTGATGAGTACAGAGACTAGTTCATTAGTAGAATATCGCGAACAGCTCAAAAACAATCGCTTAGGTCTGTGGTTGTTCTTTGTGTCAGAAGCATTCTTGTTTATTGGTTTATTAGCAGCACGTTTTTATCTTTGGGGTGATACTCGTCCTGATTTGGATCAGAATCTCGGTATTATAGTAACCGTTATTCTTTTGGCCAGCAGCTTTTCCATGAATCGTGCTGAGACAGCTATAGTACACGATGATAGGGAAACCTTTCTGAATAGTTTGTTAGTCACTGCAAGCCTTGGGGTAGTTTTTTTGGTGGGGGTTGTAGGTTTTGAGTGGCAAGGACATATTAGACCACAAGATGGTGCTTTTGGAGCTGTGTTATATGGAATGACAGGTATGCATGCTCTACATGTGTTGAGCGGAATAGTATTTATTATGATTGTATGGAATAACGGGCGTAACGGTCACTATAGCAATGAACGTCACTGGGGAGTTGAGGCGTGTGCTATATACTGGCATTATGTAGACTTGGTTTGGGTATTTTTCTATCCTGCAATCTATCTGATGGGTAAGGTTGTACACTGAGATTAATATACTTTACTATCCTAGGTCTTAGGTTTTTTTACAATATAAAATGGATGCTGAATTAAGCGCGTTACTTCGATCTTGGGAGTGGCGCTTTGTTGTCATAGCTAGTGTTGGTTTGTCTTGTTCTGTGTATCTCAATGGGTTTACCCGAATTAGAAATTTGAGGAGTAGAAGTGAATCGCGTGATGCTATAGGACTTGTACCATATTGGCGGTTGTTATCATATATAGTTGGACTATTATGTATTGTGATTGCCTTGCTGTCACCAGTAGAAGTTTTGTCTGGACAGCTATTTTTCATGCATATGATTCAACATATGCTGTTAGTAATGTGTGCTCCCCCTTTGTTGCTGTTGTCTAATCCTTTTCCTGTGCTATTGTGGGGCCTTCCTACTAAGGTAAGAAACTTGGTGGCTGGACTCTTTGTAGGTAAATCATGGTTGCGGCGATTACTTAAGCGATATGCCGGACCAGGTATGTGCTGGATTGTGTTTGTTATTGTTTATATAGGCTGGCATGATCCAATTCTTTACGAAGCTGCACTTAGTAGCAGAGTCGTACATGATATAGAGCACATTAGCTTTTTCTTGTCATCAATGTTGTTCTGGTGGCACGTTACTGGCGCTGCTCCGCGAGTGCATCAAAATTTGGTGTATGGTAGAAGGATCACATATTTACTAGTTACGGTTCCAGTCAATATGATTACAGGAGTGGTGATCACATTTTCTAGGGAACCAATATATGAATATTACGTGAAAATACAACGTCCTTGGTCATTAACGGTTATGCAGGACCAAATGATCGGTGGGATTATTATGTGGATACCTGGCAGTATGATGCTTATTGTTGCAATAATAGTTTTGGTTGTAAGGATGATGTCCTCAGATGAAAGAAATAGTACTCTGAGAGTGCATCAGATATAGATCTAACGATCAATAAATATAATACCCATAGTTGAGTTCTGATATGCTTTCATGGAATAAAGTCCCCAATATATTACTTAGCCGCAGTTGGTGGTGGCGGTCGTTAATTGTGTTGTGTGTTATGGGTGTTATGGCTAGATTAGGTATTTGGCAATTGGAACGTCATTTTCAAAGACGTGCTCGCAATGAGTTTGTGACCAGTCAATTGTCGTATCCATCTGTATTAGTTGATGCTCTGTATCTACAGGGAAACACCGATACTATTGATATGAGATCTGTTACAGTTATGGGTGAATTTGACTATGAAAAAGAATTTATTCTTAGAGAGCAGCTGTTGCGTGGTAAATCAGGCGTAAATTTAATTACGCCATTAATGCTATATAACTCTGATAAGGCAGTGTTAGTGAACCGTGGTTGGGTACCGCACCAATTTATAGAGTCTGGAAATGTTTCAAAATTTCACCAGTATGGACAATTAAATGTGTCTGGGCGAATTCGTAAATCGCAGGATAATCCGGCTGGACCATTGGTTTTAGACGGGTCCTTAAGAGAAATATATCATTTAGACATAGATGATTTACAGGGATATGTTGACTACACTTTAGTGCCAGTATATTTGCAGGAAGAATTGGGAAATGAGAGTTTCGATACTTTGCCGCAATCAGTGCCTTTACAGTTTGAGATTACTGATGGACCACATTTAGGATACGCCTTACAATGGTGGCTGTTTGTGCCTCTACTAGGTTGGGTTTATTTACATTTGGTGCGTACTAGCGAGGGTCGAATTGTTGTAGAAATAGGTGAGGATTAAAATTTGAGATGAGTGAGACAATTTCTTCTGTAGACAGAAATGCCGAAAAGGATGTTACTAGATTATCGCAATGGAGGCTTCTCTCGGTATTGTTTAAAACACGAGTGGTAGGATTGTTGTTGTTGGCAGCAATTGGAGGAGCTTTTCTAGCTGAAAATGGTGTGCCTGATTGGCAAAATTTGGTTATTTTATTGGTAGCTGGTGGTCTGTCGGCTTCAGGCTCGGGTGCACTAAATGAATACATAGAAAAGGATTCTGATGCGCTCATGTCGCGTACACGTCTCAGGCCATTGGTTGTGGGGACTATAGAGCATCCAGGCTGGGTGCCATATGTGTCAGTACTAATGATTGCAGTTCCGTGTTTGGTTATGCTTCAATCTAATAGGCCTATGGCTTTCTTTTTGTTTCTGGGCGCATTCATTTATGTCGGAATTTATACCTTTTGGCTTAAGTCTCGTACGATACTCAACATTGTCGTTGGGGGAGCAGCGGGAAGCGCTGCTGTTCTTAGTGGTAGTGCAGCAATAGGTGTTTGGAATGATCCGGGTGCTCTTGTGATGGCAGCTCTACTGTTCTCTTGGACTCCGATGCATTTCTGGAGCCTTGCGATAGTTTGTAGAGATGATTATATGATGAGCGATATTCCAATGTTGCCAGTTTATTTAAGCATACGACAGTCAGGCTATTGGATCATGTTACATACAATCATAACTGGATTGGCAGCGCTTAGTCTAGGTGTTATTCCGATATTGGGTTGGTTTTACTTTGTGCCAGTATTGGTTATGACTTTGATATTGGTCATCCAAAATACTAGATTGATTTTGTACCCCAGTGTAAGCGAAGCTCGCAAACTGTTTCATACATCCAATATCTATTTGGCAGTTATTATTTTATTGATCTGTATAAATATATCGTTAGCATAGATATTTCTACAGGTTATTATTCTACTAGATCTGAGATTATGAACAGTGAAAGAAGTTTTTTACGCTTGCTAGAAAATACCAATACTAAACTTCCCGTATTGGTATTTACTGCTCTATTAACTACAACGTTGATGATAATGGTCGGAAGCATTGTGCGGGTTACTGGACATGGCTTGGGATGTCCCGACTGGCCACTTTGCTATGGTCAGGCAATACCTCCGCTAGGAGATATAAGTGCTTGGATAGAATTCTCCCATCGGTTTATAGGTCTAATAGTGGCTTTACAGTTTGTTTTAATATTGTTGGTTGTTTGGCGATATCATCGTAATAGCGGGTTTGTGTTTTGGCCTTCATTGCTTGCTAATGTGTTTCTATTAATTCAGATCTTTCTGGGAGGGATTCATGTTATTCTAGAAATACCTCCCGCTACTGGATGGATTCATACTGGCAATGCACTGATGCTGCTTGGTTTGGTAGGCGTGTTATTTGTTGCAGTAGCATATAGTATGACTTGGAGACCAGACTTTCTAAGAATGGAGGGTAAGCAACCTTTGTTATTATGGGCAACAATAATCACTGTAGTATTGGCTATGGTGCATATATATTTGTATCGTTTATATGGGTCTTACGAAAGTAATGCGTGTCCCATAGATACTTATTGTGCAAGCATTATAGCTGTTGGTCGTTACATGACTGTCATCTCAGTTTCTGTTTCACTAATAATCGCTTTGTTATATTTTGTTAATGTTAGTATCTCGACCATTAGTAGTGCGGATGGGGTGCCAACTGAGAAGGCATTCTATCGATTTGTAACTTTTACACTTGTTACATTGTATTTGTTGCTCTTAAGTGGTTCGTATGTTACTCGTAGTGGTGCTTCGCTCGCTTGTTTAGAGTTTCCTCATTGTGGTGAAGTATCTGATGCTATTACTGAACTAGTAAATATCCACCTTATTCATCGATACTTAGCTCTTGTGGTTGGTGCTATGTTGTTATTAGTATCATATATGTTGATCAATGTTTATGCATCTCTCCAAATCAGATATTTTGGTCATAGCCTTCTTGTGTTACTCGTAGTACAAGTAGTACTTGGAGCTGCAAATATATTACTTCGAATACCGATGTGGTCTAGAGTGTTGCATCTAACGGTAGGTGCAGCACTTTGGACATGTTTGGCAATGTTATGGGCGATTCTTGCCATTCGGCAAACAGACACGTTAAAATATTAAAGCAGTAGATTGGGACTATTTATGATGAAGTCTATAGTTGCTTATAGGATGGTAAATTTTGCGCTAACGATGTGCTTGCTATTAGTGTTTAACGGAAAAGTTTTGGCACATGGTGCTGGTGATGAGCAAATTGTTAGAGAGAAATCTGGACCTTATTATGTCACTGTATGGTCAACATCAGATGCTGGATCGGGTGACCTGCACTTTACGGTTGCAGTAGGAGACCTACAAGAAAATCCTGTTCTAGATGCTTCAGTTGTCATAAAAGTGACTCCGTTTGGTAGTGAAAAAGCTGTTATCACTCAAGAAGCTACCACTAAAGAATCAGCCAATAAATTTCGTTATGAGACAGATTTTAGTAGTATGCAGACTGGCATATATTCCATAACACTTGTCGTTAGTGGGGCAGCCGGTGATGGGTCTATCAGTTTTGATATGGAACATAGTTATGAACAATATTCATCTTCGTGGTATATGTTAGCTTTGCTGTCATTAATCGTTTTAGGATTATTTGGTTTTCTTTTGAGAAGAAAAACTATACTGAATGTCTCAACAATTGTTCATTAGTTCACTTCATATTTCACTATAAAAACGGTATAATGTCATACTCACGTATTTGCTTTATATCTTGGAATCAAATCTCCCAGAGATTTTCCTTTAGAGCATAGAAAATATTAGAAAATATTATGATTAACCGACGTACACGTATGCTGATTTTTTTGTTCCTTCTTTTGAGCGTTTCTCTTTGGATTGCTTCACCGTATTCTGAATTAAATATCAAGGTGTTTGGACGTAATATTGATTGGAGTGTTGAGGTGCGGCAAGGGTTAGACTTACAAGGGGGGCTGCAGGTTTTGCTAGAAGCTGATACTACTGAAAATGAAGAAATTTCAATGGATGCTATGGCTGCCACGCGCTCAATTGTAGAACAGAGAGTCAATGGATTGGGTGTTACAGAGCCAGTTGTTCAAAGCCAGGGAACTAATCGTATATCGGTTGAGCTTCCTGGTATTGACAATCCCGAAGAAGCAGTGGCTTTGTTAAAGGAGACGGGTCTACTCGAATTTGTGGATTTGGGAAATAGCCCATTGCCTCCTGGAACATCTGTGCTTACTGACAAAAATACTGGAGAAATGGCCAATGTAAATGTACTGGCAGAACGCGCTGATGCGGGAGAGGAAATTGAACTGGGAGATGTAATTTTTGAAACTATTATGACCGGAGCTGACTTGCGTAGTGCTAATGTAGGTCGAGATCAGGTTACAAGTGCGTTCCAGATTAACTTTACGCTGACTGAAGATGGGACTGATGTGTTTGGCGAGCATACTGCAAATCATATCGGATCTCATATGGCGATAGTTTTAGATGGTAAAGTAATTTCAAGTCCGGTTATACGTGATGCGATTCCAAGCGGTAGTGGAGTCATAAGTGGTGATTTCGACTCCGAAAGTGCTAATAAATTAGCACTACAGTTGCGCTATGGGGCATTGCCAGTACCACTTTCAGTAGTCAATAGCCGTACAATCGGACCTACATTGGGTCAAGACTCAGTCAGACTCAGTCTGTTAGCTGGGCTAATCGGATTTACTACTGTGGCATTATTTATGGTGCTTTATTATCGATTGCCTGGCGTGGTAGCTGTACTGGCTCTTGCAATGTATGCTGCAATAACATTCTCGCTTTTTAAGCTCATACCGGTAACATTGACTTTGCCGGGAATAGCCGGTTTTGTCCTATCTGTTGGAGTAGCTGTAGATGCGAATATTCTAATTTTTGAGCGCATGAAAGAAGAGTTGAGGGATGGACGTAGTATTGAGTTTGCGCTTAAGTCAGGCTTTCTACGAGCTTGGCCATCTATACGGGATTCCAATATTTCTACTATTATCACATGTACCATATTGTTTTGGTTTGGGAGCACATTTGGAGCTAGCATAGTGAAGGGTTTTGCATTGACCCTTGCAATAGGTGTTGGCGTGAGCATGTTCACAGCGATTGTTGCAACCCGTAATTTACTTTATGTATTTCTCGGGCGACTAGACTTAGACAAACGTAAAAAGTTGTTGGGAGTGTAAAAAGCAAAGAAATGCTAAATATTTTACGAAGACGCTACTGGTATTTCGGTATTTCCATGTTGGTTATGATACCTGGGATTTTAGCAGTTGCTACGTGGGGACTTCCTCTTGCTATTGACTTTATAGGTGGTAGTAAGCTGGAGATTAAGATGCAAGGTGATATTGATCTTAGTACTAGTAGTATTGCAACTATATTAGATGACAATGGTTTTAGTGATAATGTAGTGCAGATTGCCGACGATGACGTAGTTGTAATCCGGACAAAAACAATGGACGATTTGTCAAAAGGTGTGGTAATTGAAGCTTTTGAGGATGAATTTGACTTGGCAGTAGAACTGCTTAGTTTTGAAAGTGTCGGTCCTGTCATTGGTCGTGAGGTGGCTGGTAGAGCTGTGCAGGCAGTAGCAATTGCAGCGTTTGGTATTTTAGGATACATTACATATGCTTTTCGAGGTGTCAAGAATTCATTTCGTTACGGAGTATGCGCTATAGCAGCATTGTTACATGATGCCACAATAGTTGTAGGATTGACAGCAATTCTTGGTCAATATTTTGACTGGGAAGTTGATGCCCTTTTCTTGACCGCATTACTTACTGTAATAGGATTTTCAGTGCATGATTCAATTGTGGTGTTTGACCGTATAAGGGAGAACCTTAATCGATATCGTCGAGCTGAATACGAGGCAGTGGTCAATCTTTCTGTTGTACAAACTCTTGATCGTTCTATTAATACCCAGCTTACTGCACTCTTCACTTTGTTTGCACTTGCCTTATTTGGTGGAGACAGCATTTTTCATTTTGTTGTTACTATGATGATCGGACTATTTAGTGGTACTTATTCTTCACTTTTTAATGCGGCGCCCATTCTTGTTGTGTGGGAAAAACGCGAGTGGCGGTATTGGTTTAGACGTAACCCTATTTAGTCTTTAGATAGTCACTCTATAAACTTAAAGATGTCTCTGATACAATAAGACTTTGTAGTTTTATAAGACGTGGGAAGATACGTCTTGTAAGGTTTTATGGTTACTGTGTTGATTGGAGCAAATATGAATGTACCAATAATGCTTGCTGTGGCAAGTCTGATTGCTGGTGGATTAGTAGCTTTTACATCTCAGTTTGGTGTGCGTAACGGGGCTGATATAGCTAGTTTTATTTTAGTAGATGCGATTACATTTTTGTGTTTAGCTGTTCTTGTTATGTTAGTGACAAAAACTCCATTTACGTTGACTGGACGACTGACTGGGTGGGCAATTGTTTGTGGTACTTTTGCCTCTATCTCTGTATTTACTGTTCTATATGCACTGAAGTTTGGTGGAGAAGGTAGCATTGTATATCCCATTCAGTCTTTGCAGGTAGTAGTTGCAGTTGTCTTGGCTTTTTTAGTGTTTCGTGAGCCAGTTACGATGACTAAGTTGATTGGTTTAGGCTTGGGAATTGGCTCCCTCTTGATTTTATCCCGCTAATAACAATTAAAGCGCTATGTGAGCTAATCACTATGCTATTAAGTAGGCATGTATGGATGTGTGAGCATGGTGGTATTATTGAATCTACATGTATATGTTGACTGGATTTTGTGGAAAGCGTTTTGTGTATCCTGTGATAATCGCAGCGCTTATAGCGCTGTCTGTGTCCGATAGCGTTAAAGCTGAAGATGTAACAAACGACGATAAACATCATATAGTTCTGTCAGGTGACAATTTGGAAAAAATATCTGATAGATATGGAGTTAGTATTGGTGCTATTGCTCTAGCTAATGGACTTACTAGTACAAAAATACTTGTAGGACAACAACTTGTAATGCCTGATATTGATGCGCCGGTAAATCCCACACCGATCGATCATGATGTGTACACAACAATTACATATGTGGTTAGGCCGGGAGACACTTTAGGTGCGATTGCACAAAATTATGGTAGCGCAGTAGATAAGATAGTAGATGCTAGTGGACTTATATCTACATCAATATTAGTTGATCAATTTCTAACTATCCCCGCGGAAATGAGTTTGGAAGGGTCGGATGATACTCAGGAATTGGACGATGATATCGTATCTGAGGAAACTGATGATGACCTCAAGCGTGATCATACGAGTAGTGCTGTTATAACAGATAGATTAGTATTGACGGACGAGGAGGGCCAGAGACAAGAATTGCATAGTGCTGGATATGACTATGCGTTTAGTGCTTCCACTGATGATATAAAGCGCATATATGAATATGGTTTTAATGGCAGCAATGACACGCCAGTTGATGTTGTTGTAAATTACTGGAATTATGTAAGTCAGGGTAATTACGATCTGTCCTGGGAACTGCTTAGTAGGGGTTTTAGAAATCGGGTACATGGAGGTAAATTCGAATCTTATGTTCAGGGTTATCATGACATGGACTTATGCAGTGTTAGTGCTGATGATGTTGAAAATATCGACGATAGCTCTTTAGATACAATCGTTACTGCTAGTGTAACGTATAGAAGCGGCCCGGACTGTAGTTCATTGCAGGTTAATATGATACTTAGCCTTCAATACAGAGATTTAGTAGGCGTATGGGATATAGATAGTGTCAATGTCAGTTTGGAAGAGCAAGGTAGTAAATTAGATGTTGGTGAAGCTTATGGTGAACGTGGTTGGATAGACATAGATATTAGTGACCAGCGTGCATATGCTATGAAAGGAGAAGAACAGATTCGAGAATTTGTCGTATCAACTGGTACAGATCGTTATCCTACTATAACTGGGCAATTTCAGATATATGTAAAACACTTAGAAGCAGATATGCGAGGGGTGGACTTGGGAGTTCCATGGTATTTGCCCGACGTACCCTACGTAATGTATTTCTATAGTGGATACGGCATTCATGGAACCTACTGGCATGATAATTTTGGTACTCCTATGAGTCATGGATGTATCAATCTCACCATACCGGATGCCGAATGGTTATATAACTTTTCAGAGATTGGCACGCCTGTTAGAATTCATTATTAAACTATTGATTTGTAATAAAGGTGTTTCTACGCGTCTTGTATCTTTTTAGAGTTTTGGAACTAAAATATGCAGAGCCTGGCGGTTTATGCTGTATGTGATATCAGTGGTTGCAGCGCTAAAAATTTCACCATCGGCTTGTATGGTAGTAGGTGGATCACAATGTATTTGTAGGTTGCTAGTGCGATGTTCGTGAATTGCACTGTTAGATATGTGACTACCGTTAAGTGTCTGTGGTAGCAAAAGAAACATTTCTCTTCGCGTCAATTTGGGAGCATAGATGAAATCAAGTTTACCATCATCTATGATGGCATTTGGCGTCATATAGAACATTCCACCGGTTCTATTAGAATTGCCCACCGATACTAATGTGAGTGATCCTGTATATTCACCATTGTTCCAGACCAAATTAGTCTGCCAGCTAGGTCGCTTTAATATAGTCAATATTGCAGCTAAAAGATAACGTAGAGGTCCTTGTACTTTGGTCATGCGTTCATTTTCAAGTGTAACTTCGGTTTCGAGCCCTATTGCCGAGTTGTTAATGAAGTAATGACCATTGACTTTGCCTACATCAATGGTTCGAGTAAATCCGGAAGATACTATCTCTATTGCGTCTTTGATATTACTAGGTATGTGCAATTGATTAGCAAGATCGTTAGCAGTTCCTAGAGGTATAATTCCTATAGTACAGTCTGTGAACTTATGTTCAGGATTGTGTTTGAGTATTCCGTTCACTACTTCATTGAGTGTGCCATCTCCACCAGCAGCGATAATAGTTCGTTGACCTGATTTAGCAGCATCAAAAGCTAATTGTTTCGCGTGGCCTTTTCTATTAGTTATAAGTATGTCATATTCCACGTTGGAGGTTTGCATCAATTTGTCTATTGTGTCAATCTGCGTTCCACATTTCCATCTGTTAGCGTATGGATTAACAATTATAGTGATAGACATAGTAGGTTCTAATGTTAGATAGATTAACTTGGGGTTGGTATTTCATTCTAATGATTGTACTATGATAATTAGTAGACTGTAATAAAGGTTAACTGTAAGACGGTTTATATTATTAATGTTTTATCATTCTGGTGCTTTAAACAGAGGTGGTTGTTCGTTTTTGGGATTTTTTGATGATTTTCTCGAAACCCGTTTCTTGTTTGACGCTTGTTTAGCATCACTGGGTTTATTAGACTTATTTGTTTTAGAGACAGTTGGTTTATTCTTAGTACGGCGACCCTTTGTATTATTGGTGTTGTGATTATTATCAGTTATTTTGTTGGTTTGGGCGTGTACAATTTGCTGGCATAGTACCATTCTGGTGACTTGTTCTTTGTCGCGTAAGTTACATATTTGAGAACCGGATGCTGATCTACCTATCAATGGCAAATCTGTTATTTTATGTGTGTAGGCTTTTTTGTTTGATGTAACTATCACTATTTCTGTATTGGAAATTGCTGGGGCTGCACCTGACAATTTTTGTCCTGCGTCTAGTTTGCAAGCTTGCACTCCGCTTCCGCCACGCCCTTGTAGAGGGAATTGAGAAACAAGAGTGCGTTTTGCTTTGCCATTTTGTGATACCAGACATATTTCTGTGTTTTCGTTGCCTGCTGTACATGTAATTAATCGGTCGGTTTTATTACTAATACGTATTCCTTGTACACTGCCTGCTGAGAGTCCAGTTGTACGAACTATATTGCAGTCAAAACGTATTCCTTTGCCTGCGGATGTGAACATCAGAACATTTTGTGATGGTTCTATCCAACATGCAGATACTAGCTTACTATTATCACTAAGTTTTATTATTTTGAATATAGATGCTGATGGGCCTGGTAAATCCTTAGCTAATAGTCTCTTTATTCCGCCCTGGTCGGTAGCTAACAATATTGAAGTAAAATCATCTGATTGGCCAGCAGTTGATGAATTCATAGCGAGAGCTGCTATAACACTTGTATTGTTTGTTATTGCACTGATTGAGTCAATCGGTACTCCAAGTTTGGGATTGGATGAGGTTGGTATTGAACCGACAGTTATTGCAGAAGCAGTGCCATCATTTGTAATTAAATATAGGACATCCTGTGTGTTAGCTCGTAAAATGGATATTGGCATGGTTCCGGTTAGGGATGGTCGGCGTGAGTTATTTGTGCGAGCTAATGTTCCTGATTGAGTAAGTGTTATCCAGGAATCTTCATTAGGTACAATAATATTAGCAGTCGTTGTTTGTTTACTATAGCTAGAATGGATTATATGTGTACGACGATTGTCGGAGTACTTATGACTGAGTTTCCTGAGCTCTGATGCTACCATTTCTCGCACTTTAGTTTTTGATTTTAATAGAGATTGTAGTTCTTCAATGAACCGCATTAAGTCTGCATATTCTGCTTTAAGCATGTTACGTTGTAGTTGTGCTAATTGTCTTAGTGGCATGTCAAGAATTGCATTAGCCTGTGTATTGCTTAGGTCATGTTGTTTCATAAGTGCTTTGCGTGCAGCAGGTACATCTTTGGATTCCCGTATTAGTGTTATGACTGTATCTATATTGTCAAGCGCGATTATTAATCCAGATACGATATGGGCTCTATCTTTTGCTTTTTTGAGGTCGAATTGAGATCGCCTACGTACTACTTCTATTCGGTGTTCTAAGAATACACGTAATGCTTGCTTAAGAGTTAAAAGTCTTGGCTCGCCGTTGACGAGCGCTAACAAAATTATGCTAAAAGTTGTTTGCAGTGGAGTAAGTTTGAACAACTGTTGCAATGTCATGTCAGGTTCTACTGATTTGCTGAGGTCGATAACTATTCGCATTCCTTGCCTATCAGATTCGTCCCTGAGATCAGTAATGCCGGTTATGCGGTTTTCGCGTGCAAGACTAGCAATGCGACTTATCAATGATGCTTTATTGGTTTGATAGGGTAATTCAGTCACTATTAGCCGTTGTCGCCCTCGAGTTAATTCCTCTACATGGATACGGGCCCTTAAGGTTATTTTTCCTCTGCCAGACCCATACGCACTAGCTAATCCATCTTCTTGAGCATGTGTGATAACCAGTCCACCGGTTGGAAAGTCAGGGCCTTTGATGTATTGCATCAGGTCTTGTACCTGTATCTTGTCTAAATTATTCCAGTTCTTTAGCATTAGTTCTAGAGCCCCGCATACCTCGGCTAAATTATGTGGTGGAATTGATGTAGACATCCCCACTGCTATACCTGTGCTTCCGTTCACCATTAAATTGGGAAATGCTGCTGGTAAAACTGTTGGTTCCTGTAAAGTATCATCAAAATTATTAATGAAATTAACAGTATTTTTTTGGATGTCAGTTAGCAGCTGGGTGGATATACTGTGGAGTCGTGCTTCTGTGTAGCGCATAGCGGCTGGAGTGTCACCATCCATAGAACCAAAGTTACCTTGTCCATCCAAAAGCATTGAACGCATAGAGAAGTTTTGGGTCATACGAGCCATCGCATCATATACAGCTTGGTCACCATGTGGATGGTATTTGCCCAGCACTTCACCCACAATTCTGGCTGATTTTTTATGGCTAGATTGTGGACTAATACCCATATCATGCATTGCATATAATATACGTCTATGTACTGGCTTGAGTCCGTCACGAGCATCAGGTATAGCTCTAGCGATGATGACGCTCATTGCATAGGAAAGATATGATGCTTGCATCTCTTCATCGATATCTATTGCTTGGATATGGCCTATTTCCATACTATCTACTCCTTCTAGACATTTGCGCAAAAGGACTTTGTGTTATTGTTAAGTCCTGCAGAATACAACAAAAGTGTTGTTATTGTTGTTTAGAACGGGAGGACTTGTTTCCGTTACGATTTCTCCTATGTTTCTTGTAACGACGGACAGATCGTTTTTTACGAGATACAGTCTTGGTATGTTTGTTGGGATTCTTGTCTGACCAAATTGATGGTAGTGGACTGGGTGACCAGTCTTCCAATGGAGTTTTATCGGGGTTTGCTCGCATTGCATTTCGGTCGCCCCAAGTACGCGGCACCTCAGGGTCCCACTCAGTCTTAGTTTGTTTTTTGCGTCTACGCTTTGGTCGTCTTTTCTTCTTTCTTGTAGTGTTTGCATGTGCTGATTTACTAACTTTCTCTTTATAATCAAAATTAGTAAGTGTATTACGTGACAAAGGGCGTTGCATTATGTCCTCAATCTCAATTAGACTTTCCTCGTCGCTAGGTGTAATGATAGACATATGTATTGCGCCAGGCATCTTGTTGGTTATGTCTAAATACCCTTGTGGTTTGTCAGGGAGATCGTAGTGAATTATATGCGTGACTCCTTCAAGTGGAATACTTTTCTTTAATCCATCTGCGAGTATTAGTAGTGTTATATCGTTGGATTCAAATCGACGAAAAATTTCTAATTCATTTCCGACCATTACTGCAGCTGCTCTTAATTTTCTTGTTCGAATGCGCCTCGCTATTTTCGTAGCAAATTGCTCATCACGAACGAGGAGGATGGCTTTGGCATTATGTAGTTTGCTAGACAGTTTCAATAGTAATTGGGATTTAAGAGTTTTGGGTACAGGCCATGCTTGATGGGCTGTATTTTCGGGTTTCTGATTATTCGAATCCCATCTATACCATTTAGGTCTGTGTTGCAAAGATCGGCTAATGGTTTTAATTGATTTAGTGATTTTACTAGTACAAATTATAACTTGACATTGTTTCGAGATGTACTCACTCACCGCAAGTAATGCAGGTTTTGCACCACGAGCAATCATTTCATCAGTTTCATTTAGTAGTAGTGTGTATGATATCTCTTGATTAGTTGACGACTCCTGTAAGTAATTGAGAAATTCCTGAGGTGTACTTATCCATATGCTGGCCTGTGTTGTAGGGGGAACAAAGCTTTCTATGTTCGTCATCAATGCTATTGGAATTTGGTTGCCCATTAATAATTGCAACTGTTGTTCGTAGATTAGTTTATGGTCATCGCTTGCCGATAATATTATGTGTACCTGATTAGAGTTTGCTTGGGTTACAGATAAGTTTATGATTGAAATCATGGCCGATTCTGCGAATCCGGCTCCTACTGGGCTTCCAATTAATAAGTTTGCTCCGTGTAGGATGTCTGGTATAACTTTGTTATGGGCTGGGGTGGGACGAATATAACCTAGATTGATCAATCTAGTTGCTAGGTTCGGTTGTAGTCCTAATTCAGTAAAAGACACAGAGCTGCTCCGCAGGGATTATACCTGACAATTAAACTAATAAATAATTCACAGACAGTACTGGCGTAATCAGTCAAAGCACTATCTGTGAATATATTAACAGCATTATATTTACCTTAGGAATATCTAGGTTGGTAATTCTTCTACATCGAAATCAGCATCGCTTAAGATAATATTTTCAAGATTATCTTCTAGTAGTGCTGTATCTTCTATTGCTTCTGGTATATGCTGATGGGTTTGATATCCTGTTCCTGCAGGTATAAGTTTTCCAATTATTACGTTTTCTTTAAGTCCTGTGAGAGGATCTAATTTAGATTCAATTGCTGCTCCTGCAAGAACACGTATAGTATGTTGGAAGGATGATGCTGATAGGAACGAGTCCGTAGCTAAAGAAGCCTTAGTAATACCAAGTAGCATTGGCACTCCTGCTGCTGGCTCTTTGTCCTCTGCTCCTAGCTTCTCATTGATTTCCTGTAGAGAATACCTGTCTACATATTCGCCCGGTAACAGTTCGCTATCACCAGCACGAACCACTTGGGTGCGTAAAAGCATTTTTCTTATGATGACTTCAAAGTGCTTGTCATGGATGTTTTGTCCTTGCGATCTATATACTTGTTGCACTTCTGTTAGTAAATAAAGTTCACAAGCTTCTCTGCCCAATATTCGAAGAATACGGTGAGGATTTTGCGAACCTTCAGTAAGGCTGTCCCCAGCGCGAACTTTTTGTCCTTCCACTACTAATATGCGGGCATTAGTTGGTAGATCATATGTTTCTTCTTCATAGTGGTCTCGAGATACTAGTATGGATCTATCATTGCGATGAACTCTACCTTCATTTTCAGCTGTCGTTGAGTTTGAACCTCGCGTAGCTATTACCGCTCCTGCAGCGATTTCATCGGCGTCTTCTACTTTTATCGACCAGCCTTTGGGTACATTATATTCATCTGTTAATAGCTGACTATTGATGATGCGAATGGATAATTTACCATCATCATTTCGAATAACTTCACATTTACCATCAATTTCAGTAACTACTGCTTCACCCTTTGGTTTTTTCCTGGCCTCAAAGATTTCCTCTACTCTTGGTAGACCACTGGTGATATCTCCACCATGTGCTACTCCGCCTGTATGGAAAGTTCGCAGTGTTAGCTGGGTACCCGGTTCTCCAATGGATTGCGCGGAAATAATACCCACTGCTGTTCCTATAGATACTAGTTCTCCACGACCGAGATCGCGACCATAACACATAGCACATATACCTCGGTCCAAATGACAATTTAGCGGAGAACGTACGAATATTTCATCAATAGGTAAATCCTGGATAATCAAAGCTGTTTCATCAGTTATTTCTTCGTTTCTTGCTGCTATTACTTCTCCTGTGCTGGGGTGAACTATATTAGCTGCTGCTAATCTTCCCTGTATTCGTTCAGAGAAATTTTGGCCTGCCACGTCATCTTTTCTTCTAATCCAAAGTCCGTCGTCAGTGTCACAGTCAGTATCATTGATTATTACATCCTGAGCAACGTCACACAGTCTTCGTGTTAGATATCCAGCATCAGCAGTTCTAAGGGCTGTGTCGGCTAGTCCTTTACGGGCACCATGGGTAGATATAAAATACTCGAGTGCTCGTAGACCTTCTCGGAAATTGGATCGGATGGGAAGAGGAATGATTCTTCCAGCTGGATCAGCCATTAGACCTCTCATTCCAGCAAGTTGTGCTATTGGTGTAAATCCACCTTTTGTAGCTCCAGACATTGCCATTACCCTGAGATTTCCATCTGGATCAAGCCCATCTTTTACTTCCTGCTCTAAATCTTTACGTGCAGTTTGCCACAACTGAATAGTGCGATCAGTTTGCTCCTGCTCGGTAAGCAAACCACGTTGGTACTGCTTTTCTAAATCAGCTACTTCTTCCTCGGTGCGGCTAACAATTGTAGCTTTCGCTTTTGGTACAGTAATATCAGCTACAGCAATGGTAGTACCGGATTTGGTTGCATATTGAAACCCGAGATTTTTGATTTGGTCTACTACTTCGGTGGTTTCGTCCTGACCTATAATAGCATAGCATCGGCTGACTAAATCTTGTAAATTGGTTTTGTCGAGCAACATATTTACATACTGCATTTTGCTAGGCAATATGCGATTGAATAAGGCACGTCCCACTGTAGTGTCTACTAGTCTTTGTTGTGTATCTTCGTTTTCGTAACGAATATTATCGTCATCAAAATGTGTTTCAATTGAAAGCTTGATTCTTGCGTGCATATCAAGCTGACCAAGTGAATGGGCAAGCTCAACTTCATCAATATTAGCGAAAATCCGTCCCTCTCCCTTTTTACCATCTCTTGCCATGGTCATATAATATACGCCTAATACCATGTCTTTGGATGGCCCTACAATTGGTTCGCCATCTGCAGGTTTTAGCAAATTGCGTGATGCAAGCATAAGTTCATATGCTTCTTCAACCGCTCTTGGTGAAAGTGGTACGTGTACTGCCATTTGGTCTCCGTCAAAATC
>DFQC01000027.1:317-24096 GCA_002377585.1 Anaerolineales bacterium UBA3499 | reverse complement strand
TCAAAATCAGCATTAAATGCTGAGCATACTAACGGATGGATCTGTATTGCTTTACCTTCTACTAGCACAGGCTCAAAGGCTTGTATACCCAATCTATGCAGAGTGGGTGCGCGGTTGAGTAGCACTGGTCTATTTTGGATGACTTCTTCTAATACTTCCCATACCTCTGGTTTACCTAACTCTATGATGCGTTTTGCGCTCTTTACATTACTAGCATGTTGATACTCTACAAGTTTTGCCATCACAAATGGCTTGTAAAGTTCCAGGGCCATGACTTTAGGTAGACCACATTGATTTAATTTTAGTTTAGGTCCAACCACAATTACTGATCTACCAGAGTAATCAACTCTTTTGCCTAGTAAATTGCGTCTGAAACGACCCTTCTTACCTTTCAACATGTCACTAAGAGATTTTAGCTCGCGACGACCTCGTCTGCTTAGAGCTTTACCTCTCTGAGCATTATCAATCAGGGAGTCTACTGCTTCTTGTAGCATACGTTTCTCATTCCTAATGATTACGTCAGGTGCATGTAAATCCAGCAGTCGTTTTAATCGGTTGTTTCGATTGATCACTCTACGATATAGGTCATTAAGATCAGATGTAGCGAAACGGCCTCCGTCAAGCTGCACCATTGGTCGAAGGTCAGGTGGTATAACAGGGAGTTCGGTAAGTATCATCCACTCAGGCCTGTTATTCGAATTACGCATTGCGTCGACAACTTTGAGCCTCTTGGTAGCTTTCTTCTTCCGTTGTTGACTCTTAGTAGTACGTATTTCTATCCAAAGTTCTTCGAGTAATTCATCCAAGTTCATATCACACAGGATTTCATAGAGTGCTTCAGCGCCCATGCCAGCACGAAACACCTGACCCCATTTTTGCTTTAGGTCTCGATATTGTGCCTCGGACAAGAACATCATTTGCTTAAGATTGCTAAGTTTTTCGCGATCTTCGGCTATCCGTTGTTGTTGATTTTCAATCAAATCTTCTAATTCGGTCTCTTGCCGGACAATTTCATCTTCGGCTTCCGCTTTAGTAGTTTCTATGCTCATTAATACATCTGCTAGCTTGGCATCACGTGCCTCTTTCATCTTGTTTTCAATTGCTTGCAGACGGTTCTGCACGGCGTCATTTAGTGTAGTCAGGTGACTAGATTTGATTTCTTCACCCCTTGCCACTATTGTGGTGCTGGCAGTTCTCAACCTTAACGCTAACTTAGCTGGATTACCACGTTCGTCATCGATCGTCTGTTGTAAGTCTTGTGCTTCGCGCATCAACGGTTCTAGTTTTTTACCAAGATTATTTTCATAGCTTGTATTAATTTTATTGATACGGGCTTCAAGTTTTTCTACTCTAAGATCACGATATTGCTTAGCAGCCTCAATTTTTGCTTTAACTTCTGCTAGTTGTTGTTTTTCATCGTCTTCGACGTTTTCATCGTCTTCTTCGAGACGGGTAATAGCTTTTTCTCTAGCATCTTCGTCTACATATGTAACTACATATTGTGCGAAATAAAGAACTCTATCTAAATCTCTTCTAGACACGTCTAAAAGGAGCCCCATGTATGAAGGCACTCTTCTGGCATACCAAACATGTGCAACCGGTGCAGCAAGTGTTATATGCCCCATCCGTTCACGTCGTACAGATGATCTAGTGACTTCTACTCCACATTTGTCACAAACAATCCCTCTGTATCTGATATTTTTATATTTTCCGCAGTAACATTGCCAATCTCTTGTTGGTCCGAATACAGCTTCACAGAAAAGACCATCCTTTTCAGGGCGCAGTCGTCGATAATTTATGGTTTCTGGCTTGGTAACTTCACCAAATGACCAAGATAGGATTTGTTCGGGTGATGCTAGGCGTACCCTTAGTGATTTGAGACCTTTGGCTTCCAAGTGAGCCTCCTAATAATATGTGATTGTGGATTATAAGTTTCTACACCTATGATAGCGATATTACTGGATACAACATAGGTTTCCTGGTGCCACACTACAGAGGTTATACCAGCACCTTTTTGCTTGCAGCAATACGAAACAGACAAAATCCACACTATCTATCTCTGCAGTGTGGAATGCCTTTTTTATCAAAATAGTATGTTGTTTATTACTACCGACAAGATTATACCATTCGGGTATTCTATGTCAAGCAGAGCAGAGCATTTGTTGAGAAATTGACTAATGTGTTCACATTAAGTATCATTGCAAACTATGATAGATTCATTGTGCTAAAATCGCCTCATGTTAGTGTAATATGAATTATCTTGATTGCAACTGATAACAAGCAAATGACTTAGGGATAATTATGGACGTAATATTTTCATCTTCAGCATCTTTAATAGAAAATTTTTCACGTATGTTGCCTAGGCTATTATCCAGCATGGTGTTTTTTGTTGTAACGCTATATGCCTCTGCAATGGCTGCGCGAGCAACTGGTAGGGCGCTAAAATATCGTAATGTAGATCCTGAGCTGTCATTATTGTTAGTTAGGGCAACAAAATTAACAATTGTGATAACAGGTACCATAATTGCTTTACAACAAGTAGGATTTGATTTAACCGCATTTGTTGCTGGTCTTGGAATTATAGGTTTTACACTTGGGTTCGCCTTGCAGGATGTGTCAAAAAATCTCGTTGCTGGTGTGCTATTGCTGCTTCAGCAGCCTTTTGACATTGGTGATACAGTTGAAGTTGGTGGATACACTGGTGTGGTAACAAATATTAATCTACGTGCAACTGAAGTACAGACTTATGATGGGGTTATTGTCCTAATACCTAATACAATTGTTTACTCTAAGCCAGTACGGAATTTCAATCGTGTTGATAGATGTTGCATAGAAATGAACATTAGTGTTGCTTACGGCTCGGACGTAGCTGCCACAGAGATGATTGTAAGAAATGCTTTAGGTAGTTTGCCAGGGATTATTATGCAGGATCCAGTTCCTAGAATAACTTTCAATAGGTTCGGCGAAAGTGCAATTGAGTTGTCAGCTTATTATTGGATTGAAGTGAAGGCTGTCGGACAATGGTCTAATACGGAGGAATCCGCAGGTATTGTGTCTGCTGCACTTGCCGAGAATGGTATCGAATCAAACGTACATGTTCAGAGTTTTAACAGCAGTTAAGTGCTTATATTATAGAGATTTGTTATAGTGTATGTTGAGTTCAATCATCAGTGTGAAATGAATATTGCGAAGTTTATTAGGATTATCGAGCGTTTTATAGTTTTATTCAGATATGATCGCTCTATCGCCAACTGTTATCACACCACCATGTAAGACCCGGCAAAGTGTTCCTCTTTTGCCTTCTATATCATCCTGAAGACCATCTTTAATGCCATCTAGATAGTCGCAGGGAGCGCAGTCCAAGGTGACTTCTAGTTTAGCGTTACCTACTTTTATTACAGTGCCACGTTGAGCCCCGGAAAGACTTTGTCCATCCAGTATTATATTTTCCCGTAATGTGCCTGGTGACAAACCAAACTCATTAATTGTATGAGTATCAACAACTAAAACTTGCCTACGTTTCCTGCCTCTACTAACATCGTTTTGCAAACCTTCACCAGTTATAGCATTTGTGCTCTTTACTGGCTCCATGGGAGCACCGTGTGCTGTCTTTAGGAATATATGCGTTACTTTAGCTTCTTTAGATGACATTAGATGTGATTATTGGGTGCTACTGTTTTCTCGTATCTATTTAGGTGTTATATTCTAGCATCAAAACCTTGACTATACCAATATATGAGTTTTGTGTCTCGAAAGTTTAATCTTTTATAGCATGTAGTTGCAATTCTGATAAATCTACAAAATTTAGGGC
Source organism: Anaerolineales bacterium UBA3499 (assembly GCA_002377585.1). GTDB lineage: Bacteria > Chloroflexota > Anaerolineae > Anaerolineales > UBA11657 > UBA11657. The sequence goes on along the minus strand of DFQC01000027.1, from coordinate 20,285 downwards.
ACCTATGTGGGTAGACTCTAATCTAACCGGACACGCACAATTTGCATTAAGTGCTTCTTTCCAGCGCGGTGCACATACGCACCAGAAATCTCCCGGTTGTAGTCCTGGGAATCCAAACTGTGGATTAGGTGTTGACAAGTCATTGCCAGTGGCTTTGCTAAACTCGAGAAACTCACGCGTAACTTGTGCGCAAACTGTGTGTGAACCGATGTCGTCAGGGCTTGTGCTACAGTCTCCATTACGAAAAAATCCTGTCACTGGATCGATTGAACATTCTTCAATTGGATTGCCAAGCACATTTAGTTGTATTGGTTTGCTTCCATTTGGGCTCGAACCATTTACACTCATGTCAAATATTCATCCTCATTTGTGGTTTATGAATTTATTGGGAAAATTTATTCTACCTGTATTAGTTGGACTTTTGCCATTCATCTTCATCGTAATGGGGTAGTTCGCAACGTAGTTCACCATCTTTTCGATATCCTAATGCATATCCTGCCTGTATTAATTGTTGCACTTCGCTCGTTCCTTCATATATTGTTGTGACTCTTACATTGCGCATAAATCTTTCCACATCATATTCATCTGAATAGCCATAGGCGCCATGGATTTGGATAGCTTCATTTGCATTCTTAAATGCGGCTTCGGTAGCAAACCATTTCAATAATGACGTTTCCCTAGTGTTACGTATACCTTTATTTTTGAGCCATCCTACTTTGAGGTACATCATGAGACCGATTTCATAGTCGGCAGTCATCTGTGCAATTTTTTGCTGAACAAGTTGAAGCTTGCCAATTTTTGCACCAAAAGCGCGTCGTTCATTTGCATACTTTGTGCTGGCATCTAGTGAGGCTCTCATGACTCCCACGCATCCTGACCCAACAGTGTAACGTCCATTGTCAAGACAGCTCATTGCTATTTTAAAACCTTCACCTTCTTCCCCTAGTATGTTACTGGCTGGAATGCGTACGTCTTGGCAGTTTACCCAACCAGTACTACCTGCGCGCGAGCCCATTTTTCCGTGAATATCACCTTTAGTAATACCTGGTCTATCAGTTTCGATGATAAACGCTGAAATGCCCGCATTGCCCGCGTCGGTGTCGGTTTTGGCAAACCAAAGTATGTGATGTGCTTGACTAGCTAAAGAGATCCATGTCTTTTCACCATTTATTACATAACTATCACCTTCCAGCCTAGCAGTGCTGCTCATATTGGCTACATCCGAGCCAGCACCAGGTTCTGTTAATCCAAACATACCGAATTTCTCGCCCAATGCCTGCGGCATCAAGTAGAGTTGTTTTTGTTCTTCTGTACCCCATTGTAGTAATCCGAGAGAATTGAGACCTAAATGAACTGAAAGGGCAGTGCGCAGGGCTATATCGACATAATCAAGCTCTTCACACACTAGCCCAAGAGTTATGTAGTCCATGCCTTGTCCGCCATATTTTACGGGAATACACAGGCCAAGTAACCCTAGTTCGCCTAAGCGGGGCAAAATAAAGGATGGCATCTCTTGTTTTCTGTCTGCCTCTTTAATGATAGGTGCAACTTCTTTTTCAGCGAAATCCCGTGCTAGTTTTTGAACCGCCTTATGCTCTTCGGAAAGACTGAAATCCATATGAATGATCTCCTGTTACTAGTTTATATTATGTCACTACTAACAATGAATAGTACCGTATTAGTAGTGAATTGAAAAGAATATTTTATTTATCTATCAACTTGAAAGATCCTAGTTTGAGAATATTGTCACGTGTTTCATATATTGTCGATGTGATAGGCAATCGTACTTGCGAGTCAGTTTGATACCATCCCAAATGAATTAGATAATTACCTTTTGGGCTGTCTTTTGGTATAGGTATTGTAATGTTGAAGCCAAGTTGTTCTCCAGTCTGCCATGTAGATGTTGGGAACTGTCCTTGGAGTGGCCATCCATCCCATTGAGATATAAGAACAGCATTTTTTGGATCAAAGGATCTGTCAGTATTTAAGATGTGGACGAATATAACCATGTCATCGATAATATGATCTAAGCTCTGAAAGTTTAGCGGTATTATTAATTCATCCCCAGTAGCAATTACTTCGGGTATTTTTGCGTTAGTTAGACCTATTTGGTCTCCAAAATTTGTTAGTATCGTTTTTTCTAGTGCGTCAGAAATCCAATGGATATTTTGAATACCAATACTGACTTTACGTTCACCTTTCATGTGTGGGTCACATTCCAAATCCATTTTGAGATTGCCCGCAAATGGGTTTGCTCCGATACAGCGTAGGTCACCATAAATGGTTTCAGCTCCATATCTGTCGCTTAGTTTTATTGTGTTGATACCAGGATGCAAATTAATTGTTGGAGTTGAATAGGTAGCAGTATCTCCCACTATAAGGCTGGTCACTACTTTGCTATTGGCAGAAAGGTCTATATGATGCAATTGCTGACCTGGTATTGCACCAAATTCAAGCCTACCAGATTGCGCATAGGCACTATATATGTATATATTTGCAGTATCTGTGAACCATCTAGTAGGGCTATTATTCCAAATTTCAGATTTATGCCAGTTGTCAGGTTCGAGTACAATTATAGCTTTTGGCTGCTTAGACGTATGTGGAGGTATTGTGTACAAACTATCAATGATAGAACTGGCAGTGGGTGCACCAAATAAGTTTCTAAAATAGTGGTCTTGTTGTGTACTATAATTTTCTGCCCAATGTTGATTTACGATATTCTTGATGTTGTATGCATCTATCACATAGAATATCTCCTGGTCGGTTGGTTCCGGTGTTATGTTTGCTTCTGGTTTGTCTTGTAGTAAGGCGTTAAAGAATTTTAGAGTATTTTGGTATCCGTCTGAACTGCGGAATATCTTGCCCCCAATTATTGGAAGTTTATGGATTGTTTGGCTGTATAGCGCTATATTATTTGTCGTGAAGCTAGCAGGTAGGTTCAGTACAGTACTAGGTGCAGTAGAAGATTGTAATTCGCGTATGGCGGCAGTGTTCCAGGAATTGGAAGTTGGGAATGGCCATTGAATTATGCGTTCAGAAAGGGCTAATATTGATATTGACGAAATTAGAAGGAATCTCCACCAACGTGATTGTTTGTTAGTTTGTAGAATTGTACTAACACCATATGATGCTATTATCGCAATAGCGAAATGTGTGGTGGCAGCAAATCGTGCTGGTGTCCGACTCCATTCGAGTACTGGAATCTGAGCTAGAATGGCATAAGGTAATTGTAATGGGTGATTTACGTTGTCTATATTTACCCAAACAATTTCCCCAGCTAATTTTAGGATGGGCCCCAATGACAAGACAATAGTAACGACTGCTAGAGTTGTCCATGTTGATATAGATCTTTTATTCGATTGCAAGGCCGAAAATATAAGTATTATGGATATAAATCCTATATATCCATGTGTCTCATCAGACGTGTTAACCACATTACGTGCGAACGAGTGTAAATTGTTTGGTAGGAATGGGTTATCAAACGGCGGTGTTACAAACGATGCTAGATCCATCGATTTTCCTATGCTGTCACCGTAATTTATAAGGTTGCTGTTACCTATTTGTTGTGAGTTTATAAGATTTATCAGGGGGAAGTAGAAGGGTAGCAATAGTATAATTCCTAGAACTGCTGCTGCGCTGAAACGAATGAGCATTCGTCTATTTCTAAGATTCTGTCGTTTCGACCAAACAATTACTGCAGTTGTCGGTAATACAAAGTATGGTAAGTGTGTTGGATGTGATACAGACAGGAACCCAGCCATACCTGTTAGAGCTGCATACTTCCACGTATTGGTATTCAATAATCGAATCAGAAACAGAGCAAATAGCGGGAATCCTAGCATAGTAATTTGACTGAGGTGTCCAGCTTGCATGTGTCCTAAAACGTATGGGGAAAATCCGAATAGCAGGCCACCAACAAATGCAGCCCATTGGTTGCGAGTCAGCTCCTTGGCTAACAAATACATTCCAAACCCGTTGACTGCTGGCATTATACATATAGCAATATTGTATGCTATCACTGGGTTAGTGAACCATCCTATTACAGCGGGCAGGAAGAGAGCAGGAGTATGGGTTAAATTGAGTGGCGAATCTATTCCGTGAGGATAATTGAGAACTGTAATATTAGCCGGGTTTCCGATGGTGTTGTCAAACAATGTGGTCCCTAACCACCATAAATACCATACATGCTCGTAGTTGTCTCCTCCCATTCTACCTAATACATGATTACCTAATGTGGTCATGCCTGGCCATGTTATACATAATGCTATTGGCAGGTAAATTACAGGAAGTAAGGTTTTCAGTAGTGTTCTTATGTTTTTACTCATGCGACAAATATAGAATTATATGTATCACGTTATGATGTGCACATAATAAGCTTGCAATGTGAAGTTATCCGTATATTATCAGGCATTAAAGTTTGCCAGCGACTCTTTTGCAGATTCCAGTTGTATGTCTAGATACTTAGAGGATGTGCCACCAATGATCGCTCGTCTTTCAAGAGCTTTCTTAGTATCAAATGTTTCCATTACATCCTCTGCAAAATGTTGGCTGATAGATTGCATTTCATGCAACGAAAGTGTGGTCAAGTCTTGTTCCTGCTTCTCTGCTAGCAAGACTAGTTCACCCACAATTCCATGCGCTTCACGAAAAGGTATGCCCTTATCCACTAAATAGTCAGCCATATCAGTCGCTGATAGTGCCGGTAAAATACTATCTAACATTTTGTTGGTATTAAGTTTTAGGGTCGATATCACACCTGACATGACTGGTAATGCCAGAATCAAAGTGTCAGTGGAATCAAATAGATATTCTTTATCCTCCTGCAAGTCCTTGTCGTACGCAGATGGCAATCCTTTTAGAGTAGTTAGCAAGCCAGTTAGATTTCCGATCAGGCGTCCAGACTTCCCGCGTGTTAATTCTAGGGTATCGGGATTCTTCTTTTGTGGCAACAGACTGCTACCGGTGGTATATGCATCATCAAGGGATACAAAGCCAAATTCTGAACTAGAAAATAGGATTAACTGCTCTGAGAGACGACTTAGATGGATACCTATCATAGCTGCCGTGAACAGAAATTCGGCTGCGAAATCGCGGTCAGATACAGCATCTAGACTGTTTTCTGAAATGGAATTGAATTCCAGATCAGCAGCTAGTTCGGCTCTGTCAATCGCGAACGATGTGCCAGCTAATGCTGCGCTGCCGAGAGGCAGTGACGATGCTCTCTCTTTTACTTGAGTAAGGCGTTGTATATCTCTTTGGAGTGGCCAGAAATGCGACAAAGACCAAAGACCCCAAGTGATAGGTTGTGCGGGTTGTAAATGTGTATAACCTGGCATAGGAGTGTTGAGGTTCTCTGTGGCACTGTTAATTAACGTACTTTGTAGATTGATTATGTGATCTACTAGTTTGGAACATGTGTGCATTGTCCATAATCGAAAATCTGTAGCTACCTGGTCGTTTCTACTTCTACCTGTATGTAATTTGCCAGCAACCGCACCAATTATTTCAGTTAATCTGCGTTCAACTGCTGTATGGATATCCTCATCGTTTTCATGGAATATAAATTTGTTTTCGGCAAATTCTGAACGTACTTTTGCCAAACCATTTAGGATAGTTTTGGCTTCGGAGGTTGTGAGTACTCCAGCTCGTTCTAGACCCTTTGTCCAGGTGCAACTAGCTGTTATATCTTCTTGGTACAATCGTTTGTCGAATCCTAAACTAGAATTAAACATTTGCACCAATTTGTCCGTAGATTTGTTGAAGCGTCCGCCCCATAATTGCATGGCTATACTCCGTTATGTTCTATAGTCAGAATTTATTCTGACGTATTCTTCTGTAAGATCGCCTGTCCAAACTGATATTTCAGACTTTCCATTGCCTAAATCTAAATGTATATAGAATTCAGGTTGTGAGAAGATATGTTGTGCAATATTTTCGTCGTAGTCACAAGGTGTGGCTTGCGCAACTAATTGTAATTCGTCCTCTATTTTGCTTCCAATCCAGAGTTGAGTTTTCCTTGAGTCAAATCTTACGCCTGATTTACCAGCTGCCACTACAATGCGTCCCCAGTTCGGATCACTACCTGCGAAGGCGGTTTTGACTAGCGGGGAGGTTGCAATACTGTTTGCAACTATATGTGCTGCCTTTTCGCTTGGTGCACCACTGACATGTACAGTAACAAATTTGTTTACTCCTTCTCCATCTATCACGATTTGTTTAGCTAAATTGGTGGACAGACATGTAAGAGCATCTGTAAATGCTTTTCTATAATCTCCTTTTGCACAAGAGATTCCGCTTAGTCCATTTGCCAGTATCAGTACTGAGTCGCTTGTGCTAGTGTCACCGTCAATCGATATTTTGTTGAAACTGTTGTTTACTGCCGTTTTGAGGGAACTGCGCAGAATAGATGCCGGTACTAGAGCATCTGTAGTTATGCAAGCCAACATTGTAGCCATATTTGGATGTACCATGCCCGCACCTTTCGCTATTCCTCCTATAGTAACTGTACCGGTTGGAAGATTGATTTCCACTGCGCAGTGCTTAGGATTTGTGTCTGTGGTCATAATTGCTTCTGCTCCATCGTAACCACCATTGATAGATAGGTTTGAAGATGCCTGTCTAATACCTTTGCCAATTTTTTCCATTGGTAATTGGACTCCTATGACTCCTGTGGAAAGAACCAATACTTCGTTTGGGTTACATTGCAATGATTTGCTGGTCATATTTTGCATTTCTATAGCATTATTTAAGCCATGTTTGCCAGTACAAGCATTTGCTATACCGGAATTAGTTACTATAGCTCGGATGCTTTTAGTGTTGGATTTCAGAGTTTCGCGGTTTAGTGTAACTGGAGCACCAACTACTTGGTTAGTAGTAAACATACCAGATGCAGTGCAACTTTGTTTTGAATGAAGCACCATTAAGTCTGGATTCCCCGAAGCTTTTAGTCCGCAAGTTGCAGTACCAACTTGGAATCCTTGCGGATTGGTGACTGTCCCGTCAGCGTCTAATTTAATTGTCATCTTATTCAATCCCGCTTAAACTTAGTATAGTCAGGGGATTCTAGATCTTGATCTTTATCTCTAGCTTTGTCTATCATAGCTTTCACTTTCATAGGTAACCCAAACAAATTTATAAATCCTAGTGCATCTTTTTGGTCATACACATCCTCTTGACCGAAGGTGGCAAAATCCTCCCGATAAAGACTGTTAACGCTTGCCCTTCCTACCGGGGTAATACTTCCCTTATATAGACTAAGCTTCACCCAACCCGTTACTGGCTTCTGTGTAGCTTCGATGAACTTCTGGAGTGATTCGCGTAGATTGTGATACCACTGTCCAAAATACACCATTTCCGCATATTTATGAGCTACTTGTTCTTTGAAATGGGCTGTATCTCGGTCGAGACAAAGAGATTCCAATTCGCGGTGTGCTGCGTAAAGAATAGTTCCGCCTGGAGTTTCGTATACTCCGCGAGACTTCATTCCGACCAGTCTATTTTCAACCATGTCAATTCGTCCGATACCATGTTTAGCGCCAATTGCATTTAGGTTTTCGATTAGTGTATCAGGCGCCAATGCGGTACCATTCAGTGCTGTTGGTTCTCCTGATTCAAATGCTACTTCAACTGTTTCAGGAGTGTCAGGAGCATTTCTTGGTGATACAGTCCATAAAAACATGTCTTCTTGTGCTTGAGTAGCAGGGTCTTCAAGCGGGCCGCCCTCATGCGAGACATGCCAGAGATTGCGATCGCGACTATAGATTGATTTTGTTGTGGCTTCCACTGGAACATTATGTTGAGCAGCATACTTGATAGCATCTTCTCTTGACCTAATATCCCATTCGCGCCAGGGTGATATTACATGAAGGCTGGGATTTAAAGCTTTGTATGTTAGCTCGAATCGTACTTGATCGTTACCTTTCCCAGTCGCGCCATGTGCAACTGCATTTGCGTTTTCTTCCTCTGCAATAAGTACTTGCCATTTTGCTATCAGAGGTCTTGCTATTGAAGTACCCATAAGATATTGGCGTTCGTATACTGCACCTGATTGGAGCATAGGATAGATGAAATCGCTTGCAAATTCAGCCCGCAAATCCTTCACTATACACTTACTGGCGCCACTCCTTAGTGCTTTTTCCGTGAGTCCTTCTAGTTCTTCTCCTTGACCGATGTTAGCACAAAAGCATATGACTTCACAGTTATAGTTTTCTTTCAACCATGGAACAATTACAGATGTGTCTAGTCCTCCTGAGTATGCTAAAACTACTTTATCTATATTAGGTTTGGACATTGGGATAATACTCCTTCACATTTTTTCCTATTTTTGGTGCAGTACGAATGTGTCTGACTGCTCCGGGGTTTGATATAGATTAGATGTTTTCTCTAGTTGTAGTTCTACTGCTATCTCATCACAGTTATCTTTTACTGGGCATTGATCGCAATCACGCCATATTTTCTCTGGAAAATGGCTGCGATCACTTAGAGAAAAGCCAGCTCGCTTGAAAAATGCTTCTACTCGCGTTAGAGCAAATATTTTTGGTATTTTCCTCTTTTTAGCCTCTTCGATAATAGCTTCTAGGAGTGTCGCACCCCATCCCATGCCTTGTATTTGGGCAGAAACTATTAAGGAACGCACTTCCGCAAGATTTTTGTTGTAGCTCAATAGTGATACACACGCAACTATTTCATCATTGAGACTTCCAACTATCCAGTCGGACAATGATTCTGCTATTTGTGTCTGTGTTCGTGGCAGTACATCTCCGAGCTCTGCATGCAATTTTACGAGTTCGTATATACCTCTTATATCTGAGATTGACGCAGGTCTAATATCCATTTTAGTTGACTTGATTATTTTCCATATTTTCAATTGAATCGCTAATAATTTCTATTGCTTCATCAACTTGTTCCTTGGTGACTATGAGTGGTGGGCATAAGCGTAGGACATTTTCACCTGCACTGATTAGGAGTAGGCCTTGCTTAGAAGCTGTCTTGATAAGTGGATCAATTGGACATGAAAATTCAGCGCCAATTAAGAGTCCTGATCCACGAACTTCAACTAGTTGCTGCGGCTCTAATTGCAGCAATCTTTGGGTTAGATATTTGCCAACATTTGCTACATTGGCAATAAAATCGGGTTGAGAAATTCTATTGAAAACTACTTGTGCAGCTTTACACACTAATGGTCCAGCTGCAAATGTACTACCATGGTCTCCTGGATTAATTGTTTGAGCAACATCTTCAGTGACAAGAGTAGCACCTATTGGTAGCCCTCCAGCGAGTGGTTTTGCTAACGTCATAATGTCAGGTTTAATGTCGCTGTTTTGATATGCCCAGAGCATGCCAGTTCTTGCTAACCCACATTGAACTTCATCAAATATCAATAGTGCGTTGCTTTTGTTACATAGTTCTCTGAGTTCAGATAAGAAGTCATTTGAGGCAGGGTTTACTCCTCCTTCTCCCTGTATAGGTTCTACTATTACTGCACAAGTCTCCTTGGTAATAACTTTCTGTGCCGACTCTATGTCGTTAAGGGTGGCAAAGTCTATTCCCGGCATTAGAGGCTCAAATGGTGATCGATATTTCGATTTAGATGTGGCTGCTAATGCGCCCGTAGTTCTACCATGAAAACTGCCTTCAAATGCCACAATCCTTGTTTTTGCAATGGTGGGGTGTTTAGTGCGGGCCCATTTCCGCGCAAATTTAAATGCAGCTTCATTGGCTTCAGTTCCACTATTGCAGAAATAGACTCGATCAGCAAATGAACTTTCTGTTAATTGTTGAGCCAGAGCTACATGTGGTTCGGTGTGGTATAAATTGCTTACATGGGTCAGTTTACCAGCTTGGCGAGAGACTGCTTCAACCCACTCTTTATCCGAATGTCCTAAAGCAGTGACAGCTATGCCGGCTGTGAAATCCAAATATCTTTTTCCTGTTGTATCAAACAAATAAGTACCCTTGCCATGTGTAAAAACAGGCAACGGTCGAGCATATGTTGAGACTACGAATTTGGCTTCTGCATCTACCACATCTTTAGTGTGTTTCTGATTGTTGGGTAATTTGTTTTCTGCCGTATTAGCTACTATGGTGGTACCAGTGTCGTTTGTTAGTCCTTCGCGGTCAACTATTCTTACTTGATTCACACCCTTTTTGACTGCCTGAATGGCCGACAATATTTTGGGAACCATTCCCGACCTGATTACTTTCTGTTCAATAAGTTCAATAGCTGTTGCAGGATTTACAGTAGTGATTACATTATCATCTTGTATGATTCCGGGTACATTTGACACGAAATATAATTTGTCAGCTTTGACTGCAACAGCTAAAGCGGCAGCTGCTTCGTCTGCATTAACATTATAATGTTTGCCGTCAGAGCCTAATGATATCGGAGAAATGACAGGCGTGATATTATTGTGGACCAAGTCGTATACAACTTCTGGCCTTACTTTGTTTATCTCTCCAACTAGACCTAAATCAATGGTAGGATGAGCCTTCTTGGTACATCGCAATAAACCGCGATCTATTCCACTGATACCTATTGCATCAATGCCAGCATATATAAGTCCAGAAACCAACTTTTTGTTGATTGTGCCTGACAGAACCATTTCTGCTATTTCAAGTGATGCTTGATCAGTTATCCTGAGTCCCTCCACATGCTCTGCTTGTATCTCTAAACGTTTCTGCAGGTCTGCAATGTCATTACCGCCGCCATGTACAATGGCAGTAGGGGTATCAGTATTTGCTATAGTTGATGCCAGTAGCTTCAAAAAAGCGTTATCAGCAATTTGATCACCACCAATTTTTAGTATTTTCATTTTGCGTATTCCATCATGTTAGACCACAAGTTTCAGTGATGCCGTAAATAATGTTCATGTTTTGGACAGCTTGACCAGCAGCTCCTTTGACAAGATTGTCGATAGCAGAAGTGATAATCAGAGTATTACCGGTCAAGTTCATTCCAAACGCACAAGTATTACTGTGCAATACATGAGCCAGACTTACATTCTGATTCGAAGGCAACAATTTGATAAAAGGCTCATTAGAGTATGTTTCTCTCAACATTGCGCGAATGCTATCTTCTCTATTACCTTTTTTGATTGGCAAATAAATTGTAGATAGTATTCCGCGCGGAACAGGCAATAGATGTGGTGTAAAAATTAATTCTGGTATGCTGGGATCCCAATTTGCTAATTGTTGCTCCATTTCCGGTACATGACGGTGAACTCTGCCTATTTTGTATGGTTGGAAGTTTCCCGATACCTCAACAAAATGTAGGTGCTGTTTAGGAGATCTTCCTGCACCTGACACACCAGATTTCGAGTCAACAATTATTGGACGGTTGTCATCGAAGATGCTGTTAATAATAATTGGCCATATAGGCAGTAGAACACTGGTTGGATAGCATCCCGGATTGGCCACCAGTTGGGCATTTTTCAACTTGGATCTATTAGCTTCACTGAGTCCATAGACAGCATCTGCAAGTAACTCTGGCGCTAAATGGGTAGTGCCATACCAATTCATGTACTTAGCTGCATCATCAAGTCGAAAATCTGCACTTAGGTCTATTACTTTGGCTCCTCCTTTGAGTGCATCGACTGCTATATGCATGCCTGATGAGCTCGGTAAGCATAGGAATACTAAATCTGCTTGTTGCAAGTTCGCTTTCTCAGTATCTTGCAATAAAATGTCTGGCGCATGTGGATGTATGCTGTTTAGAGACTTACCAGCATATGTTTTTGAGGCAGCAAAAATGATATCTACTTCAGTATGACTAGATAGAATTTTTATCAACTCTGCTCCAGCATATCCAGTGGCGCCGAAAATAGCTGTTTTAATCACAATGGTCTCCTAAAAACAAAAAACCGCCAGATCTAATCTGGCGGTTTATATATCGTAATACCTGCTTGCGTTACTAGTTAACGCGGCGCGCCAGACACTTGGTCATGTATGTGCTACGAGCGCGTCGAACAAACATATGTGTGTTCATTATGACCTCATTTTATCAGGCTTCACGCTCTTGTCAATAGTGGCGAGTATACTGGTTTATGTTATATAACGACAGACATCCTTTTTTTATTATATGTTTTGGTACATAAACTATAATTACGTTCAATTGTAGATTCATTAGTGAACATATACAAAAGTTTGTGAGGTAACATTGCAAGAATTGTTTTCCCCTAATGTTGCAAAAAGTTCTTTTTATATATTGTCGGATTATCATATTTATGCTTTGGTCGGTGTATTTTTATTCTTGAGCTTAGTATTATTTTATACAAAAATTTGTAACGATACTAATAAATTGAATAGGCTGAGAGTCGGACTTGCGATCTTTACGATACTAGTCGAAGTATCTTGGCATGTCTGGGCTCTATCTGTAGGTGTCTGGCACGTTAATCATGCCCTACCTTTGCATCTATGTAGTCTCGGAGCGATATTAAGTATATTTATGTTGCTTAAGCGTAGATATGGTATTTTCGAGGTGCTCTACTTTTGGGGTATTGCTGGAGCTGTCCAGGCAATATTAACTCCTGACTTGCGAGGGTATAACTTTCCGCACTTTCACTATTTTTGGTATTTCACTAGTCACGGAATGGTTGTTTTGGCAGTGTTATGGATGCTAATTGTTGAGCAAGTCAGGCCTACCTGGAATTCGTTACGTAAAACTGTTCTGATTACAATGCTCTATGCGCTTGCTGTCTATCCTATTAATATAGTTACAGGTGGTAACTACATGCTTTTGATGCATGCACCTGTCGTACCTACACTTGCTGACTTTCTTGACGTTTGGCCAGGATATCTATTCTGGTTACCAGTAGTTGCGCTAGTAGTTGCAACAATATGTTATCTTCCCTTTGCAATTGTTGATGCTTCTAGACGATACAAAAACAAAGAAATCATTGTGTGAAGTTGTAGCTAATTTTGTGCTCTTTTGAGTATTATTGTGAAAACAAATAGGTTTTATATTGATTTGGTATATGTTCTGATTGACATTAGAAGGTTTGTGTTTCTTACTGTTGTATTGCTCTTGTTTAGTGCTTGTCAGAGCGTCAGAGATTCGAGCGCAGCAGATAATAAAAACGGAATTTCCACCAATACACCTATGAACTCACCTACAGTTAGTTATGCACTGGAATTCATAGTTGATGGGTTTCAGAAACCAATCTATGTAACACATGCTGGTGATGGTACTGGTAGGTTGTTTGTTGTGGAGCAAAGTGGTGTGATTTGGATAGTGATGGATGGTCAAGTTTTCAATGAGCCATTTTTAGACTTAAGCAATAAGATCACTCGACGGTCCTCAGAACAAGGATTACTTGGATTAGCTTTTGACCCGAATTACTCTAATAACGGCCAATTTTTCGTTCACTATTCGGATAATAATGGTGATACGGTAGTCATGAAGCTTTTCGTTTCGGGTAACGCTAATCGTGCAAATCACCAAAGCGGAATCAAGGTGTTGACACAATCACAACCATACCGCAACCATAATGGTGGGCAGATTGCTTTTGGCCCAGATGGGAATCTCTATGTTGGCTTAGGAGATGGTGGTTTAGCGGGTGACCCTCATAATAACGGACAAAATTTACAGACTTGGTTGGGATCAATTCTTAGGGTGAGTATTGAAAGTCCTGTTGGTTACACTGTGCCGTCAGACAATCCATTTGTTGATAATCAGGATGCGCGATCTGAGATATGGGTATATGGTTTGCGTAACCCTTGGCGTTTCAGTTTTGACCGTATCACTGGTGATCTTTATATCGCTGATGTTGGGCAAAACAATTGGGAGGAGATAAATTTTCAGTCGGCTGACAGCTTGGGTGGCGAAAATTATGGTTGGAGTAATATGGAGGGTAATCATTGTTATCGTTTAGAGTGTGACTCTGGACTTTTTTCAGCACCAATAGTGGATTATCATCATTCCAATGGTGAATGCTCGGTGACTGGTGGATATGTATATCGAGGAGAAGCACTTCTTCACATGAGTGGATCTTATGTGTATGGGGATTTCTGTTCCGGTACAATTTGGACAACATCTAGGATAACGCCTGACGATTGGGATGAAGCATTGATCATTGAGAGTGATCTACAAATTAGTTCTTTTGGTGAGGACGAGGATGGTGAACTTTATGTAGTTGATTATGCGGGAGGAATTTATAAAATTGTGGAAGATATAAGTTTTAAGGAATAATTATATAAGTGAGGTAAGACAAAGTCCATATGACTAAAGTTTATTCGCTCACAGTTGAATCTATGGAGGAGGAACAGTTCAAACCTTTTGGTGAACTTTGGTACGCTACTAAAAAGTCGCCTAAACATCGTATTATTTCCCCAACCTCATACGGCCACGATGGTAAGTCTACAGTGGAGGTAATTTGGCAGCCTAAAAGTGGTCTTAGATTTCATCAACTTGAACGACATTTTGGGGTTACACAGAGTTTTGTCCAATTAAGTGGAGGGTCATCTATCGTATGCGTAGCTCCTCCAACTGATCCAGATGACCTATATGATATTCCTACACCAGAAGATGTACGTGCTTTCCTTATAGATGCCTCTGTAGGATACTCTTTTAGGCGGGGTACTTGGCATTCACTTGATAGATATATTCAAAATGATGTTGGTGCGACATTTCTGATTCTCAACTCGAGTCCTAATCCAACTCAGTTGGTGAACTATCAGACTGGAACTGGATTTATCTCAAAAGATCTAGGCATTGACAGTAATCCTAGAATACTAAAATACAACAATATGTCTACAATAGAGTTCAAAATTGAAGGTGTCTGATACAATCAGAGCTTTAAACTGACAGTAGTCATTGTTCTATAGTGTAAAAGGTTACATTGCATAAATTTATTGTAGGAACAGGCAAGTATATTTATGAGGTTGAACATCCTTTTGGGATGCTTTCTTCTGGAATGTCTTGGGGCAATATATCACACGTAGCTACTGATTCTTCAGGTAATGTATATGTTTATCAGCGTCAAGATCCACCTATGCTTATATTTGGACGTGAAGGCCAGCATTTACACTCTTGGGGAAACGATCAACTAATGGATGCTCATGGTTTATTCATAACCCCTAATGACGAAGTTTTTGTTTGTGATAGAGATGCTCATCAGGTTGTGAAATATGACTTGCAAGGTAATGTGCTTCTAAGGATAGGTAATAGAGACAGACCTGCTCTACAAAAACCATTCAATCATCCTGCTGATATTGCTGTATCCAGTGATGGTGATATTTTTGTGGCTGATGGCTATGCTAATTCCTGTATTCATCATTTTTCTTCGGAAGGTGTGCACATTAAAACATGGGGTTCTTGGGGCAGCGATAGGGGGCAATTTATTACTCCACATGGAATATGGGTGGCAGATGATCATGTTTATGTTTGTGATCGTGAGAATAATCGTGTACAAATCTTCGACACAAACGGAATATATGTAACAGAATGGACTGGTTTCTTTCATCCTATGGATATTTTTGTTGATAGTGAAAATGTCGCATTCGTCACTGACCAAGTGCCTGGAATGACAATGTTGGATCTCGAAGGTAATGTGATTACACGGATTCGTACTCCATTCAATGCGCATGGCATCTGGATTGATATTGACGGCAACATGTATTCGGCTGGCAACGAAGAATTAGTGACCAAGTATATGAGACTCTAGTTTGTTGACTGTCAAGTGATGATTGTATCTAACTATTGGAGTCGCATATGAACATAACAGTGGTTTCTAGTAGTACACGAAAGGTTCGTCGGAGTCATAGAGTCGCATTAGCAGTGGTCAAGCAAATCAAAGTTCTAGGTCATCAGGCTAGTATTGTCGATCTGATTGAATTGGATCTACCATCATTTGTTGAACGTTTTGGAAAAGTAGATGATGCAACTGGTAAGTTAGCACATGCAGCAGACACAATGCGCATCTCTGATGGGATGATTTTTCTCACTCCCGAGTATAATGGAGCAATGTCATCTGGACTGAAAAACTTTATTGATGTTTTCGCGAAAGCTTCTTTTGAAGGTAAGCCAATTGGTGTGGCAACTGTATCTGTTGGCGCATCAGGAGGTATTAGAGCAGCCTATCAATTGCAGCAGACTATTTTGTCTATCTTAGCTTACCCAATTCCTAGAATGCTAACAGTAGGTAATGTGGAAAAAGTTATCGACGAAAGCGGGCAAGTTACCAGCCAAAAATTTCAAACGAAACTGGATGAATTTTTAGATTCGTACTTGGCGTTTGTATCTAAGTTTTGAGTAAAATACACTTTGAATTCAGTGGTTACAATAGAACTGTAAGCCAGAATGGGATTGTAGTCGATGCAAATATTGTCGTAGATATAGGTGGATATAATGAGTGTGACGAATGATATAGAAAGAGTGCTTGTTTCTGAAGAAGAAATTGATGGTCGTATATCTGAGCTGTCTAATGAGATCAGTCAAGATTATGTTGATGCAGAATCATTGCTCATAGTAAGTATTCTAAGAGGAGCTTTTATTTTTACGGCGGATTTGTCTAGGAAGCTTACTGTGAGACACTCTGTTGATTTTATTGCTTTAGCAAGTTACCAAAAAAGCACGTCTAGTGGTGAGGTGCGTATGATTTCGGATCTTCGCCAATCTATCGAAGGTAGACATGTCCTAATTGTTGAAGATATTGTAGATAGCGGTATGACACTCGAATATATGTCAAATCTTCTCCGTGAACGTAAACCATTATCGGTTAAGACTTGCGTGATGGTTGCTAAGGAAGGAGTTGATGTCAATAGCTCTGGAATTGGAGTTGATTATTTAGGCTTTGTTCTTCCTGATGTCTGGGTAGTTGGTTATGGGTTAGACTATGATGATCAATACCGTACTCTTCCATACATTGCCGAGCTTAAATCTCGTATATACCAATGAGTACTGTACTGTACTGTACGCTCAATATATGCGTATAGGCCGTTAGTATAGTGCTATTCGAGCGTTTGTCTATTTCCAATTTTCATAGCATTATTTATAACATAGCAACCAATAATGCCTGAAACTAACGATAATGCCCATAAAGGTTTTGTACTTCCGTTGCTCATAAGTAATCCACCTAAGAATAATCCAATAGAAGGTCCCAATCCATATAAGCTAGATAGATAAAGTGCTTGTCCTGATGCCCGTAAACGTTTAGGTAAGATGTTATCTACAAATATGGTGCCGACAGCAAGAAGGGCACTCATTGCTATGCCATGCAATGCCTGGACGGGTAATGCTATGTTTGGGTCAGTAACGAGCATATTTAATAGCCAACGTATTGGCAATGCACTGAGGCCAACTACATAGGTTATACGTAATCCCCATTTACGTATAAATTTCTCAGCGTAACTCATTATTGGTATTTCAGGAAAAGCTGTTATTGCAACAGTTAAACCCACAATCCAGGCTGATGCATTTATTTCATCGAGATAGACAACAAGATATTGGTCGGCAATCCCTAATGTAATTCCGACACAAATAATGCCTAAAAGAAAAATACGTAATAACTGGCTATTGGTAATTAACGCAATACTATCACGCCATTGTACGGTAGAAGATATACCTCTATCTGGCAATTTGAGAGAAATAAATCCCAGTAGGATTAAACATCCTGAAAAGACATAGATTGCTGTTGTAAGATTATCTTCAAAGAAAAATCCACCAGAAATAATAGTAGCAATTATAAAACCTATTGAACCCCACATCCGAAATTTGCCATACTCCTCTCGTACACCTTTGAGATCTAAGTGGTGTAGAGCTAAGGCGGCTACATTTGCATGAAGAGGCGATCGCATTATCGAAAACAAAGTGACAATTATGATCAAGTACTCAAATTTATCAGTCAAAGTGTAGGTGAGCACAATTACAGATGTTGTCCAGCAACTGATAGTTACTAATAGTCTTGTTACGTTATACTTGTCACTGATAATGCCCCAGATGGGTTGTGCTACGAAACCTACAAATGATACAAGAGCTACCAAGGACCCTGCTTGGAGATTGGTTATATCTTTTCTAATGAAATACATGGCTACATAGGGTGCAAACATACCCACGCCTACAAACTTTATAGCATAAAATAGCTTGAACCAAAATCTAATCATAGTCTATAGCCTTGGGATTTCTAGACTCTCTGGCTAATCTACTTAGTATTGAGTAGTACAAGCTTGGAAAAGTGGAAACTTAATCAATCGTTGTACCATTTACTGGCCTGCATTCAGAGCACATGAGTTGCAAATTGTCATGGTCATATCTACCTGATCTAGAGGAAGGTATGCTTTGGTCGATTTCTAATGTAACTTCTTCAGTAGCGGGCTTTCCGCAATACTTGCATTGGTGTTGTTCTAGTGTAGCGACTTGTCTCTTGGAAGAAAGTTGTCTTAGATTATTCCACCAGTCAAAAATGTGTGTCATTGACCTACTATACACCCAATACTAGTTGGTCGGCAAGGATAATTGTAAGTGCAACATACTATATATATCTTTGCATGCGACCAAATCAGCTGTCATATTGCAGACTGATTTAAGTAATCTGTCATGGAATTAGGATGGTAAACGTATAATATGCATTGTAGGATAATGCACTTGAGGATGAAACTAACTTAAGGATGCATGGAGAGTATAATGACGCAGAGCAGGAGTAGTTGGGGTAGCTTATAACAATGAGTTGTTTTATTGCGCCAAAGAGTGCAAACGTGATGAATTCGATGTTGCTTACGACTTTGATTATGTCCGACTATGAGTCGCGAATATACAAACGTATTACATATTTCTAATGACATACTTGTATGTTGTAGTATTGGCCGCTGTCATATTCGTAGTTGAACTTCTGTTTAGATTCGTTGTGAGAAGAGGTTTTGTTAATGATGGCTGGTTTATGCAATTACTGTTCAGGGTGGTAGTGGGAGGTGCATTACTATGGGCTTTAGGTGAGCGTTTTACGGCATGAATAGAAGTGGGTATTAGAGATCACCTAATTCTTATCTTGAAATTGGCATCTTACTTTGTTATACCAACAATGTTGGAAGGAAGTGAACGTGGCATATCTAACACATGCACTTTATGTCACTGACAATGTAAATATAGTGGGGTGAAGATGAGCAGGAAAACTTTCTTGGAAAAAATACAGTCAAAACATGATTTGCCCAAAATCAAAGATGCTCCGGATGTTTGGGGAGGTGGATCGATGTTGATTCCACATCCTAAAGAAGTGATGGAAATTATTGATTGTATTCCCAAAGGGAATATTATGGAGATAAATGCTTTGCGAAGTCAATTAGCAGAGAAACATAATGTTGATATATGTTGCCCTATGACTACCGGTATTTTCATCAAGATTGTCGCAGAAGCCTATCTAGAAGGCAGCATAAACTCACCGTACTGGAGAGTAGTCAAGAAAAATGGGGAGTTAAATCATAAGTTTCCGGGAGGAATTGATGAGCACCGAAATCAATTGTCACGAGATGGTTTATCTGTGATTAAAAAAGGCAAAAAATTTTATATTAAAGATGCCCAGACATATCTGTACTCTTGACAAAACATCCTAGATTTTTATTGTCCATAGTCGATATACTCAATCTAATATTTGCTATCTATCTTGCCCAACCAGATAGTAAAGTTTTTGTGTCTTTACTTGCATTTTGAGTGGTTAGTAGACGGTTGCGCTTTAGACGTGGAGGCTCAGCCCAGATGTACGGATTATTACAATGTACTAGTTCGTGCAGTGTTCGAGGTTTTCGGTCTTGCGCTTGTTTCTTTATTTGAAAGAGTGCCATACGATACCTCCCTATGTAATGTTGTTGGGTCTAAATTTGGACTTTATTGTGTAGTCTATTAAGAATGCTGACTATATTTTCTGGATGTAGTGCTAACAGACTCCTCCATAGCTTACTGTTTATAGGGTTTGTTGATTCCAATATAGTCATAATAATGTGAAAGGTAGCAAGTATTGCGCCATTTCTAAAACAAAAACCCGC
>DFQC01000049.1 GCA_002377585.1 Anaerolineales bacterium UBA3499 | reverse complement strand
AAACATTTAGTGGAATATTTGAACAGAGAGTCAGGAGCAGGTTTTGACTTATCTATAATAACTAAGGATGTTGCATCCGTTGTTGATTCCATCAACGATCTTACTTATGTATATGACGAACCATTACAATTCAACAACTCTATTTTAGTTTATTATCTATGTAGAGCTGCGCGCGATCACGGTATCAAGGTGCTTATATCTGGAGAAGGGGCAGACGAGATATTTTGTGGTTATGATCGGTATGCACGTACTTATAGAAATGCTAGTAAGTTGCTCCGGAAAAGCTATAGTGTTGAACAGATACTTTATTATGGTGGCGGTATTGACAATGTTGATATTGTTGCTCAAATATGTGGTCTAAATACTAGTATGTCTGAGCCTGAACTTCTTGGAGAATCGTATGAATGGTTGCAAATGAATGGCGATATTGGCATGATGGAGCTTATCATGCTATATGATCAAAGATATAGAATGCAATTATTGAATCAACGTCAAGATAGGATGGGGATGGCTGCAAGTGTGGAATTAAGACAGCCTTTGTTGAATTATGATTTAGTTAATCTAGCAAATCGACTACATTTAGATTTGAGATTTAATGCTAGCACCAACGAGAGTAAGTACATTCTCAGGAGAGTAGCTGAGAAATATATACCGAAAGAGATTGCTGTAAGACCTAAAACAGGATTTCCTTCTGATTTAGGATTGTGGTTGCGCAGTGATGAGTCTTACGGCATTATTCGTGATTTAGTGCATGATAGCAATTCTATTTCCCAAAATTATTTAGATTTAGACAAAGTTAGCACCATAATCGAGTCGCATTTTTGCTCAGATAGACATTATGATTTTTTGGTGACCTGTTTGTTTCATTTGGAAGTCTGGAATAATACTGTGCACAAACCTATTCTTTAGATAGGCAAAATACTTTATGTTTAAGATAAACTAATGGAAATTGTTTCTTTGGGTAGACAATATTGGGAAAAATGGAACGAATTTTGCATTCAGAGTGATGATGCTTGGTTCTGGCATACTACCTGGTGGATGGAATATACATTAAAACATAATCCAGAATTACTAGCCACATCAAAATCTTTTTTCATAACTGATGGATCTAGAATTCTGGCAATTTGCCCATTAATTATGGAAGAACATGTATATCAAGGTCTTAGCCATAGAGAATTTTCATACAGTGGGTCTTATGGCATTTCGCCTGCTACTGCCAATGAGTTGTCCGCAAAAGGTCGTCGTGCGATTTTAAGATTGTTATTTGACCATATAGATAGTCTTGCGATAAATAATAATGTTGAGAGGATGTCTCTCCGATGTTCACCACTCAGCCCTAGTTATTCCATTTCCAATGCACCACAATCTAACTGGTTGATGCGTTACAACTTAATGGATGTGTCATTAAATACTCAAGTTATTGATTTAGGTGATGATTTAGATAATATTCGGCGAAGTATGCGCCGTGACATAAGAAAACAAATTGATAATGCTAGTCGATCTTTGACTGTGAAAATTTTTAATAATGAAAACATTACTCACGATATATTTGAGCAATATCGTGCATTACATTGTCTTGCTTCAGGTAGAGTTACTCGTCCAGCAAGCACTTTTGAGATGATGTACTCATGGATTAAAATGGGTTTTGCTGTTTTGTTCGGAGCCGTACTAGATGATGAATACGTGGGTTTTTTCTTTGTTACCACATATAAATCTGGAGCCTATAACGGGTCTTCATGTCGAGATCCAAATCATCATAAAATCCCAATTGGTCATTTTTTGCGTTGGGAGATTGCTCGGTGGCTCAAAGAACAAGATTTTGAGTATTATGAAATTGGCATTCAGCAATATAACTGGTTATTACATGATTTCCCTTCTCAAAAAGAAATTAACATATCAGAAGCCAAAAGGGGTTTGGGAGGATTGACTATTCCTCTGTTTCAAGCTGAAAAATATTATTCAAAGGAGTATTTTATGCAAATTCTCCAAAATCGTGTCGATCATTATGCGTCTAAATTGTGAACAGTATTACTGTATCAACATAATTAACTTGACAAATTAATTGACAATGTCTATTAAGTTGTGGCGCTCTACTCCAGTTGATGTACCGATATTAAACGGCACTAAATCTAATGAGAAGTACAGTCAGGCTGTTATTACTAGTGCGAGACAAGGATTGACTGAAGCGGTAAATCATCTAGGTCTTGAACGTACTGATTATGTTGGTATACCAGATTATGCAAGTCATTGTGTGATTGATTTTATCGGTCGTCGTGCCACCCCAGTACCGATAAGAATGCTCAAACAGGAATCGCCATCAGCAATATTGATATATGACCAATGGGGTTGGCAGAAGTCAGAAAAGGCACGTTCCGACATTAATTTGATGTATCCAGGTATACAGTTGATTTGGGACAGAGTGGATTCTCTCCCAAGGTCATATCAGACACTTGCTGAGTCTGATGAAAATCAAGCGGATGTTCAAGTGTTTAGTTTGAAAAAGACATTAACTGCTACTGGAGGCGGATTAGTGTGGTTGCAGGGGGAGCGATGGCTTCGTCGTGAATCCTCTAATGACCGTGAATTAGTCCAGTTGTTAGAGCAAGTGACTGAAAAATTTGCGAAAGGTCATAAAATTGACAACAAGCTTCAGACGTTTATTTTTAGGGAATGTGACTATCACTTGAGATTACAAGAGTGGTTAGACAGTTGTGCAATAGACAGTGTTTCGGCCTATGAACATCGAGAGCGAAGGGATAGAATTGATCATTTTGTCAATAAATTCTCTGTTGAAGAATTACCGCAATGGATGCGTGATCAAATTGAAAATGATGCTAGCCCCGCTCCAGGTATTTGGCCAATCCATAGTGTGGATGTGGATGACAACTTATTGGCCAAGATGCGCGATAAGTTTGATGTTGATGTGAGGAACTATCATTTTAATTTCAATGATAGTTATATTGATCAGCAATGGACTGAGGTATTAGCAGTTCCATTGCATTCAGAGA
This sequence comes from Anaerolineales bacterium UBA3499, assembly GCA_002377585.1. Classification (GTDB taxonomy): domain Bacteria; phylum Chloroflexota; class Anaerolineae; order Anaerolineales; family UBA11657; genus UBA11657. Next base: position 9,965 of record DFQC01000049.1, on the reverse strand, counting down.
TACAAATGGAAACACTTGAAGAATTGATTGATTGTGTGATTCATTCGTCAAGTTGATGACTCAGATTAATATCTCAATTTTATGAGCCATTTGTGGTTTGTTGAAAATAGAGCGCAAGCTGAATGGATTAGGGATTGTCCACGGGAAGTGGCATCCTGTGATGTTATTGCTCAGACAGCTGAGGCTTTGCAAGCTCTGGAAGAGTTTGGTGTCAATCATGTTGCTGTGGCTGAATATGCAGATACTCGTTTTATAGCAGCTCAAAGTAAGCAGTTGCAGTCAGATTGTTTTACTCTGATTAATGAGGCTGAGGATTTCATATTGAACAACTATGGTGATGCCAGAACATCAGATGTTGGTTATCTGACCACTCATATTTACTGGATATATCACGCAGTTAGCAGTCTTGCTACTCGTGCATATCTATGGCAAGAGACCATCCGTGCATGCCGACCTAGTACCGTATCGATATTTAAATCCGTTGCTGATGATGCTTATGCTTTACAAATATCTCAACCATGGTATTCATCTTTGCCAATGGATAATATATTGAGACAGCTTAAATCATTGTACTCACTGGATTTTGATGTGAGATCAAGTGGTTGGCCAAAGTCACATTTGACATATCGGTTTCTGACAAAATCATCATTAGGATATTTGTTGACGTCACCATTGCGCATTGGAAAACTATTAGCGCGAAAGTTCATAGACAATCTTTCCAAAGGTAATTTCGATATAGGTCATATTAAGGATAATGATGATCCACTAAATGTCTTCATGGTAGGAGGAGTGAATGATGAATGGCGCACTGTTATATCTAGTCTAGAAAAAAGAATATCTGTCTATGGACTATCATGGACTAACAATAGTTTTTTGATGAATGAGAAAGGGTTTCGAGGATGGTCATCTATTTACGACGATAGCATTATTTCCATAAAGGGTTCCTCATCGTTTGATTTTGACTTTGGCCAATACAAATTAGACGAGAACGAAGTAAATATAATTACTGATTTATATGATCAATGGACTAGCAGGGTGGATAGTACATCCTTGCTAAACTTTGGTAATCTTAGTTTAACAGAAGACGTGTTGGACATTGTGCGACCATTAGCGACTTATGGTATTTCCCTGTCCAGATACATTGATTCTGCAGTTTCAGATTTATTAGACGCGGGCAATCCTGATGTTGTATGTTTTCAGGGAGTTATACATATGGCAGACAAGCGCATGATCAGTGCATGTCGGAAGCGTGGTGTTCCCACAGTCGGTATTCAGCATGGTGGTTCTGTGGGTACGCATGAAAACAGTAAGATTGATATCAATGATATAGGGTGGTGTGACTATTATTTGACCTATGGTGATGGAATAAGGAATTCAGATGTGTCTATCATACCCAAAAGAGCTAAACTAATTCCAGTTGGATCCCCTAGTATTGATAAGAGGCTGCGTCCATTAGTTAAACGGCAACCAATGCATACTAAGTACGTCAGAGTTTTATGGATTACTGATAAGTCATATGGCAATACGATAGGGCATGACAGTCGTATGGAGGAAACTAGCAGATATCTGCTACATAAACGTTGTTTAGATATGTTAGGCAAATGTCCTGATGTTAAGTTAACATTGCGACCCTTTAAATCAACGGAAGGAATGCTTGGAACAACTCGTTTGATAAATAATGACCCAAATCTTGACGTCAATATAGATACCTTCAGTAGGTTAGATGATTTGATTTACAAACATGACATAGTAATTACGGATAATACAGCTTCTACAGTGTGGAACGAGGCTATAGTATTTGGTAAACCTCTGATATTATTTTGTGATCCTAAGCAGACTGTTTTGATGAATCACTTTGTCTCTGATTTAGAACGTGCATGTTGTTGGTGTAGGACTGAGAATGAATTTATCGATGCTGTGAAAATGTTAGTGACAGAAGGTTTTCAATATGTAAATAAGCTTAGTCAGATAGATACAGCGGACTACATAAAAAAATATATATTACATTCTGACAATTGTAGGCCTGTTGACCGTGCTACTAGTTTTCTCGATAGACTGATGTTAGATCAAGATTCATCAGTGATGCCAAAAGATTGTTAGCATAATCAGGATTAATTAATGGAATATAGGAGATTGGTTGGAAGCTTAGATGCATAATTTGTTTCCATACTAAACTATATAATGATTGATAATAAACCAGAGATTTTAGATAAAATGTTAGTTCACGATGTATTTAAACAGATACGTGTAATGATATTTGGGGCGAATGATGATGGCCGTGAACTTTTTAGACTACTTAAGCCATTGATTGTAATAGGCATGATTGATGTAATTGCCTTTATTGACAATGATTCAAGGTTGATTGGGCGAGAGATTGAAGGAAAGAAAATTATTATTCCTGAGAAGCTGAGAAATTACAAATATGATCTTATTGTTGTTGCACCAATATTCTTTGTCGAAATTACTCGACAGTTGATAGACTTAGGAGTAAGTGAGGAGAGGATAATTCCATACAGTGAAGATCACATGCGAAATTTTGGAGATCTGGATAGGGAGTTTGGCAATGTTAAGATTGGCAAATATTCTTACTATAAGCGTGGCACTAAACTGATTAATTGTGATATTGGTAGATTTTGTCATATTGGTGACAACTGTGCAATAGGTTTGTTCGGGCATGATACATCACAAGTGACAACATACCCACTTAAGTATCATTTTGATAACTCTGTAGTGGATGTTGGTCAGGATAGCACCGCAGACAATGTTCGAAAATTACAACGAACTATCATCAAGAATGATGTTTATATTGGAGAAAGAGTGACGATCTTTGCGGGCGTGACTGTTGGCAACGGAGCTGTAATAGGTGCTCGAGCTGTGGTTACCAAGGATGTTCCAGACTATGCTGTTGTTGCAGGTGTACCGTCTCAGATAGTCAAGATGAGATTTTCTGAGAAAATTGTTGATGATTTGCTTGACATACAGTGGTGGCAATGGTCCGATGACAAGATAAAAAGTTGTATTGAAGATTTTCATTTGGATGTGGAAAACTTTGTACTTTCACATAAGTAAATATGTAGGTCCTCATTCCAGAATAAGTTAGACACGGTAGTAGATTATTAGTAGTGACAGAGTTGCTCGGCTCATACCTCAGTGACAGATTTGCAGTTTATTCAACTAGACTATATAGATAACATATTATTGTAATGTGCGGAATATTCGGAGTATTTTCTAGTAATCAAGCTTTGCTGAACGGAACCAGTAATCGCTTAAGTTTGCATTTATTAGACCATAGGGGTCCAGATGATTCTGGCATTTATCAAGACGAAGATATCTTCTTGGGCCATACCAGACTTAGCATTCTTGATTTATCCCATGGTCAACAACCAATGGTTAGTGACCATGGTCGATTTGTTATCGTATATAACGGCGAAATTTATAACTATCTCACTTTGAGGGAAGAGTTGCTAAGTAAACGGATCAATCTTGCAACCACATCAGATACAGAAGTGATTCTAAAACTTTATCAGCATTATGGTGTAAATGATACCTTGGATATGATTGAGGGCATGTTTGCTTTTGGTATTTGGGATAAATTGGAAAAAGTTTTATTTCTTGCAAGAGACCGTATTGGTGAGAAACCTCTATATTATGCTCGTACAGGCCAAGATTTTTTGTTCTCGTCGGAAATTAAATCCATATTGCATACTGGGATTATTAGCGATGAATTAAATGTTGATGGATTCTATGAGTATTTTTGTCGCTCAAAGATATCAGGTGAAAGGACATTTTATAAAGATATTTATGAAATTAATCCTGGACATTATGTTCTTGTCAATTTCAATGATAAAACTCCTGTAAAACGTTGTTACTGGGACATTATAGATAACTATAAGTTAGGGCAGGAAAACATGATTGTTGACAAGTCGGATGCAATTGATTCGATCGAGGATTGTTTATTAGAATCAGTGAATTCACGTATGCTCAGCGATGTACCAGTAGGTTTACTTACTAGTGGTGGGCTTGATTCAAGCGTAGCGGTAAGTATGCTGGTTAAATCTGGATACCAAACTATGGAATGCTTTTGCGCATCTAACCAAGACAATGATATTGACGAATCCCCTTTTGCGCGTCTTTTAGTTTCTTACTTAAATCAGCAATCTGAAGCAGGGTTAGCATTCAACGTCATTTCAAATGATATCAACACAATAGTTGATGCAATCCCATTTCTTTCTTATATTCACGATGAGCCCTTGCAGTACATCAGTTCAATGCAAATGTATGCTCTGTGTTTTGCAGCTCGTCAACGTGGCATAAAGGTTCTCATTTCTGGAGAGGGAGCGGATGAGATATTTTGTGGATATGATCGGTATGAACGCACATTAATGTCTGCTCATAATTTGGTGAGTAATAGAACAAAGATAGAGGATATTTTGTATTATGGAGGAGGTTTAAATAATGCGGAACTGGTATCTCAAATTTGTGGAATTGTGCCTACAAATGTCGATGAAAGATTTTGTGGGGAGTCTTATAGATGGCTTCAGGATAACAGTTCTCTTCCGCTGTTGGAGCTTATGATGCTGTATGACCAAAGGTATCGACTTCAGACTATTAACCAAAGGCAGGATAGAATGGGTATGGCTGCGAGTATTGAATTGAGACAACCATTCTTGAATTATCGTTTGGTAAATTTGGCCAACTCCTTACACACAAGTCTTCGTTTTGATCCATCTAGGAGGACTAGAAAGTATATGTTAAAGCAAATAGGCGAGCAATATGTTCCTAGAGAGATTATTGATCGGAGGAAAATTGGTTTTCCTTCTGATCTTACATTATGGCTACAGGGCAAGCAATCACACAAAATTGTCAGTCATTTGGTGGACGACAAAGATTCTATTTCTCGAAACTATTTGTCACTTGACGTTATTAAAAAGGTTTTGGATAGTCACTATAACTCAAAACATAATTACGATGTCCTGATAAGAAGTTTGTTTTTTATGGAGGTGTGGAATAAGAACAGAATGGGTTTCAAAGACATCTAAATGTTTTGTGTTTGTTTTGTCAACATTCTTCAGTCAAATTTTAGTATTCGTTTAATTGGGAAGAGGCTTATTTTATGAAAAATGAACATCGGCAAGTAGTTACAAGTAGGGCTTGGGAAGATATTTACGCCCAATACGAGCCTGGGGTTTCACCGGGCATAGAGTATCCAACTGATACCTTGGTGAAGTATGTGTCCAATCTGCGGAAAGATGATAATTCTGTCAGTGCATATTTTGATGATGAAGGCAAGGAGTTATCTATTAAAGGAAATTACACTGGTAATGCTTTAGAGTTTGGATTTGGGTCTGTTGCAAATCTCAAAATGGTTCGCGAAAAAGGGTTTAGTTGCTATGGGCTTGAGGTTTCACAAGAGACAGTGAGTCGTGGTAGTGATGTATTGTTAAAGGAAAATATCTCTGACATCAAGCTGCAAATTTGGGAGCCATGGAAACTTCCTTTCAAGGATAGATTTTTTAAATTAGTATATGGTTTAGGGTGTATATATTACAATCTTGAGTTAGAGAAAGTTATCGCAGAAATACATAGGGTCATGGATAAGGATGCCACTTTTCTATTTTCATTTTTTAGTGACAAACATGGTTATATGGAGAAAATTGACCATGTGTCAGGCTTAATATATAGATGGAGTGATGATCACTTTAATCCTAGACTTAGAGGAATGTATTTGCGGTTCCCACAATCTAAGCTAGAAGTCGAGAATTTATTTGATGCTTTCCGAGAAGTAGATGTTTTTACATGGGAAACTGACCAGTTACCTTGTTTTCAGTCCTTTTGGTTTGTTAGGGGCAAGAAATAATTTACTATGACTCATCTGTGGTTTGTTGAAAACAGATTGCAAGCAAAGTGGATCAGAGAAAATATTCAAGACGTCGTCGATGGCATTGTGGTAGCTTTAACAGCTGAAGCCTTACAGTCTTTACAAGAATTTGGTATCAAACATACGCCAGTTTCTGAATATGCCGATACAAGACCTGTAGCAGCTGCTAATCAACAACTTGTTGTGGACTGTCTTGATACGTTAGAAGAGATCGAGACCTACATATTGTCTCACTATACTGATTCTAATGCTACGGATGTGGGATTTCTGACCTCTAATTGTTACTGGTTGCAATACGCTTTGACGATACTGGTCACACGTGCACATCTGATTCAGGAGACTATTCGTGCCTGTTCTCCCGTCACAGTTTCGATCTTTAAGGTTGCGGGAGATACTGACTACGCAATTAAAGCAGCGCATATATGGTATCAATCTCTTTCGATGAGTCATGTACTTGAGCAGCTGGCTTCAAAATATATGTTTCAACTTGATATTAGGTCTTACAATGCAGAGAGTGTTAATAGATATAACTTGTTGTCTTCTTTACATTCGATCAAGCAAATTCCAGCTAGTCTCAGAAAGTTTGTGGGTGAACGCATATCCTATTTAGATTCATCTAAGTTTGAGAATACTAACAATAGTGGACAAAATGATAAATGTTCGTTGCTTATTGTCGGTGGTTTGAACGCGGAATGGAAATCTGTGACTTCATTTGATAGGGATTTGCAGGTTTATCTACTAAATTGGATGAACAACATGGAATTTGCTAGGGAGCCCGGTAGTCGTGGTTGGTGTATGGGATATGACCCAAAAGTTGTTCAATTTGAAAATGAATCCTCAATTAAACTAACGCTTGATCCATATAGTTTGGCTCAAGAAGAGATGGATAGTGTCAATATCATATGCGACAGATGGGCTAACAATGTAAATAGGAAAAGTTCAGTATGTTTTCAAGGTCTTGACTTAGCAGATGATCTGATAGATGTTGTGCGGCCAATTGCTGCCCGAACTCTATCTCTCTGTCGTTATCTAGATAATTTTGTCTCCCAAGTATTAGATGCTATCGCGCCTGATATTGTCTGTTTTCAAGGTGTAATACACATGGCAGATAAACGTATGGCTAGTGCCTGTAGAAATCGGGGTATTCCAACAGTAGGTATTCAACATGGTGGTTCTGTAGGTACGCATATGAATCATAAGATGGACATTAACGATTGGGGTTATTGCGATTACTATCTTACCTATGGAGATGGCATAAAGGGTTATATAAATCCTATTGTTACGCAACGATCTTCTTTGGTAAGTGTAGGATCAACGTATATAGAGCAGAGGATGAGGACAAATAATTTGGAAGATCATACTGATAACACATACGTCAACGTATTGTGGATTTCCGAGAAATCATTTGGCAATACTATTGGTCACCATTATTTTCCTGAGGATACAAGAAGATATTTATTGCAGCAGCGGTGCTTGAAAATTCTAAATAATGGTAACAATGTAAAAGTTACATTTAGGCCCTTTAGGACTAATAAAGAAACTATTGGGACGGTGAGATGGCTAGAGAGAGGTGAATACAAAGCAATAAAAGTGGACATAAATTCTGATTTGGAAGAATTAATTAGAATGAGTGATGTGATTATTACTGATAATGCAGCTTCCACAGTATGGAATGAAGCGATTGCTTTTGGAAAACCATTGATATTATTTTGTGATCCTCAGCAGACCCTGTTGATGCCACATTTTGCATCTGATTTGGAGGAAGCTTGTTTCTGGTGTAAGACGGATTCTGAACTGAGAAATGCTGTGCAAAGGTTGTCAGACACTGGGTCAGAGTTTCTTAGTGATTTAAGACGGATAGACACAACATCTTATTTAGAGAATTATGTTTTGTATCGTAATGATGGCAATTCAAAACAGCGTGCGGCCGGGTTTTTGAAATCACTATGTAGCCAGGGACCGTCTGCAGATAAACTAACAAAAAAATTACAAGAAGTGATGTAGAAAATGCAATATAGGACTCTTGGCTCTACCAATCTATCGGTTTCAGTGTTATCGATTGGTACAGTTGAATTGGGCATGGATTATGGAATCGGATCACCTGATAATGTTGAACATCCTGATGAGAAAGAATCTATTGATTTGTTGCGATCTGCTATCTCCTCAGGGGTAAATTTGTTTGATACAGCACCGAGTTATGGTGACAGTGAAATTATTGTAGGTAAAGCTTTGGGTGAACAAGGCGGTTGTTACATAGCTACTAAGGTGTCCGGTGTGCGATCTAGTCAAAGCATTTCTCACCAAAATAATTATCATTGGGACATAGCTAACTCCATAGAGTTGAGTTTACAGAATTTACACCGTGAATATTTAGATATATTGCAGATTCATAATGCTGACGTAAATGATTTTACAAATAGTAAATTAATTAGTGGGTTGGAGCAAGCTAAGGAGCAAAGATTGATTAATTGTATTGGGGCTACAGTATATGGTTCGGACAATGCGCTCGCGGCTATTTGTTCTGGAATAGTTGACGTAATTCAGATACCCTTAAGTGTACTTGACCAACGACTAGTATCTACAGTTTTGCCAGAAGCTATTTCGGCGAACGTTGGTGTTATTGCGAGATCAGTTTTGTTGAAAGGAGCTTTAACATCTAAAGCTAAATATCTACCATATGAATTGCATCCTTTGCGTGAGGCAGTGAATCATTGTAGAAGTAAATTAGGTGTCTCGTGGGATCAGTTGCCGGAATATGCCATTAGATATTGCTTAGGAGTGGTAGGTGTGCATTCAATACTTGTAGGTGTTAGATCGCATGATGAACTAAATTATGCTTTGGATGCTGTTAAATTAGGCCCATTAACCGAAACGGATATGAATCTAGTGTCTGATTTAGGACTAATGGAAGAAAATCTTTTGAATCCTTTTTACTGGAACATACCTTAGATAATGTATGATAGTGAATTGTGCAAATACATTTTGTCCATCTATAATTTATGACATTAAGCAGTCAGTTCAATATATTGAAAGTGCATTGTAGATGACTGATTGTTGTGATCAATTCTTTACATGGGGCATGGGACAATCAGTGATTATATGTTGACTTTTCTGAAAGAAAAGATCTTAGTAATCTTACAAACTATGTTTTATCGAAACAGATTAGATGCTTCAGGTGAGATGTACAGACCTGCTGGATTAAATCTGCTTACCAGTAGATTTAATCAGTATCTTATTGAAAAAGGATATTCGCCCGCATGGATTTGGAGCGAGGATGATTGTCGTAGATTTTGGAGCACCGAGGTTAATCAATACGATAATGCTAACGAACCTCAGCAATACTCATCAAAATCAACTGAACTAATTGAGTTTATGGCTAAATTTTGGGAACCACATGTTCAAAGTGAATATAAAGTCTTGGAATTAGGATGTAATGCAGGTGCCAATCTCGACACATTAAGGTTGTTGGGATTTACAAGACTTGAAGGAGTGGAGATCAATCCTGAAGCTGTAAAACTAATGAGCAGTGTATTCCCTGATCTATACAGACATACCAACATTAATGTTGGAAGTCTAGAGGACAAATTACCATTACTAGCTACGGATAGTAGTGATGTAATTTTCACTATGGCAGTGCTAATGCATGTGCATCCGAAAAGCAAAAGGATTTTTTCAGAAATGGTTCGAGTTGCCAGAAGATTTATTGTCACCGTGGAACCAGAGTTTGCTAATTACGGATATGTCTTCGCCCGGAATTATCGTCGAGTTTTTCAGAGTTTGGGATGTAAACAATTAACTTCAGTAACACTTGGGGTTGATACAACTGATGATGCAATTGCCGACTATCACGGAATTATTTTACGTTTATTTTCTGTACCAAATGTAGACAATGATCTCACTTAATAAGACAAATGCTTAGCACCAAATTGTTTTGAGTGTAATCAACCACAATTCTGACAACATATTGTGTATTGTGCAAGCTAGGATGGGTTCAAAAAGGCTGCCGGGCAAGATTTTAGCTGATATTTCCGGCACGCCAATGCTTGGGCACGTCATTAGGCAAGTGAAGGGTGCATCAACAATAAAA
>DFQC01000010.1 GCA_002377585.1 Anaerolineales bacterium UBA3499 | reverse complement strand
GCCATATAATCACTCCGAAAATTAATTTACATGTATATTGGGGATTGTAGCACAAATGATAATGCTAACTAACTCTGTATCTTGTACATGCGTCTTCATCTAGTTCAATTCCAAAACCATTGCCTTGAGGCACAATCATATTACCTTGGTTAATTTCAAGTTTTGTCCTTATGATGTTCTCCGAACGAGGCATATCTTCAACTAGGTAGCCATTAGTAACAGCTGATAACAAATGAACATGAAATTCTGGAAGAACATGACCTGCCAACAAAATATTAGCTGATTCACACATGTGCGCTACTTTTATCCAAGGGGTAACACCTCCTACCCTAGACAAATCTATTATAACTACGTCTAATGAAGAGCTATCTACTGTATCTCTAAATGACTCAAACGTATATAAATGCTCTCCACCCGCTATAGGAATAGATAAATTATCTTTAAGTACCCTTAATCCTTTTAAATCCAGATGATAAATTGGATCTTCAAGCCAAATTATGCCTGTCTGGGAAAGTGCTTCACCAAATGATCTGGCCTCAGATAAGCTCCAACTTTCTGTCGCATCAAGCATAATGTCTAAATGCTCATATTCTTCTTTCAATCTATTTATCCTGTTAATTTGTTCCGATATATCGTCAACCTTACCTATTCTCAATTTAATACGACTATGGCCTGCAGCAACATGTTGCTTAGCCGATTCCAACAGTTCTTCTATCGGCATGCTGTACCACAGTCTATCGCTTGCATAACTGTTAACCGAGTTAGAATGACCTCCTAACAAGTTTGATACGCTTTGGCCTGCTAATTTAGCTTTAACATCCCATACGGCAATATCAAGGCTAGACATAGCCATATTTAGAAATCCTCCTGGTCCAACCCAGTTACCGTAGCTATTCATTAGCCCATATAAATATTCATTCTTATATACATTTTCTCCAACTAACAAATCGCCTAGTTCTTTAGTTGCTTCATACAACGGATATATAAAAGCTGGTCTGGTATTAACCAACCAACCGATCCCTTCAGTACCATCTTCTACCACTATTCTAGATAATATGTGCCAGTTATGGCTCACTGAATGGCCAGCAGCTTCATAAAGCATATTCGCAGGTACTTTCAATAATTCAACTTGTACGCTCTCAATTTTCATAAGCATCTTCCTTGCATTGATAGCGGCATATTACTTCAATCATAGTCATTTTCCAAATTTTACGGCCACGAGTATAATTGTGGCTGTGGTGGTATTTATAAATGTTATTGGCAATTGACATAGGAAACACAATGGTAACTATTGGCGTCTTTGATGGTGCGAAGTTAGTAACTACAATGCGTACTGCTTCAGACTCTAACAAATTACCTGATGAATATGGTCTATTACTAACCAATCTACTGAAACTCAAAGGAATAGAGCCATCACAAATAACTGCAATTTGTACTTGCAGTGTTGTACCACCTCTTACTGCTACATTTGAAGTGGTTTCTAAGAATTTTTTCCATACAGAACAGTTCACAATCACTTCAGGTGTGAAAACTGGGCTTCCAATCTTATATGATAGTCCTAGAGACGTTGGATCAGATAGAATTGTAGATGCAGTCGCAGGAGTCGAACTTTACGGAGCACCCTTAATCATAGTAGATTTTGGGACTGCCACGGTTTTTGATGCAATCTCCAATAAAAGAGAATACGTGGGAGGAGCAATAGTTCCTGGAGTAAATATATCTGCTGAAGCATTGTTTCTAAATACATCCCAACTCCGTAGAGTAGAACTAGTTGCACCTGATAATCCTATTGGTAAAAACACAACAACAGCTTTACAGTCTGGACTTGTATTTGGGTATACAGACTTAGTAACTGGCTTAGTATCCAGATTCAAGAATGAGTTAGGGGAAAATGCAAAAGTAATCGGAACAGGAGGCTTGTCCCCAATCATAGCAAAGCATACCGATATATTCGATCACATTAATTTGGACTTAACTCTTCTGGGCCTCAACATTCTATACGCAATGAATCGACCAGATTACAAAAAGGACTAAAGCCATGACCACTTTATCCGACTTAAACATTGTATTGGGAGTAACAGGAAGCATATCTGCATACAAATCACTAACGTTGGCCAGTAGACTCACCCAATCAGGAGCGAACGTGAATGTGATTCTTACTGACGGAGGATCTGAATTTGTTACCCCTCTATCTTTTAGAGCTATCACTCAGAATCATGTAGTGACTGACTCATTTGATCCTCATTCAGAATACAGTGTCAATCACGTATATTTGGCAAAACATGCTGACCTAGTAATAGTTTATCCCGCTACAGCAAATTCGATAGCCAAACTTGCCCTTGGAATATGCGATAATCCTCTTGGTACAACTATTTTATCTACTACAGCTCCTACCATAGTAGCTCCAGCAATGGAAACTAATATGTACCTGAATGAATCTACGCAGTCCAATTTGACCAATTTAAAAGATAAAGGAATATCCATATTAGGCCCTGAAGAAGGTTCTCTAGCATCCGGAGCATCGGGTTTAGGCAGATTGTCTGAACCAGAAGACGCCTTGGAAAAAATAAAACTCGTTATTGGCCAATCCAGAGGAGATTTTAAAAGCAAGAAAATTATCATCACAGCAGGCGGGACGCAAGAACCCGTGGATCCTGTGAGAATCTTAACGAATTTGTCCTCAGGCAAAATGGGGTATGCTTTAGCTGAAGCAGCCAGAGATCGAGGAGCAGAAGTGACGCTAATATCCGCTCCTGTTTCAATAGACCCTCCTATGGGGACATCATTACTTGAAGTTAAAACTGCAGACGACATGCTAGCATCGGTACAACAAGCGATTAAAGGAGCCGATGCAATTATAATGGCTGCAGCAGTGGCAGATTACAAACCAACTACCTCTGCAAGCACAAAAATCAAGAAAAGCCCGGATAGTATGAGTATCGGGCTATCACCTACCAATGACATTTTGAAAAGTATCGGAGATGAAAATCTTATTAAAGTCGGATTCGCCGCAGAGACTGATAAT
>DFQC01000029.1:14653-20471 GCA_002377585.1 Anaerolineales bacterium UBA3499 | reverse complement strand
TGCCTCTCGATTGCCTGTGAAATGAACTACTTAAACCACTCAGGGAAAACCACACCTAATAAGAGGAATGGTCCAGTAAAAATAGCCCCTATTATGAACATTGCTGGTATAGCCGCAAAAGAATATTTGATTATCAACTTAACTAGCTCCCAGAAGGGGATGTCCACACCCACTATTACAGACCGTGTAACCTCAGATTTTTTATCCATTATATGCCTCCCTATTGCCTGTGACGTGCTCTCATTGTATCAACGTTTTGCTGTAGCAGCCATATTACCGTGACTGAAAAGTACCTCCACGCTTCCCGGAAGAAGTTAGAAGAGGCGATGCTTGCCTACCCATTAGCAGTGGGTGTATAGTATGAATATGCCATCAGACTATTGAGCTAACACCAAAATGGGAACGTAAACATAGGAGGAATAATTTCATGACGCAATGGAAAGGAACGAAAGCGATAATCCGCGATGTCATAATCGTATGGATATTAACAACTATTGGCGGCTTTTTAGTCGGCTTCCAAGCATCGGTAAGCGGCGGGTTAGGAGCAACAACAACCGCACTGGCTTTGTCAAACATGCTTCTAGGAACTATTGCCTTTTGCATTTCTGGCTGCATGACACAGGAAGCCAGATGGAAACATCTTGCCATTGTCGCAACATTTTGTTGGTTGACATCAATTCTGAATGTTATTGTGGGTTTTTTGACGATTGAAGCTTGGATATTTTCCATAGTATGGATTTTATTATGGGCAGGGCTAGGCGGCGGGCTTTCTTTCATTATCAAGCCTAAAATAAAGAATTAGCTAATGATACCTAAATACACTAGACAAGCACACCCTTACACTGGCTGGAGTACTATGAATATGACAGATTTCACTCACGAGGAAATAGAAGCAGTAGTAAAATCATCTCAGAAACTCAAAGAGGCTAAATTAGCAGGTATTGATGTTGTGTTGGGAATTCCACCAAAAGTTGTGTTTTCAATACATATGGAATTTGGTGACTGACACACTGGACACGGGCACATTGTTGGGGTCTGGTCTAATCATGCACCGATTGATAAGGAGATACTGTTATGACCAACGATAAACTCACTCTTTTGGAAAGACGCACTTTAGAAGCGCAAGCTATAGCCCCAATAATCAGGGCATTTACTGAGGTGGTGGGCATAGACACGGCCAAAGAAGTGCTTCAAAAGGTAAATAAAGATCTGGGCAGAGAAAGTGGTTGCCAGTTGACCACGACTTCTGGCAACGACAGCCTGATGGCCTTAGCTGAGGAAATAGCCACTTGGAGCGAAGATGGTTCCCTGGAGGTTGAAATTACAGAGAAGACAGACAGGACCTACATCTTTAACGTAACGCGATGTAAATTCGCCGAAAAATACGAGGAACTTGGAGTCCGCGACTTGGGGTATGCTCTGTCCTGCTGCCGAGATATGACATTTGTTGAGGGTTATAATCCCAAGATAAAGCTCCGTCGAACGCAGACCATTATGGAAGGTAATTCGTTTTGCGATTTTCACTATGTGATGGAGGAGTAACCCAATGGAAGTGAGTGTTTAGTCTACAATGTTGGTAGATGTATTATGAATAACCTCCCTACTACTGGCGATCCATTCGCTATCAATTTATATTACAACAAGTAATGCAAGACATCATTATTTCTGGTTCAATTGCATATGACCATGTGATGAGTTTTCCTGGTTATTTCAAGACTCATTCTTTGACTGACAATTTAGATTCGTACGATGTATCCATACATCAGGGAGGAACTGCACCTAATATCGCATTTTCACATGCTATGTTAGGCGGAAATGCTTCTGTCTTGGGAACAGTTGGGAGAGATTTTAAGCCATATAGAGTTTCTTTAGATGAGGCTGGTGTAAATACTAGTAATATAATTGAAATTCAGGATGACCTCACCGCCTCATTTTATGTGACAACTGATCTAGACAACTCTCAAATTACCTTTTTTTATCCTGGAGCCATGAGTTATTCATCCAAGTTGAAAATAAAGGATCTAACAACAAAACCTGATTTAGTGGTGATATCTCCTGATGATCCTGTAACAATGAAAATGCGAGTCAGGGAATGTCAATCACTTCGGATACCATATTTCTATGATCCTAGTCAGGACATTGTTAGATTGAATTCTGATGAGATATATCAAGGTGTATCAGGATCAAAATTTATGATGCTGAATTCTTATGAATTTTCGTTATTAAATGATAAGCTCGGTATGTCGGAAAGAGATATAGCGGATCTTGGCACTCTGTTGGTTGTCACTAATGGCAAGCATGGATTATCTATATGGTCTTCAGATAATCATTTGAAAATTCCAGTTTATCCAGCAGATATTGTTAGGGATCCTACAGGAGCTGGCGATGCGTTTAGAGGAGGATTCTTGAGAGCGTACGCCTTAGACATGCCTCTTGAATTATGTGGTAAAGTTGGAGCATTATGTGCCACATATTGTGTAGAAAATGTTGGTACACAAAACCATAGTTATACTGTTAGTGAATTTATCGATAGATTTAGAGTGTGCTTTGATGATGCAGGTCAATTGGATGCGTTACTAAATAATAATTCAACTGGTTAATCAATATCTATTATTCAAGCAATTACTCTATAGATATAACTTTTTGTAAAGGACAGTTTATTTAAAATTATGAAGATACAGATATATGGCCATGACACACTACAGGATGCATTAATGAGCGTTAAGTCAGGTGTTAATTTTATTGGTGTCGTGCCTGGCGAACTCGGACGTATACCTAACGAAGTTTCCTATACTGCATGTCAGGAAATTTTTTCAGGAATTCCAAAGGATTCTAATGTGAGCACAGTAGCACTAACTATATCTGATGACATTAATGAAATCATAGAAACTGTTAACAAGATCAATCCCGACGTAATACATTTATCAGGACAAATTGAAGATATGCCAGTCTCTAAAGTAGTAGAACTAAAACAAAATATCTTCGGCACTAAAATTATGCAGGCAATTCCCGTTACTGATGCTAGTACTATCGACTTAGCCTTGAAATATCAAGAGATATGCGATTACATCATCCTTGATACTAACCTGAAGTCAGATGTAGGTGATATTGGTGCTACAGGAGTAACTCACGATTGGAATGTAAGTCGTAAGATAGTAAGCTCTTTGAACATTCCTGTAGTTCTCGCAGGTGGTCTTGGTGTTGAAAATGTTGCTGAAGCAATTAGCATAGTAAGACCTTGGTGTGTAGATTCGTTTACACTTACTAATAAACCAAATACTGATATTAATGATCCCGATAAAGTTAAGGATTTCGTAGAAGCTGCGCGAAGTTACTATAAATAGACAGGGACTTGAACCATCAATAAAATTGTATAGATAAAAATGGGAAAAATAATTTTCGGCGATAATCTGCCAATTCTTACCGAATGGGACTCAGAAAACATAGATCTTATATATATCGACCCTCCATTCAACACAGGCAAACGTCAAGACCGAAAGCGCATCAAGACGATCAGAGACGAAAAGCATGGGGATCGCACCGGATTCAAAGGTCAACGCTACCGCACACTTGACTTAGGAACATCTGGCTATGACGATGACTTTGACAATTTCATTGATTTTATATCGCCAAGATTAGTCGAAGCATACAGAATACTTACTCCTACTGGCTCATTATTCTTCCATATAGACTATCGCGAAGTACATTACTGTAAAATTCAATTAGACAAAATTTTCGGTAGAAAGTCCTTTATGAATGAAATCATCTGGGCATACGACTATGGTGGTCGTAGCAAGAAACGTTGGTCAGCCAAACATGACACCATATTGTGGTATGCAAAAGATCCAGATAACTACACTTTTAATTTTGATCAGATGGATCGAATACCGTACATGGCACCAGGACTTGTTGGAAAAGAAAAAGCAGCTCGAGGCAAAACTCCAACTGATGTTTGGTGGCACACAATTGTCAGTCCAAATGGTAAAGAGAAAACAGGATATGCAACTCAAAAACCCATGGGCGTTGTCAATAGAATAGTACAAGTGCATACTAAACCAGCAGATGTAGTTATGGATTTCTTTGCCGGCAGTGGAACACTCGGGGACGTCGCCGCTCGTGCTAATAGAGATTTTGTGTTGATCGACAACAATCCCGATGCCATAGTGGCAATGGAAAAAAGACTGCGCACTAACAAACTGGAAATGGTCAACTGCGAACACATCGTTGATAAAAAATAAATTGCGATATGAAAAAATACTTATTGATTCTTGTAATTTTTACACTCTTGACTGGGTGCGGGTCTGGTTTAGATAATCCGGAGCAGACTACACCCCAAAAAAGTGCGGTGGACTTCCCAGCAACAGAACCAATAGTGTCTGCGGGTAATGCCGTACAGGTATCAACTGATACTGCTACAGTGGTTCCAACTGATACTGCTACAGTGGTTCCAACTGATACTGCTACTTATACGCCAACCTGGACTGCTACGGATGAGGCTACCCAGCCTGCTACACATGTGCCGACTCAGACTTCTACTCCCTTTGTGTCTCCAATTGCCTTTTCGAATATAGTTGCCCTAAGGGAAGAAATACCCCAAATTGTATGGGAGAGCGCTAAAAATGAAGTTAGGTCCAACTATGAAAATTCGCGCTCCTTAGTAGATTTAAAAGTACTTGTTGGACCTAGTACCACACTATATTATAACGAAAATGAAGACGCCTATAAAAATGCAATAGCTTTCTGGGAGCAATTTCCTCAGCCACCTCAATATTTCGCCTTCTTATATAATTTTGAGGATAAACCTTGGGCGGTTTCAAAGCTCAAGAAGATGCCCTTTTATTCTAAAGGTATGGAGAGGTCGATCGATGCTCCTTGCCAACATATTCCTAATGCTTGTACTGGAGCAAATTCAGGCATCTTTGGCGCTGACACAGGTGTAGGTGTCGTCGGTATTTATCCGCTAGATGCTTCGGACCCATACCGTTTTGGACCTTTACAGATTCATGAATATACTCACGCTGTCCAAGCCGCTCCGTGGATAGGAACAAAAGACCCTAATAGAGGTCACCAGACTATGCCGTCAGCATGCTGGCTCGGGGAAGGTCAGGCTCATTTGGCAGGACTTTCGGTGGGTTCGGATAGCTTAGAAGAGTACTTACAACTACGCGAAATGCAGGTTAAAGGCCATCCTGTTAAGGGCTTTAATGATTACTCTGCTGATTCAATTATTGATTTTTACATGGATACCGATTGTTTGCCAGGCAAAAGCCCTGAATATGCCCTCGGTTATACGATAGGTTATTTGACTGTTGAAGCACTAAGTGCTATTGGTGGACCAACATCATCTATGGGTTTGAATACACGTGCTGCGTTGTATGGTGTGGGCGAAGTAACAGAAAAAGAGTTTAATCAGATTTTTCAGCATGTTTACGGAATTTCGTGGAATGAAGCGATGCCCATTTTAGCTGAAGTCGTTGCTGACACAGTAGCTAGCTTGACAGACAACGGCTATCAATGAGTAATCCAAATACTACTGCTGTGAATATGTGTCGTCCGGACAAAAAATCTTGGTCCCCCACGCCCGGACAAAATCCCCGATCTTCTTTAGGAAACTTGGTCCTCCACGCCCGGACAAAATTCCCAATCTTCTGTAGGGAAATACCTTGTAATTAATTCGTATAAATTAGGGTCGTTTTCTCGTATCCAATCCCTAGTATCATGAGACCGCTTAAACCCAGGTCTGTCCATTATGTAACCTTCCACAGAAACCGCCCAGTACTCTTGAACAATATGGCTAATATCCTGAGAACTACCGTCT
>DFQC01000029.1:6562-14273 GCA_002377585.1 Anaerolineales bacterium UBA3499 | reverse complement strand
TTTCATAAAAGTGTGTCTCATTAATTTCCTCAAACACGACATGATTTATCGTATGCACCATTTCATGTATTACTGGATCACCACCGATATCCCAGTTGCCCGGATAACATAACCACCCGGCATTAGCCGTCATACTTACATCGGTCATCCCCATAGCGAATCCCCCCGGCTCATTTTCATCTGGATATTCAGGCAAAACTGATGTATCACCTTGTGGGCCGAACAACGATATACGCACTTCATTTCTTTTTAGTATCTCCCGAAATTCGGGGCGCGCTGATGTCATGTACAATACGGACTCGCGTGCAGTCAGTAACGCCTCATCAGGCACAGCTGCGCCTCCTACTATTATCACTCCCCCACCGCTGATGTATTTCGTATAATGCTCCAATCCAGGTGGACTTGGAGACTCAATCACGTTTGGTCCAGTCTCAATATACTCAAAAGCTTCCCAGTGAGATGCATGACCAGTCCATTCATGACTACCCCCTTCAAGGAATTTTTCCAAAGCTACCTGCAATGACCGTTTGCTTCCCGCACCAGTATATGCATCGCAAGCCGACTGGACATAATCCAAGTAGTCTTGCCATTCAAAAGTTACACCAAACACTTCCAGCAGCTTGAAAGTATTGAATGTTTTTGGTTTTACAGTCATGATATCTTCAATCGCCATTTCGTAATACCAAGTAGCAAATGGCCCATTTCTAGCAATTGCACCTGAAGCATCCACATAGGAATATGTAAGAGTTTCATCTACATCCTGGTATTTATTCCGCAACTTAAGGATATAACTTAGCGTGGGAATTTCATCTGCATTAGCAGTCAATTCCTGACAATCATCACCTAGTGTATCCAAATTAATATATGTATCACTCGTATCCTCAGGCAAGGCAGTATCCGGAGACTTTACTGCTTGGGCTTTTGGTGGCTCCGCCGCAGTTTCAGTAGATGGCGTTTGCACCAAACCCTCAAGACTGTTCCCGCAGGCAGTCAATAAAGTCACAATTAATAATATCGACAATTTCTTTATCATGGGCTCAATGTATACAGACCAATCTATTATTATGTACTATTTTTCGCAAAAATAGACTTTAGATTTTGTAAGCGCCAACTGCCTTCTCCGCCGACACGTATGTCACGACGTTGGAACAGCTGCCAGGCAATCAACGCTAGCACCAAGTTGATGGCGATGAACATGCCAAACCAGTCCAAACTGAGGCCATCCTTAATGGCTGTAGCCGTCTCTAAGTATGCCAAGGGGGAGAAATCAGCAACTGATTCCAACTCTTCGACAGCTGCCGATAGCAATGTAATAAAGAAACTAGCACCCACCAGCATTCCGGATAGCATCCTAGCCATTCTGCGAGCTGGCAAAAGCATTCCAAAGAGCAAAGATAGGGTCATGAAGAACATCATAATACCAAACATAGAGACGAATGGTAGCAGCAAATCAAACGCTGGAATACTGAAATTTTCTGACCAGGTCATGGTTAGTAGCAATGAAGCCCAGGCGATCAGCATCAAGATAATCGTCACCAGGGTGTTGGCCAGAAAACGACCCCAGAAAAGGGCCGTGCGACTTACAGGATGAGCCAGGATAAAATCGAGGGTTCCGTCCTCTTCATCCCGCGCCAACATATTGGCACCTACTCCAGTAACAAACAGACCGATAATCAGGGGTACAAAGGAAAAATACTCAACATCCAGCCAACCGATTGGCGTACCCATCTCATCCATTTTGAACATCGCAGCCAATTCTGGCATCGCTACTGTGTATGCATTCATTACATCAATCATTTCACTGCTAGCGACCATCATGTCAAACAAGGATCCCATCATGATTCCCAGAGCGGCCAGACCAATTCCCCATCCAAGGAGTGCACCACGTGACTTACGCAGAGTATTACGAATTATGGTAAACATATTAATTGTCCTCCTGCCCTTCATAGTAAGCTAGAAATATCTCTTCCAGGCTAGCACGCTCGGTCTCAAAATCATTGACTGAATATTTCGCCACAGTCTTGATCAGCGTATCCATCTCACCTTCGAACTTCAGTGACACTCCCATACTATCATCTTTAGCAATCAACTCAACCCCCGGAAGATTATAGATTTCTTCAGCCTCGGTGGGATACTGAAAGCGAATTCGTACCTGCCGCATAGAGCGTTTGAGCAGGGCAGTGGTCTCTACGACTTCGACAATTATGCCCTTTCGGATGATAGCGACTCGGTCAGCAATAGCCTGCACTTCGCTGATGATATGTGAGGATAAGAAGACCGTAGCCCCGTTATCTCGAGCTTCCACCAGCATGCGCAGGACCTCCTGCTGCATAAGTGGGTCGAGGCTGCCAGTGGGCTCATCGAGCAGCAACAGTTCGGGACGGTGCATCAGCGCAACCACAATACCAACCTTCTGCTTATTTCCTTTTGAGAAGTTTTTAATCGGATTTTTTAGTTCGAGTTTGAGGCGTTCGGACAATTCCTCGATGAACTTCCAGTCTGAACGATTCCCACGCAAGCGATTGAAAAAACGAAAAATCTGCTTAGCAGTCATATTCTCATCCATATGCAGTTCGCCGGGCAGATAACCGACACGCGCCTTGATCACTTCAGGCTCTGCGTTTGGATTCAACCCCAATATACTGATCGAACCGCCTTGCGTGCGAATCAAATCCAACATACAGCGGATGGTAGTTGTTTTACCGGCTCCGTTTGGGCCTAAAAAACCATAGATTTCACCACGTTTTACTTCCAGATTTACACCATTCAAAGCCTGAACTTTTCCATAAAACTTTACTAAGTCTTTCACTTGGATCGCATTGTTGTCGTGCATAAGGTACCTCTTTATTGTCTACAAACTACACTACTCGCTATCAACCTCTACTTCAATATCTTGTTCCGGCGCATCGGTAAACCTCTTAGCATTCCAACCGTATTTGAACACAACGAAACCTATGAGAAATGCAGACCACACTCTAAAAACCGGTTCTGGCATTGGCGAACCTAACATTCCGTGTACAGAGGTGTTTAAAATCACAGTGATTACCCCCAATACAATCGTATATAGCGTTCTAGACATAATACCCCTCCCTATTGCCTGCATTGAAAAATATTATTGCTGCTCCAAAGAGTAAACCACATCAACACAGTTATGTTTTGTATCCCACGCACGCATTTCTTCAGATGTCATTATTTGCTGAAATTTTTCCATGTCATTAATCTTACCCATTGTGATGACCTTACCTTCTCTTATGACTCCAACTTCCATATCTGTTGCGGACTCTGACATTTGATCCTTTGCCCAATTGAAAATTTCCATAAAGTCATCAGTTGTCCCGTCAAAAGTTGATACCATACATATATTCATAATTTCCCCTTGGTTTTTTTGTAATTTTTTGCTTTTTGTATCCGTTCCAAATAACAGTATACGCCAATTCACAATGAACACATACTACTGCCATGAGATTTATTGCAAATCAGGTACATGCAATAGGACTACAAGAGTAACGCTTGTTGACCAATCAACAATATGGATATAGTATAAAAGCATGAGTACGGAGCAAAACAAATTAACAATCTAAAATAGCTATATAGGTGAATATCGATGAAATTTTTGTCAACCTTTAACCTTACTAAAGGCTTTGATGCTTGGCTAACAATGTACAAAGACATTGAGCCTGGAGTTGACCTAGAAAGTCAAGAAGTAATAGAAACTATATCTAAGGACTATTGGGGATAAACCTCAGCATTATGCCAATAGCTAAACCAAAACCTACAGGCAATGAGTTTGTAGACCAATGGCATCTTGAGTGCTGGGAAGCAGAGGTAGCATTTGAAGATGCCACAAAGGCTTACGACGAGTGCCCATCAGATGCGCAAGGAAAGAAACGCAAAAAGGTATTAGACGTATTGCAAACCACTGCAAGGCGCTTAGAAAAGGTATACAACAATTTGCCTTATAGCAGCCCAACAGATGAAAGTACAATTCCTGAATTATTTCAGAGTATCGACAATCTAACCATAGAACAAGCCACTAGATGTATTAACAAATATCTAGAAACAGATCCGCGCTGGAAAGTAACTTATTACTCCGAACGGCTTGACTGCTACGAATGGCATGTCGATTTAATCTATGGCGAGAAAGGTGGTTTGTCAGTAATTCTGGGTGAGATAAATATATCAGAAGTTGATGACCCACAGGATAAACAACCTAACAGGAAAGCTCTCCACTTGGGTTACAATGCACCTGCAGTTAGCCTGCACGATTTGATGCCAAGTAGGTTGGCTGATTTATGGCGAGGTTGCTGTTACGCCTGCTTTGACCTTGCCAACAAAATAGCCGATTCCGATCCTAAAAATGATCCTTTAACATTGGACATATAACATAGCAATGAAAGATATACCAGCAGTAGACGAAAAGGGAAATCCTAAGAATGGCCGATTTAAGCTTTTCTTCAAGAACGGTCTTATCTCTTGTAGAGGTGAATTTGACAACGGAAAAAAGTCAGGGAAGTGGAAGTACTATCTTAACAATGGCCAATTGCAGTCATCCGGCAGCTTCAAGGATGGAAAAATTGTTGGTCGGTGGAAATGGTTCTATAAGAATGGCAAACTTAGGTCAACGGGCGGCTTCGATGACAAAGAAAAAAAGCACGGTACATGGAAGCGTTACCATGCCAATGGCCAGCTCTGGGACGAAGGCCGTATGGAACATGGCAAAAAAAAGGGAACTTGGAAGGTTTACAGTAAGCAAGGTCAACTTCTAAAACGGTAAATTCTCCAATAGCGGAGTAGATGCATCACAACCAATAAAGCTAATACTGGCAAATTATTCACTAATTATTAATCACAATAAAAGATATCGAGATTAAAGTAGACGATACATTAGTAGAAATCACGCCACATTAACACTGAAAGATATATCTAACTATATTTCTTGTCTGACAATATTGATCTCAATGAAACTAGAAATGGAATATTCTCATATTGATCAGATTGTACGGCATCCCAATTGACTCCTGCTGGTTGTGCTAGCACAGTTTGCGTCTCAATTACTTCATCAGGTGTAACTATCCAATCCAAAGGTGTATCATGCGCATCCATAATAACACGCTCATCTTCCTTGACTTGGAGAGAGTGTATCGTAGTAACAATAGGTGTGTCTGCATCGACCAACCCCATTTCCCTAAAAATACCCATTTCTAGATCAGCGAAACCGCCACCTTTACCAGTTCGGCCACCAATACGGGATACTGCAACACATCCAACCACAGCAATGTCAAATGGTTTCATATCCTGAAATCCTACTTTACGACCATGCTCCATTGCCCCTTCGATGGGAGCAACCTCTTCAAATGGAATGCCATTTCTCATCAATTTGTTTGGATCCAATTCAATGAATGGATAATCTTTAACTAATTCTGGGACTGGCACATACACTAATTTCCCATCCTTTAAGGCACGTAAACGAACTGGAACATGAGGTGAATCTGGATTTGATTTTACAATTTCGGATGACTTCCAAATCTGTAACTCAGCCAATCTTTGTGCAGCTCTGTCAGCTCCAATGAAATTAGGAATACGGCTCCATGCCGGCCCAATTGACACAGAACGCTCCTCCATCAAAGACCAAACTTCCGACCGTAAAATATCTTTTTCACTGTTTCTTCCTTTCCATCGTGCGCGATTTCTACACCTTTTATCTTCCATATATATTACCTTTCAAGCATACACCCTACTAGTTTCTATATGATCTAAAATAATTATCTCTCTTAGTCTCTAACATAAACCCACGCCAAATCATCAGACAATTCCTGCTTAAATTGGTATCCCTCCTCAGCAAACTCTTTGAGTTCTTCAGGATTGGTCACACGATTTCTAATGATGTAACTAATCATCAATCCTCTTGCCCGCTTGGCATAAATGCCAATAATTTTGTAAGCGTCGTTCTTCCTTTCTTTGAATGCAATATCCAGCATCTGAGCTTTAAGTGTTTTTTTGTCAATGGCTTTAATATATTCCTTCGATGCTAGGTTAACAATCAATTCTTCTTCATCTTCGTTTAAGATTTCACTAATACCACTACCCCAATAATCATATAGATTATTGCCTTGAGCATTTTCAAGCTTTGTCCCCATCTCCAAACGATATGGTTGTATCAGATCCAGCGGCCTAAGAACACCATACAAACCCGAAAGTATACGCACGGTTTTTTGGGCAAACTCTAGATCTTCACGAGAAAGTGAAGGTGCATCAATACCATTGTATACATCCCCTTTGAAAGCCAATAAAGATTGTTTCGCATTGTCTAACTCAAAAGTCGCCCTAAATTCCTGAAATCGATCAAAGTTCAGTTTTGACAATTTTTCGCTAAGAGACATAAGCTTTGAAATTTGTTTCTGAGTTTTATTCTTTAAGATGTCGACTAATTCTTGAGTGTGGCTTAGCTGCCGAGCCTGTGTGAAAGTGTCTATATCACATGGCGAAAAATCTTGAGTTTTGGAAGGTGAAATTATTGCTAACATTTTGTTGTTTACTCCCGCTTTGACATACGATTACTATACACCAAATCATAGCCGTCGAGCAAGCTTCGCCCGTAATCAGCCCAACCTGAATCAAACAGTACACAACTATTCCTGCTATGCTAAAATTAACCACATTGTAGGATTTTGTACCCATTAAGGACGAACTAACAACTATGAAATATTTATCTAATAAGATTATTTTGCTGCTAGCTTTCATGTTTATATCTTGTGACGCATCCGCCTCAGAGACTAACGCTCCACTATCTGATTCGGAGGATGCTACAGAGGCATATGCCAAAACAATTAGTATTACAGAGACTATGGTATTTGCAACCGCAGAGTTCGAGAATAAACTAGAGTTATCCCTAGAGGAAACAATAGCTGCAATGCCGACAAATACGCCCTCAGCAACAAACACCCCACAAGCTACGCAGGCTACTGAAATAGATCAGCGACAAAATATTAACAACAACAAACCAGGATCGAACTACAAAGAGCTTACCGATGAATTTGATGTAATCGTAGTTGAAGTTCCGACTGAGTGGAACGATATAGATATTGCGCCGAGTGTAGTAGACGACGAATTCATTGGTTATTCCATAAGTGCTTCAACTGACCTAACAGACCTTGCTCAGACTTGGAATGTGCCTGGAGTAAATTTTCTTGCATCCAGATGGCTTGCGGAAAAATTTTCTAGCAACACTACAGATCTTCTCGATACCTTCGCCAATGACCTTACAGAAGACGGATGTGTGATGGTTGAACGGATCGATTACGATGACGGATTGTATGCGGGCCATTTGGACGAATGGCAATGCAATGAACAGAGTGAGCAAGGCAGATACATCTCATTAGCGGTGATACCAACATATTACGACGCATCAGATTACATGATACTGTTAGGTATCCAAGTTGTTAATGATGATGACTGGAGTGCAGTCGAAAGGATTTTCGATACCTTTACGGTAATAGATGATCTACCTATTGAACCACCAAACGAATTGATTGGCGACCTTGACTTAGAGTCTACTGATCAACCGGTAAACCAAGAACTCACCAATGATGTTGGCGATGAAAGCACATGGACTATTCTAGTCTATATGATGGGCGACACCGACCTTGAATTCTTTGCAGGTACAGATTTGGAAGAAATGCTCTCAATCGATGCATCTAACAAACTCAATCTA
>DFQC01000029.1:1937-6171 GCA_002377585.1 Anaerolineales bacterium UBA3499 | reverse complement strand
CTTGGAAACTGGGATGACACCAAAATGCTGTTGTTTGGCAATCAGGAAGTATCCATCTTGCCACCTTTGAAATCAGTTGAACAGGGTCTAAATATGGGTGATGCCGATACACTGGCTAATTTCATAGAATTTGGTTTGTCTAATTTCCCTGCAGACAGAAATGGTCTAATTTTTTGGGACCATGGAGCAGGCTGGCCAGGAATGGGCCCTGACGAATTTGAAGACGGCATTCCATTTTTAGACCCAAGCGGCGAATACATTGCCGGAGACATCCTTAACTTATCGGAAATCCAGACCGGGATAAAATCTGGTTTATCCAGCGTCGCCGTAGAGAAACTAGACCTTGTTGGGTTCGACGCCTGCCTAATGGCTACATATGAGGTTGCGGCAGCAATGGCTAACCTAGCAGACTTTATGGTCGCCTCAGAGGAGTTAGAACCTGGCCACGGTTGGGACTACCAATCACTACAGATTCTCAATGGAACAAATAATGTCTCAGCCGAAGAATTAGGTTCACACATTGCCAAAGGATTCCAATCGCAAGCACAAAGTTTTGATACTGACGAAAACATCACTCTTTCTGTATTGAATCTAACTGTATTTGACGAATTTCAGAATTCAATGGCTGATCTACTTGACCCATTGCTTTCAGATCCAATTCCAGTCGCACCTTCTATATCGCGATCACTCAATGGATCGTCTCGTTTCGGTAGTAGTCCTAACCCTGATCAGGATTCACATATAGTTGATCTTGGTAATTTTGTAGAGGGATTAGCCGGGATTGGTGTAGACAATGAGATAGAACAGACATTAAATGTTCTCAATAGATTGGTCGTAAATAAAGTTGCAGGTGTTGCATCAAAGCGGGCATCTGGACTATCAGTATATTTCCCAAAAACAATTGGCTATATGGATGAAAATTATTTATCCTTGGATGTAGTTCCAAATTGGAGAGCTTTCTTAGAGAATTTTCTATCCGCTGGCCAGAATATTCCTGACATGTCTAAAGCAAAGCTAGATCAGGAAGTAACATCAACTGAATATTACATTGATAGCGAAGGACTAACAATAACCGCCAATATTGACTCATTATCTCAAGAGACAATTACCGAAGTGATTCTCTACTATGGAGTTGTTGATCCCGCAGATGACATGTTGTATTTCATTGGTGAGGAACCTGGCTGGATCTATGATGACGGTACCGTAAGCGCATTTTATGACCTATCAATCCTGACTATGAGCGATGGTTATGACACCTCTTATGCGTACACATACTTCACAGTTGATGAAGACGAAAACCTGTACTTTTTTGACATACCACTAGGATACATGCCATCAAATGAATTAGAAAATGACGATGCACCTATCCATGATGTTGAATTAAGCCTGGTTATCGACGGAGACACCGGCGACATTCTCAGCGAGGTATACTACGAAGTTGATGAGTCAGGTCAGTGGGGAGAACTGATGGCCGATCCTGAAGGAGCTATATTCCCAGTAGTTCAAATGGAGAACGATGACGGCTCTCTAGACTGGGTTTCAGCCTCTGACTTGTGGCTATACGCTGATCTCGACGCACTAACGTACTCATTTGAACCACTTCCAGAAGGAATTACTGTTATAGCTGACTTGTACGTTTATGATTATGGCGACAACTCAGATTATGTTTCTGTAGAGACAACTGTCCCAGATTTATCTGAGAAAAACTAAACTCTACTCTAGTATAGATATGTTAGATTTTACTCGAAAGGAAGTTATAGTAATGGACCACATATTAGAAAATGCAAATTTGACAAGCATTGAACTCAATGGATTTAGTCTCCCAGCGGAGCTGACCTGAGCAAAGCGACCATAAGTATGGCTAACCTGCTGTGTACTGATATCACTAAGGATAGCCCGTTAGGTGCACATTAAATATCATGCCAATTCACAAAAAATGGAACCCTATCGGACCCAGATCTATATCTTTTGTTGTGGATTTCTATCTAGAAAATCAACAGGACATTAGAGCTGACCATGATTGGGACTCAGACATTTCACATAAATGGACGTTGTCTACAATAAGCCAACCTATTGGTGTGATCACGCTAGACCCAAATTTAGGAACAGACATGCACCCAGCAGGTACTCTTTACGGATATCAGCATCATGAAGATATATCTAACAAAGAATCTGATTATCCCCCCAAACTTCTACAGCTCGTAAAAAATGGGGCTAGTTTTATCGATTATTGTGATGAACAAGGCATTCTTACAGAAATAGACGATATGGATATATACTCTAGCTTGCGAGATATCAATGGTCTAATTCGCACCGCATATCTAAGCTTTGATAATATTATAAAAAGCAAATAACCGTCTGCGACTCTTTTATTGCCGAATACCAGTATAGTCCCCCCTCTGTTTTGACTTCCGTCGCAAGCCTACATCTAGAACGCTATTCCACCGTAGGTTAATCTTCAAGCCAATCAGTCTAAAACACAAACTCAAAAGCGTATTTATAGTTACCTTATTAACAACCTATCTAATATTCGAGACTTATTTGTAATGCATAAGTTACATTCCAGTAGCAAAGTATATTAAAATAGCAAACTAATTGCACAACATTACATTCAAACAGGATAGATCTTATATCTAATCGCTATAACTCAACATATGTTCGCCTAATAATATTTGCTATTACTTCATATGTCGTCCTACGAAGTTCACACAATGTATTAGCTGACGCAACCAATCCTAATCTAAGCGAGTCAGAACCATCAGACAATGCCTATGCAGTCTCAACATCAGCCGATATTGTGCTTACCTTCTCAGAAGCAATAACCGGAGACGCCAGCAAAATAACACTCCACCAAAAACAAGGGGATATAGAACTAGATTCGACCGTTACTATTTTCGGAAATACAGTAACTATCAATCCAGATGCTGACCTATCTCCCAACGGCGGCTATTACATAAAAATACTATCCACTGCAATAGATGATATTGCCGGGAATTCTTACGAAGGCATCACAACTGAAACTGGGCTAAATTTTTCAACTTCGTCTTTTGATGGCCTTGAAGGTGGAAATCTTGCTCCACCCAGCACCCTTGAACATACCGAATATAAGTCGATACTTGTTTTCTCGATACCCCTGCAACAAGGTCAGTTTATTGAATACGACCCGAACGATGGTTTTGGTAACTGGTTTTACTTTTATGAATCAACAAGTCCCATATCAGGCGATCTAGGCACCGAACTGTACAATTATTTAGACGATCAATCACCTGACAACAGAGACAAAGTCAATGACATATTTAAACCTGACACAGGAATATTGTGGTGCTGCGGCGGTCAAGATGACCACGACGGGAACACATCAACTAATAATGCGCTATTCAGACACAACACATCATCAGGAAATAATTCCAGCAGCTGGGGACTAAAAACTCAAAATGCCAGTGAAGAAGCTACGGTTGATTGGGACATAGGCCACAACGCAACCAACACAAGATTAGTGAGATGGCTCTATGACACTGACGGATATCTAAAGGCTTATCACAATAATCCATCAGCAGGGCAAGACAATGATAGTGATGGTTGGACTGATTTTGCGAGGGCTCAGTCGCGTGATACTTATGTGCCAAGCAGTGGCAACACCGGATATCTGTATCTAGCATTTGCAAATAAAAACTCAGAATCGCACGATACTCCAATGATGTTCACAACACCTCCTACTCTAGAATCCACATCTCCAATTGATAATGAAAACAATGTGGTTACTACATCAAATATAGTATTAACTTTTTCAGAAGAAATTGATGCCGAAACTGGCAATATCTCTATCCATAAGTCTGACAACACATTAATAGAGGCTATTAGCGTAACAAGTGGTCAGGTAACTGGGAGCGGTGCTACACAGATCACTATCGATCCGTCTAACGACCTCGACGAAGGTACATCTTACTATGTGAAAATAGATTCTACAGCATTTGACAATGCAACCAGCAACTCCTATTCGGGAATCAGTGATACTACAACATTTAACTTCACGACAATTACACACACAGAAACACCCACTACAACAGCAACGATTACAGCCTCAGCTACCGAGTTGGATTATACTGATGCTCCTCCTACTTCTACTACAACAAGAACCCCAACCATTACGAGTAGTCCGACTTATACTCTGACACCTAGCGCCACGCCAACTCATACTCCAACATCTAGTCCTACCTTCACACCTACCTTCACA